>CACBCS010000021.1 GCA_902537815.1 uncultured Pseudohongiella sp. | reverse complement strand
TTTATTCTCTCCATGCGTTTTTGCTTTTTGAATTATTGTTCTCTTGATGATTGCACCCTAAAAGATAGTGAGTCGCATCTGAAAAGACAACTTGTTTTGCTCCAAAATGGTGCAAAAGGGACCGCTTGTTGTGTGTCACTGAATGAACTGCGTTCCCATTGCTAGCGTTCTCCCAACATGAGTTACGCTATAACAGCAATTTTGCGTAAGTTAGGCATGACAGGTCTGTCCGCCTGTCTGCTGTGTCATTCATTGCGAGCTGAGGAGCCGGAGCTTGTGAATACCTTGCTGCTTACTGCTTTTGAGCAGGACAGCCCGGACGTGGGGTGGTACGTGCAAAATGATAACGTGATGGGAGGCAAAAGCGAGGGCGGCTTCGACATCACTGTGTCTGAGTTGGTTTTTTCTGGGAATACCAACACCAACGGCGGTGGTTTCAGCTCAATCCGCTCTCAGCCCCTAGAGCTGGATCTGTCAGACTACGCCGGAATTAGGCTCACTCTTAAAGCTGATGGCCGTCGATATACCTGGTCGCTGCAGACTGATGCTCGTTGGCGTGGCCGGCGAATCAATTACTGGGCTGACTTTGACACTGCTCCGGGCGAGGTCAATGTTATTGACGTGCCATTTGAGCGCTTTCTTCCGCAATTTCGCGGATTCAAGCTTGACGGGCCAAAACTGGATAGAAGTCAGATCAAGGAGTTTGCACTCTATCAGTACGACAAGACAGATGGCCCGTTTGAACTCCGTTTGGTCAGTGTTGAGGCCTACGTCGAAGGTACCTAGCGTTGTACGTTCGGAGTTTCGCTCCCCTATGTTCTCCACGTGTAAAGGCGCCGATTCGAGATCGGCGATCCTCACGCGTACCCCTATGTGCGCCCACGCGATAACAAAGCATTCGTAGATCCTGGATCAATTTGTGTACAGGGGTCGCTACCAGCGCAATATTCTCGATCCGGCTGTGGCGAGTGATTGCTGATCTTTACTAATATTGATTCACTTCTATTCGCTGATTTCAGAATTAAAAGCAGTTCATCTTTTGACTTAGACCGGCTAATTCATAGCTTTGAAAGACAGGGTAAGAAGATGCTTTACTGCGATAGAAGGCATCTCGTTGCATCCTGATTTGATATAATGATCGTCACAACTAATCCCCGGACAGACCATTAGGTCGGCGTAGACGCGATGAGAAAGAAAGTCATAGCACTGGTTATAGTCTTGATTGGCGTTACAGGCATTGTCAGTCTAGCTCCAATCTCTATCTCTTTATCTTCCGCTGAAAAATTAGTTTTGGTAGAAAGTATCTCCAGCAGGGTTATCAGCCCGTCAATTTTGGCGTCTGGTTTTCTAGCTCATGAGGAAGAGGTGATGCTCAGTTCAGAGATCATAGGCAAGGTGGCTGAATTGTTCGTTGAGGAAGGCGAAGCAGTCAGTCCTGGTGACTTAGTGCTCCGTGTCGATGACAAAAACTTTTTGGCAGGACTTGAGCAGTCTGAAGCCGCCGTGAGGATCAACTCGATAGATATAGAAAGGCAGAAGGTTCGGGTTGAGAATCTTGAGAGGCAATTTCAAAGAAGCGAAGCGCTTTTCGGGCGTGACTTAATCGGAGAGGAAGAATATGAGTCTTTGAGAAACCAGCTTGATTTGGCTCGTATCGATTATCTTTCCTCGCAGGAAAGGCTCGCCCAATCGAACGCGCAACTGGATCAGGTGCTCGATAATTTGTCGAAGACTCAGATCATTTCTCCGATCGATGGCGTTGTGACCAGCCTGGATATCAAAGTTGGCGAGACGGCGATAGCCAGTTCGACCAATATACCCGGCTCCTCTCTGATGACGATTGCCAACCCTTCCAGTATTTATACTGAGGTGCTGGTCGACGAAGCGGATATCGCGAATATCCGAGTGGGTCAGAAAGCAGAAATCGTGGCTATTGCTTATCCCGATGAACCGATGCAGGGCACGGTTCGCTTCATAGCAAACACGGCAAAAATTGCGCAAGGACGGACCGGCCTAAGCTTTGTCGTGAAAATCGATATAGATGATCCGGGTGAGGTGACGTTGCGTCCCGGGATGTCCTGCAGAGCGGAGATTTTCACGCAGAATGATCGGCTGGTGACCGCCGTACCTGTTGAAGCGGTGCTTTTAGAAGAGGATAAAGCTGAAAACAGGAGTGATCACTTTATTTTTCTCAACGATCAGGGCGTTGCAAAAAAAACGAAGGTCGAAGTGGGGTTATCAGATGATGAATTTCAGGAGCTTCTCAGTGAGATAGATTCTGATGTCGACGTCATTGTCGGACCGAATCGTGAGCTCAGGAATCTCGTTGATGGAGACAGGATCGGAAAGCTAGTCGAGGATGGCGACCCAGAGCAAAGGGGTAGAGGCGGCCGTTTTCAATTCAGAATTGGGAACTGATATGGATCTGATTAGCCTTATCGATATTTCGAAGCACTATCAGATGGGGGGTCAGACAGTGAAGGCTCTGGATTCGGTCACAGTTCATATTGCCAAGAACGATTACCTGGCCTTCATTGGCTCCTCGGGATCGGGCAAATCAACCATGCTCAATATCCTAGGCTGTCTCGATAGACCCTCGATTGGGACCTATCATCTAAACGGCAAGGATGTTGACAGCCTGACAGAGAATGAACTGTCAGAAATTAGGAACCTTGAAATCGGCTTTATCTTTCAAAGCTTTAATCTACTGCCGCGCTCGACAGCGCTGGCCAACGTCATGCAGCCTCTGGTTTACCGGAATATCAGCTACAAAGCGCGAAAGAAACTGGCGCTTGAGGCACTGCAGCGTGTGGGATTAGACAGTAGGATCTCACATTTCCCCAATCAGTTGTCGGGTGGGCAGCGTCAGCGAGTCGCCATCGCCAGAGCGCTCGTTACCGAGCCCTCGATTCTTCTGGCAGACGAGCCGACGGGTAATCTTGATTCAAGAACGACGGACGAGATCATGATCCTGTTTGATAGATTGCACCATGACGGTCACACCCTGATTATAGTCACCCACGAAACTGAAATTGCAGACCACTGCAAGCGGGTCGTCGAATTAAAAGATGGCCGGATATTCTCAGACAGTAGGCATTGAGGCGGACTTATGCTCTTTTCACTAATCGAAAGCTTCCGCTCAGCGCTGATTGCCATATTCGCCAATCGTATGAGGAGTTTTCTGACTACCTTGGGAATAATCATCGGGGTGGCCAGTGTGATCAGCGTGGTATCACTCACCGGCGGCATGAGTGCATTTATAGGAGACTCGTTCGAAGCGCTGGGCTCCAACAGTTTGACCATCTCTTCCTACACCCCATTCGAAGATCTCATGAAAGGAGTCCGCTCCAGGCTGTCGCCGGAGGATCTGGAACTGATTGAGCGCCGTGCTGACGGTATCGCCTCGATAACACCGATACTCGCGGCAAACCGATCAAGCCAGATCAAGTATGGGCCGCAAACGTCCTTCAGTGAGATTCTCGGAACGACTTATGCGTTTCAGGACGTCTCGCAGTCATACACCCAGTCGGGACGTTTCCTGGCCCAATCAGATAATTTGACGCGGCGCAGAGTGGCTGTGATCGGAGAGGAGGTCAGGGATAATCTCAATCTGCCGGATAATCCGATCAATGAATACATCGAATTCAGCGGCGAGTGGTTCAAAATTGTCGGCTTGCTTGAATCCCGTGGTGAGGTGATGGGTCAAAGCCGTGACAACTTGGTCCTGATACCCTATAGCACCATGGTCAGCATTCTGGGTAATCAGACCCGTACAGACATTGGTATCCAGTTAACTTTGAGTCCTAGTGCAGAGCTGGATCTTGTTACGATACAGCTGACGGCGTTGCTACGTGATGCACACAATCTTGGCGCGGGTGAAGAGGATGATTTCAGGATACAAACGCCAGAACAGCTCACAGAGCAGGTTGATGAAATTCTCGGAACTCTGACGCTGGTAGTAGGCGGAATCGTAAGCATTTCACTTCTGGTGGGCGGTATTGGAATCATGAACATCATGCTGGTTTCGGTGACTGAGAGAACTAGAGAAATTGGGGTATGTAAAGCAATAGGTGCCAAGAGTCACCATATTCTGATGCAGTTCTTGATCGAAGCCATGTTGCTCTCACTGATTGGAGGTATTATTGGCCTAGCCTTAGGATACGGTCTTGGAGCGCTTATTTCCAGCGGCATTCCAGATTTCCCTCCTGCCAGCGTCCCTCCCTGGGCAGCACTGCTTGCGCTCGGCTTCTCGGGTGCAGTTGGTGTGCTGTTTGGCATCTTGCCTGCCGCTAAGGCATCGAGACTGGACCCTATTGATGCCTTAAGGTATGAATAGTTAATTACTAACGGCCGAACAGGAAAGGGTGTCAGCTCTCAATCGCTGTGCTGTTGTGTTTCCGAGAAGCGCTTGCGCTTTGCTATTCACGTGCTGAACTTTTCCACTGAATTTCATGGCGTCGGATTCGAGTCGTGGAATTCGGGATTGACCCTGTGCTGCATTCCAGTCGCGAGCGGCTTTTGCTTTCTGCCACTGAATGCAATACCGTCGTAGTTAGGTAAATTCATTGAATTCTCAATTTCAGGGGTCATGCTATGAACCGACTCAACCCAGCGCTCTTTTCGCTCACTGCGACGGCTTTGCTTTTTTCCAGCCCTCTCGTCATGGCGCAGCAGCCTGATCTGGAAGGGATATGGACCAATAAATCATTGACCGGGCTGCAGCGCCCGCAAGGCGTGGAGCAGTTAATTGCGTCGCCCGAGGAAGCCCAGGCGATTGCGGCCAGAACGCCGATCGCAGGTCTTGAGGGTGGACTGGACGAAGGCGACGGCGTCAACAATACGCCACAGGCGGGCGCCGGAGATTTTGGAGTACGGGCTTACAATAATTTCTGGGTTGAGCCGGGGAATAATCTCGCCCTTGTAAAAGGAGAATATCGCACTTCCTACATCATAGATCCGCCAGATGGTCGAATTCCTCGACGAGCAGATCCGCAATACGACTTTAATCGGGATGACTTCGGTTCTCGCTATACGACGGGCGTTGCCGATTTTAGCGGGCCCGAAGCTTTTCCGAATTCAGAACGCTGTTTGCTCGGATTCGGCAATAAAGCGGGTCCCGGCATGATGAGTGCGCTTTACAACAACACTTATCAATTCATACAGACAGACCATTACGTGGTCATTCTGGTTGAAATGGCTCACGACGTCCGAATCATTCCTATCTATGCATCTCCACTAGAAGCTCGGGCAAATCGCCGGCCTGACGCTCATGAACCATGGTTTGGTGATTCTGTTGGCTGGTATGAGGAAGGCATGTTGGTTGTTGAAAGCGTAAATATCAATCCTCAGCAGCTCCGTCAGAGCGCGATTCCGATTACTAAAGAAGGCCGTATCGTGGAGCGATTCGGCCGGCATTCTGATGCAGAAATTGTCTATCAGTTTACCGTTGAAGATGGCAACCTTTACTCGCAACCCTGGACCGCAGAGCTTAGTTTTTATGCAACTGAAGATCAGGTGTACGAGTACGCTTGCCACGAGGGCAATTACTCAATGCCTGGATCACTGGCAGGTGCCAGAACCTTGGAGTTAAGACAGGAGCTTGGTCTAGATTAAAACACTATCCTTCCTTCGAGTTTTAAAGTAATTGATAAGGTTGTAAGGACTATGAGGATTCGAATCTGAGAGCGTCAGATCATAAATTCCTCGCAGATAAAAATCACAACAGCCTGTGTCACTACAATTGCATTGCTCTATAAGCTGGATACTCGCCACACTAACCGCGGGCTAGCGTGTCAAGGTCTGAACCACCTATTCTGTTAATTGCTCGCGTTTAGACGCTCACGGTAAGCAGGCGGTAGTAACTTATCTCAGCACTTTTGCTAATTAAATCGACATCCCAAGTGACGAAGTTGTAATCGCCATTACTGACGGCATCGGTGAAAAAGACCTTTAATTTTCGCCCATTACGATAAAATGTTCCGCGTAAAGGAGACGAAACTAGAGTTCCATCCTCCATAATCACATTTGCTTCTCCCTCCATAGTTCCCGCATTCTTACTGTTGTGTGCCGCGCGGTAGGTCTGTGAGACATAAACGGTTCCATATCCATCAACGGGGCCTTCATAAATTATTTTTGTAGAAGATGGGGACGGCTCTATGCTTACTATTTTTGCTACCCCCTTCCCATCTGGTTTTGACAGGTCCATGCATATCTCCTTGAAAATTTGTCGATTAGTGAAGTTGAGTTAGGTTTTTCAGTCAGTAACTCTGATTAGTTCGAAGGTGTCTCCTCTACCTAGTTGATGGCTGAGAAATAAGTTGCAATTTTCGCAAGTCTCAATATGAGCTACTATTTTTTCATTAGACAAAAGATCTAGCTTTAATTCCGCGACAGCATTTCTGTTCGATTGCAGCGAGATTTCGTTCCCATATCTGCTTCCAGCAAATAATTCGGCTGAGCCATCTTCTAAATTAATGACTTGGGCTTCGACAACTCCGGCGGATTCATTGATCATGAAATAGAAGTCTTCTAACCGAACGAACACACCGCTGAGTTGGTGATACTGAGGTCTTTCAAGTTCTAATCTGCTAGGTAACCCGATGCATTGACTGTATGAGTCGCTTTCGCAAGCATTCAGACTCATATTGATCGAGTGCTGAGAGTTTATAACCCCAGAGTAGCACGCTGTAAAAGGCTCGATATCAAGTGAGCACACCTCAAAGTTGGAGAATCTGATCGAACCCGTGTAAATGTCTTGGAGCCCGCTTTTAGAGACAACCATCACTAATCTTCCAGCTTCCAGCGGTCTGAATCCATATGAAGTTGAATCGAAAGAATTCGACCAGCTTCCATAAATGTCTTCAGCAAGTATTCTAATTGGCGCGAGAACGACAATTAAAATAATCAAGTAGGGTAATAGGTTTTTTAGGGTTTTTGTCATAAATCGATCTATCTACCCGAGAATCTCGATGAACATCGTTCTAATTAGTCATTTTCAAGCACGAGCCCGAGGAGATTCCTCATATTAAGATGCGCGAGCTCACCTCCAGCCCTTTCCTGAGCTACACCAGGTTGGAAATCTTATATTTTGATTAAAATCTTTTAGAGTTAGCGGCATTTAAGCTTGATTTATTACATCTAGCGACTCACGTTTCTGAGTGTCCTCGAAACTGAGGCTGGGTGAAGAAGCATAGTCTTTGACTGACAGGAAGTTTCTGTTGCACAAAATCAGTGCGCTGAGTCAGATGTGAAGCCGAATAAGACAGGCACCAGATTACGAGATTAAGGTATTGACTCAGAGACGCAAAGAGTCCATTTTCAGATCTCTAATAGCATCCCTACTGTCAGGAAAATCAACATGTTGGCTGTATTGAGATTGACGGTTTATTTGATCATTACCTTTATTGTGGTGGCATGCGGAGACACACGGGAGACAGGTAGTCCAGCTGACGCGCTGCTTGCTGATGCCGATGCGGTCTCGCGCGGAAGATCACTGTTTGTAGGAACTTGCGCCGGCTACTGCCATAAACTCACCCCCGAGCGCGTCGACGCCGTTTACTTATTCGATTGTGAATGGAAACATGGTGGTTCAGATCGAGAGATCTTCAACACAGTAACCAACGGAGTGCCCAACACGAGAATGGTTGGTTTTGGGACTAATTTTCCTGAAGGCGAAAGTGATTTATGGAGGATTATTGCCTTCTTGAAATCTAATAGGGATTCCTGCGCCTAGTAACAACCTAATTTACTCAATTCAATGTTCTTCGACTGATGGTATTCAATAAATTACCGAGAGAGGCTAGTGATATGCGATTTATCGGTTTCGCTTTGTTGTTTTTATTTGCTGCTTGTGGGCCGACCAATGAAGGTACAAATATTGAGAACATCCCGCCTGCTTTAGCAGAATCAAATTCTGACGTTATGGACCCGGACGATGTTGCAGAAACACTCGTCATATCGACGACTCATTGGACGAATGATCGTGAAATTGGCTATGGATCCGGTCCAGTGTCTGCAGAGATGCTCTTAGAGCCTCAGTCATCCAGGTCTGATGTTTGGCTTCAGTATGGTGGTGATTATTCCAACAACAGACATAGTCCAATTAACGCCCTCTCTCCCGAAAATGTTGATAACTTGGAGTTTGCTTGGGGTTTCCCTTCAGGTACTACGGGTCAGTTCGCCGTTTCTCCGGTTGTTTATGACGGAATTATGTATGTCACAACATCCTATAATCGGCTGATTGCTCTAGACGCAACATCTGGAGAAATGTTCTGGAGATATGACCATCAACTACCTGCTGACTTGCGTCTCTGTTGCGGGCCGGCCAATCGGGGTCCATCGATCCACGAGGATAAGATTCTCATGGCGACCTTGGATGCCAGAATATTGGCGTTTGATCGATTGTCGGGGGAACTGGTATGGGACACCGAAATCGTTGAATATTTTAAGGGGTTTAGTGCTACCTCTGCACCATTGATCGTCAAGGACCTTGCTATAATTGGCGTTGGTGGCGGAGAGTTTGGGGTCAGAGGGTTCTTCGACGCGTATGATGTGAATACCGGAGATCGGGTTTGGAGGCACTACACGGTTCCTGCGGAAGGCGAGCCTGGTTACGAAACTTGGTCTGGTAACTCATATGAGACAGGAGGGGCTCCAGCTTGGACAATTGGGACCTATGACCCAGAGCTCGATTTAGTTTACTGGACTACAGGAAATCCAGCGCCTGATTGGAACGGAGACGCAAGACTTGGTGACAACCTTTTCTCAGACAGCGTGCTTGCTATCAACCCCAACACCGGTGAGCGTGTGTGGTATTACCAATTTACTCCCCATGATGTTTGGGATTATGACGGTAACTCCCATCTATTCCAGGCAGAAATGCTTGTTGATGGAGAGCCGACGAAGGCGTTAGTTCAGGCAAACAGAAACGGCTTCTTCTATGCGATCAACAGAGAAAACGGTGAATTTATAAGGGCTACTAGTTACATGGAGCAACTTAATTGGGCTGAGTCCATGGAATCAGACGGCCGACCTGTGATTAACGTTGAAGCTATGCCGAGTGAAGAGCCAACCATGAGAGTCTGCCCGGGTGCATTAGGCGGTATGAATGGATCGGTAGCGGGCTCGTTAAACCCAGAACTTGGATTTGCTTTTATTCCTGTGATTGAAAGCTGTCAATTAATGCAGAAGGGGATAAGTATGCATGTAGAAGGCAATCTTTTTACAGGAGGGTTGCCAATCTCAGTTGACGGCGTAGAAGACAGTCAGGGCAATGTCCCTGCATACGGTCATATCTCAGCCGTTGATTATCACACGGGCGAAGTAGCGTGGAGATACTACGACCCCCAGCCGATGATGGCTGGAACTCTCAGTACAGCGGGGGGCTTGGTTTTCACCGGCAGTCAAACCGGTCATGCACTTGGTCTAGATGCGTCCACTGGCGAAGTTCTTTGGAAAAAACGTCTTGGTGGCGGCGTGCGAAGCCAGCCGATAGCCTATGAATTGAATGGGGAAGCATATGTAGCTGTAGCATCGGGGAATTTTCAGGGGATTGCTGCCTTTGCGGGAGCTGATGTATCTATCCCAGAGGGGGGGCAGCTTTATGTATTTAAACTGTCGCCAGATGCCCCTGAGGGTGCTGATGATTGAGCCTTGAGCCACATTGTGTTCAAGATGGGTGAAAATTAAGATTCTGACAGCTGTAAAAAGGTAGCCCGGAGATCCGGGCTACCTTTTTACATGGGCCTTTTTGATGAAGCGAATCTCAATTCCTTTAGAATCGGAGATTACACTTTCTGCGCTCGAGGGGGGGAGCGGCCATCCTCTCATAATGATCCCGGGATGGTCGCAAACTGCTGCTGAGTGGAGATTGAATGCAGAAGCGATCACTTCCTGTCGCAGAGTGATTGCATTAGATATGCGAGGTCATGGAGAGAGTGATACGCCCGGACATGGCTATAGAGTTTACCGTCTAGCCAAAGACTTGCATGAAGTCCTAGAGAGCCTGGCCCTATCTGCCGTTGATCTGATGGGGCACTCAATGGGTTGTGCGGTTATATGGGCATATCTCGATCTTTACGGCCCCAGCAAGGTAGAACGTTTGGTATTAGTAGATCAAGCCCCATGCATGCTCCCTCGTGCGGACTGGGAGGCAGAGGAAAAATCTCGCTACGGATGTTTCTACGAAGACTCAAGTGGTGTTGACGAATTCGCTGCTGCTGTAAACGATTCAACTGACTTGGCAGGTACCGTGGAGTTGCTGAAGGGACTCTTCAATCCATGCTATCCCGAGGATTCGCTGCGAATTGTTGCTGAAGAAAATATAAAGTTCCCAAGGGAGCATGCTTCTGATCTCCTCCGTGATACCGCCTTCGGTGACTGGCGAGACGTAATTGAGAGAATTGAGCTTCCAACTCTAGTGGTTGGGGGAGAAACATCAATGTTCCCAAGTGCTTCGCAGCAGTGGATATCATCAAAGATTCCTGGGTCTAGATTAGAGATATTTACTGAAGCTGAAGGGGGAAGTCATTTCATGTTTCTTGAAAACCCCGACTTGTTTAATGCGAAGGTGCTTTCATTTCTTGTGAATTAAGATTAAAAACGATGGATTTTTAAGAAACTTATAGGCGTTAAAAGTCTGTTTTGAGTAAGTCCTGAGGAACAGAATGGCTAAATTATCAATATTAGTAAGCTTTCTTAAAATCAGCTTGCATAATTCATTTAGTCTGATCTCGAAAACTGCAACGGGTTATGCCATCGGCGCTTTCGGGACCGTCCAGCTCGCTAATGTCGTTTTTGACAATATCTCCACAGTCGATCTGATCGGGCTGAGCCAAGAGACGTCGATGCAAATCTTGTTTATCTTTCTTCTCGCATTTTTTCCTGTCGTTATTTTTTACTCACTTTTAGTTAAGAAGAAGGGAGCACAAAAAGACGCTCAAGAATTAATCGCCAACTTAAATAAAAAAATCGAAGATCAGCGTCCAAGAATATGTGTCTTGCCTTTCGAAAATTTAAATGCAGATTCAGAAACTGACTTTTTGGTTGACGGTATTGTGGAAGACCTTATTACTGAATTGTCAATGGTGCATGAAATATCAGTGGCTACAAGGAAAACTTCTTTTGGGTTAAGAGGAAGAGATTTCTCATCCAAAGAATTTAAAGAAGAATGGGGGTTCGATTATATCGTGTCTGGGTGCATTAGGGCGTCTGAACAAAGACTGCGGATCTCCGTTGAACTGAGTGATATGGCAGATGACGCGATTGTAAGCAGTAATAAATATGACAGAGAGAAAATTGACGTTTTCGATATCCAAGATGAGATAGTGACCAAAATAATATCGTCCGTTATCGGAGACATTGAGATAGCGAGTTTGAAGCGAGCGTGTCGAAAACCGACGGACAATATGACAAGTTATGAATTAATGCTTAAGGGACGAGCACTTAATCAGAAGTTTGAAAAGGAAGCGAATGCTGAGGCCATAGAAATGCTGGATGCAGCTATAGAAGCTGATCAAACCAACCCACTTCCTTATTCTTGGAAGGCTTGTACAATTGGTCAGGCTATGTTTCTGGGTTTCAGGGAGCAAGATGAAGAAACGCTAGAGGAATTCCTCGGTGCTCTTTCTAAGGCCAACGAGCTTAATGATAACGACTGGAATACTAATCGAATTCTTGCCGAGGCCCACATAACTAGAGAGGATTATTCGCAAGCCAAAGTTTATGCTGCGAAAGCTTATCGAGCTAATCCGAATAACCCTCATGTGTTATCTGCGTATGGAGATGCACTATTACGAAATGATGATATTGATAATGCTCTCAAGATTTTTGAAAAGATGTACAAGATTGAGCCAATTGTTGGAAGCGATACTAATTCTGACAGACCGATGAGGGCGATCCTTCTTGCAAAATTTCTTAATGAGCAGTTTCTCGAAGCATTAGAGGTTTTTGAAGAGCTAGAAGAAATTGATTTCAGGTCTTGGATTATATGTGTTGAAATTCACAAGAGATTACACAAACAGTATAAAACAGAAAAATGGTTCTTGGACGGAATTAGAAAATTCCACTCGCTCAACTTCGAATTAGAGATTGATAAGATTCATCTGCCCTATCAAGAAGTTATATCAAATCTAAAGAGATTATCGTTTGAAGTGGGACACCTCGGCCTCGCGGGCTGAGCAAACTCACTAGCAGGTTAATTTTGGCCTGACCAATAGGCTATTGGCGTAGCAAGAATTTTTGTATCCGCCGCCCTTCTTGTTCGGCTACATAAACATTGCCATCTGCGTCAACTGCGATGCCGTGGGGTAATTCAAACTGACCCGGATAGCGCCCTGGCCCTCCCCCGAATCGGGTTACCCACTCCCCCGAGCGCCGATCTAGCACCTCTACCGTCATCGAGTTCTGGTTTACTACATATAAATATTGCTGATTTACGTCGGTAGAGAATTCCAACACGACCGTATCCCCGCGGATACCGCTGTTTCTGCCAGTCGGATCTGATAAGGGAGAATGAGGCGCATGAATTACCTGTTGCAGCTGCCCCTGCTTATTAAACACCTGAATTTGATCGGCGCGCCGGTCGCAGATATAGATCAAGCCGTCATCAGAGATGCGCAGGCAGTGCGGGAGTTCGATGCGGTTATCATTGGCTTCACGGTGTAAGCGCCACTGACGCTTAAAGTTTCCATCGGTATCGAATACAGCGATTCGCGTGTTGCCGCCAGGAAGTTCGCCATCAGCTACATAGATCTCATCATTGCTTTCATCAACGTCAACTGACGCAGGCAGGAAGAATTGGGCCGAATCCGAATTGAGAGGTTCGCCGCTGCGGCTGCGGTCGCTGGAATCAAAGCGATCGCTGTCACCAATTTGTGCCAGTAACTCGCCGACAGCGGACCAGCGCTGAATATGACCAGTGGCAGCGGGAACAATCCACAGGGAGTCGTCTGCATTGACATGGCAATCATGCAGCCTGCCGCCAAAGTCAGCAGTGTCGCCCCAACCGCCGAGCGTGTTCCCATCTTTATCGAGCATGATGACCGGGGGTGCAAGGAGTGCGCCGTCAAGATCATCCGCCACTACATTCTGGCGATTCAACAACACAATTGTATCATCACTCCCGATACACATGCCGCCCAGGCCGCCAGTGAGCCAGCGTTGTCCGAGCGGTAAGCTTGGAAAGTCTTTGTCTAACTCGAAGCGGGGCGGGTACCACTGTGCCTGAATATACTCAATGCCGCTTCCAGCAAGCGCTTTAGAAAAAGCTTCCAGGCTTTGAGCTACTGTCTCTCCGCCGGGCAGTGGGCGTTCTTCCGAGTTCGGGTTGTTCACTCTGCGGGCATAGTTCTGGTCATAGTGATTGGTGTATACAACTGCAGGATTAATGTGCCGAACACAGGCCGCCGCGTCTTCAGGCGTCATGCGCGCAGGCGGAATATTCAGTGGCATGAAGGCAACATCGATATTTTGGAGTCTGCGGATTTCCTCTACACATTCGGTGACACCGGCAAAGAGAATACGTTTGCCGCCAATCGTGACCACGTAGCCATTGGCGTCGCCCTTTGGGTGTTCAGGAGGGCCGAGAATAATATCGTAGGCAGCAATAGCTTCAATTTCTATCCCCTGCACGCGAAGGGTTTCGCCATTTGCCATGATGACTGCATCGGCTAGTACCTCAGCACTATTGGCTGGAGCAATAACAGTTGCCGCAGGGTTGCGGATTGCGCGAATCGCCTTGACATCGAGGTGGTGTTCGGGATTGTCGGTAACCAAAATAATGTCAGCAGATTTATAGTTATTGATGCTTATTGCACTCCAGGGGTCAACCTGAATCACAAGGTCCTGATATTCCAGTTGCACACTGGAATGTACCAGCGGCGTGATGGTGATTTTCCCGTCAGCGCCATTGACAGTGGATGAGGCCTGCGAAAAATTTCCAAGCAGGCAGCACCAGCAGATACAAAGTAAACGATTTATGTCTTTCGTCATGGGTTAAGCTTGAAGACGTAGAGGGCATTGTGGTTGTTAGGGCTTTGCAGCTCCGGCGCCAGGAAGCTGCCGATACGCCAAGGACTGCCCCCTTCGCGCCCGGAGGGAATGGCAATGTACTGCTCACCATCGATAGCAAAACTTACCGGAAAGCCCTGGGCTGAGGTCGCCAGGCGAGTGCGCCACAATTCCTCGCCGGTTTCGACGTCATAGGCATGTACATAGCGGTCGTAGTCGCCGATAAAGACCAGTCCTCCCGCGGTGGTTAGAGCTGCAGTTAAGAAGGGCGCGCGTTGCTGAATGGCCCATTCTTCCTCCATAGTATCAACGTCATAGGCGGCGAGCTTGCCAAATCGTTCTTCCGTGCCCGGCATTGGCATCCACTGACGATCGCCCCGATTGCCGCCGGAGCCCACCTCGAATTCAATTTCTCTCGGCGACATTTCCATACAGGACTGACTTAAAGGTATGACCAGATTTCGGGTAGGAGGGTGATAGCCTGTTGATTGCCAGTTATGTCCACCAGCAGTTGAGGGACACACGGAGAGCCATTCGCCGACTTGCATATTGCGGATATCCTCGCGATAACGCACCTCGCCGGTTTCCAGATTGATGTCGGAAAATACGTTTTGATAGGTAGTTTCCTTCAGGCTCTGAAATTCACCGCTGTGCCGATCGAGTTTCCACAGAATGCCACTTTTGCCAATCGTGAACAGATAAGGCTCGTCGACGATGTCGACAAGGACTTGTTCAAAAGCTTCGTCCATATCTAAAGATTCGCCGGGCACGTGTTGGCGATACCACACAATCCGGCCATCGCTTGGATCGATGGCGAGAGTGGAGTTGGAATAAAGGGCAGCATCGTCAGCGGACATGCCCCGGCTGACCGACATCCAGGGTTTAGCCTGCGCGACACCAAAGAATACCAGGCCCTTCTCCGGATCCCAGCTGCCCGTCATCCAGACATCGGCCCCGCCGCGAAATTCGAGTGGCAGGTCCCCCCAAGTATCACCGCCTGGCTCTCCGGGTCGAGCCACGGTATACGTGCGCCACAGTTCTGTGCCCGTCGCGGCGTCATGACCGGTAATGAAACAACTTTGCTCAAAAAAGCGTCCACAGCCGCTGATTCCATTTATGACGATGCCATCGGCGACGATTGGGCCGCTGGTGTTGGAGTATCCCAGCGCTTCGTCGGCAATTTCACTGTCCCAGCGCACAGCGCCGCTCCGGGCATCCAGTGCAACCAGATGGGCATCGGTCGTGGCCACGAAAATTAAATCTTCCCACATGGCTAAGGTGCGCAATAAGCCGCCACTGCGTCCGCCTTCAGGAAACTGTCGACGATATTCCCAAAGAAGGTTGCCACTGCGTCCATCCAGCGCTTGCACCACATTGCCAAAATTCGGAATAAAGATAATACCGTCTCGGACCAGAGGGGCGGGTTGACTTTTTCCAGGTTCCATTCCCCACACCCAGGCCAAGGAGAGCTGACCCACATTGTCGGTAGTAATCTGATCTAGCGGGCTATAGCCCTGACTCTGAGGTGAACGCCGCCAGTAAGTCCAGTCTGCCGCTGGAGGGTTTGCCAACTCTTCGTTGCTGACGTTGCGGAATCTGTTTACGGGCTCGAAACTGCGGGTCCGGGCTCGCTCGCTCTGGTAGATGGTGGCGATTTCTGGCACTGAGTTGCGCGTGCCGGGAGAGGGGACGGTGCCTGCGCGGCCCGGAACGGGAGTTCGTTGTTCGAGGACTTCGGCGGTTCCGGCTTCAGTGTCGAGGAAGAGGACGTCACCCGCCGAGAGCGACAGCGCTGTGGCGGAAGCGCCGATGTTGTTGGCTTCGAGCAGAAAGGCAGAGATGTCCAAATACTGGCTTTGATCCAGCGATCCCGGAGCTTGCGGTGGCATGGTGCGCTGCAGCATGTCGACAAATTCTTCGACACCCCGATTTGCCCAGTTGCTGCGAAAACTCGTGTCAGCCAGATTGGGCGCCTCAAAGGAGCCGGTGAGATTGGCAAGATGGCAGGCTGCGCAGTTTTGTTGATACAGGTCAGCACCGCGTGCTGCTTGGTCTGCGCTAAAACTGGCCTGTTGAAATTCCTGTCCGCTCAGAACAGTACTACTTAGAAGAAATAGCAGGCTCCAGAACCTAAGCGCGGTCTTCATGGTTTAGTTCCCCAGTTGCAAGGTTTCCTGACTGGCGCGGCGCTCAGCGATGGCTTGCGCATATTGTTCCTCATTGAGATAGGTGATGCCGAGCCAGGCGTGGCTCATTTCATCAACACCGCGTCGGCCGAACACAACCCACTGTTCCGGATCAGGGTTAATGGGATTGTCCGCCGTGTTGTCAAACACTGAAGTGAATTGCAGCACCGTGCCGGTGGGTAGAATGGGTTTCGTTTCATCGGCATACATATAGGAGACTTGCCAATTGTGGTCGTACTTGTCCACTTGGCTCAGAACTTCCTTACGACCATCGGGAAAGATGGCTTCCATGGTCATTACTCGGCCTCGCATGTGCAAATGCGGCCGGTAGCTGTGAATCACAGCGGGCGATTGCAGAACATGAGTCCCCTGCAATACCTGATAGCCGTGAGGGGGAATGACGATGTCTTGACCACGGGCCATGCCATCGAGGCCGTCTACCCGGAACATCGCTTCACCGACCGTTTCCAGTTCCGGCTGCTCGTCTTCCGGGTAGAACCATAATCCCACCTCTACCACATCGCCAGGCCCTTCGGCGCCCACGGGAAAATAATGCAGATTCCAGGCGATGCGACCATTGGTGGGTACGCGCATGCCGGTGCCTTCGGGATACATTTCCCATGATTTACCGACGCCATAGCGTGCCAATGCCACCTGCCGGCGCCCGGTCTCTTCTGGATTTTCTGGAATTAGCACGGCGTGACCGTGGTGGACAACTTTCTTGCCCAACGGATAGGAAGGTTTGAATTCGGCGGCTTTCAACCAGCGTTCTTGATCTAGTCCCTCGAAGGGCACACTGGGCGTCCACCATTGATCCTGACCATTAGCGATCACATCATACGGAGTGGAACGAATGATCAAGTCCGGTGGACCGAGTTGGTCTGCTAGCTGCCACTCTGCGCCAGCGGGAAACTCAATCGGTGGTGGTAGGTCTGCCGAATTGCCCTGGGGAGCGCCCGCATCCACCCAGGCCCCTATAATTGCGATTTGCTCATCGGACAGCGAGGCATCGTTCTTAAACTGTTGAATACCTACCGTGGGATCAAGGTGCCACGGTGGCATGATGCGTTTGCTCGTACGATCCTTTATCAGGGTGGCAAAAGGTTTTACCTGATCGTAGTTCAGAAGGGGCATCGGGCCAATGCCTTCCGGATTGTGGCAGCTGGCACATTTCTCCTGCAGGATCGGTGCAACCTCACGAGAATAGGTCGGTGGCTCCTCGGCAATTGCCTTTGTGCTGACACTGCACAAGAAGGCAAGTGCAAAAATAGACTTCGCATTATCAGTAGTAAGCTTGATCATATTGATGACTCCATTCGGGTCTGGCCCGCTAGCCGTCTAATTGTTTTAGTTACACGCAATTATCCAACGTTACTTTTACTCTTCAACGCTGATGTGAAAGTAGGCATTGGTATGACAACAGTAGAATTCGAAAGCTGCGATGTCGTCGATGGTTTGCATTCTGACTACATAGTTACCTGGTTTGCTAAAGCGCGCTTGCACATCGGTGCGTTCACCGCTTTTGGTTTCATATTCCTTCTTGTCGAAAGTCACGGTACCCGGCCCGTTATGCTGAGCCCAGCCTACCCACACGATGTCATCACTATGTTCGATGTATGCGCCCAGTGAAACTGGCTCGCTGACTGTAGATAAGATTTGGTCTGGATGATGAATACCCGTGCGACCACGCACACTTTCGCCGTCCTCAGTGAGGGTAACCAACGGCGCAATATCGCCACGGCCGTTTGAGCGTGGCTCGTCCAATACGTAAGCAGGGATCACTTTGCCAGGGACGCTAAGGGTTTGACTGTTCGCTGTCAGATGCCAAGTGATGCGGTGTGAAGTGTTGAAGTCTGCTGGCACATTGATGCTGTAGGCACAGAACACATGGCGATAGGCTGGAGGTAGGGGATCAAAGTGAGTCGGTATCAGAGCCTCACTGAGATCCAGACCAGGGTAATCTGTTTCGATGTAGTTATCTTTGCCGAGCGGGATATCGAGAGTCTGCTCGCTATTCATGTTGAAGTAGCCAAAGCAGATGGTGCTAGTGCCATCTTCATTCGGATACCAGCCATCGAACAAGGGAATAATGGGCTGGCCCCTAGGCCGCATGACTTCCGCCGACCAAACCTGATTAGCCTGGCTGATGCCCTGAGCTAGAGTAGGAGAGGCACTGGTCAATAGCAGCATGACTGCGGTACTGAGAAGAGCAAGGGTTCTTGGGGTGTCGCCGCCTATTTTTATTGGTTTTCTCATAGGGATGGCTCAAATCCAGTCCTTTGACCTGTGGCATTGGACCTATCTAAACATGTACTGACTCCAGATAGTACCGAATATGTCGAGCTCTGTCGCGTGCCTCGCAGCCTTCGGCAATGCTATGCTAGCTTTTGATCAACGAGGCTCGCTTAATTCACGAAGAATAACTACAACTCAGGAAGCCTGATATGCATAAATCGAGTATTTTCAGTGCTTTAGTGCTCTGTCTGCCCGCATTGGCAGGGGCCCAGCAGGGCGCAACATTTGGACAATGGCCTTCCTACGGGGGCGATCTTGGTCACACTCGCTATGCACCCCTGGAGCAGATTGACGCCTCCAATTTCTCCGATCTGAAATTGGCTTGGATGTTTAAGACAGACAATTTCGGTCCCAACCCAGAATACCGCTTCCAGTCCACGCCCTTGATGGTTGATGGTGTGCTCTATACTACAGCCGGATCTCGCCGCAGCGTGGTAGCGCTGGATGCCACCAATGGCGAAATTCTCTGGAGCTTTCGCTTTGCAGAGGGATTGCGAGCCACAAACGCGCCCCGACAGCTGTCGGGCCGCGGGTTGGCGTTTTGGCAGGGCAGTAATGGTAAGAACTCCAGAGTGCTCTATGTGACTCCGGGCTATCAACTCATTGCATTGGATGCTTTGACGGGCAATCCGGTTCCAGAATTCGGCAACAATGGTGTGGTCGACCTCAAGCAAAAGCTTGATCAGACTGTTGATGTTGATACAGCCGACATTGGCCTGCATGCCACGCCAATTGTGGCAAAGGACGTGGTTATTGTCGGCGCAGCGCATCGCACCGGCGGCAATCCCAGAAGCCGCGAAAATGTGAAGGGGTTTGTGAGGGGGTTTGATGTTAAAACGGGCGAACGGCTGTGGATATTCCATACGATACCCAGGCGCGGCGAGTACGGTTACGAATCTTGGGAAGGAGATTCCGGACGTTATACCGGCAACACGGGCGTATGGGCGCAAATATCAGTGGACCCGGAGCTGGATACAGTTTATCTGCCTGTGGAAGCCGCGACCGGCGATTACTACGGCGCTTATCGCCCCGGCGACAACTTGTTCGCCGAATCACTTGTGGCGGTAGACCTGCACAGTGGCGAGCGCAAATGGCACTACCAGTTGGTTCACCACGGTATCTGGGATCAGGACATACCGGCGGCTCCTATACTCGCGGATGTCACCATCAACGGCCGCCTTCGGAAATTGGTGGCGCAACCGACCAAACAGGCTTTTCTTTATGTATTCGACAGAATCACTGGTGAGCCAATTTGGCCAATCGAAGAACTGCCAGTCGAAATCGGGAGCGTGCCGGGTGAATGGTACTCGCCAACACAGCCATTCCCGACAAAGCCGCCAGCTTATGATAGGCAGGGCGTAAGCGAAGACGATCTGATCGATTTCTCGACGGAGCTTAGAGCGAAAGCCCTCGAAATCGCCAGCTGGTATAAGTTAGGGCCACTCTTTACGCCGCCGGTGGTGAGCAGTATTGATGGTCCGCTGGGTATATTGATGTCTCCCAGCACCGGTGGTGGCACTAACTGGCCAGGCGGCTCGTTCGATCCAGAGACAGGCATGCTCTATGTATCAAGCAACAGCTCGATGGGCGCTCTGGGCCTCGTTCCGCCGTACCCTGGCCAGTCTGATATGGCCTACATTCAGGGCAATGCCGCGACAGGGCCAAGAACTTCGGGCGGAGCAGGTTCATCGGCGGGCGGGGGTAGAACAGAATTTCAGGCTGGGCAACGCCAGACGCCGCAGTCGAGCCGTGGTGTGCCACCCAGAAATCTGTTGGTGGATGGCCTGCCCTTACAAAAGCCGCCCTATGGAAAAATCAGTGCCATTGATCTTAAAGAGGGTACGATCGCTTGGCAGATTGCTCACGGGGAGACACCTGACCGCGTGGTAAACCATCCGGAATTAGCTGGGATTGATATTCCGCGCACGGGGCAAGGGGCATCGGTAGGCACGCTGGTGACGCGAAGTTTGCTGATTGCCGGTGAAGCCCAGCTAACGACGGGTGCAGATGGTGAGCGGCGGGCGTTTTTGCGGGCTTATGACAAGGCAACCGGCGATGAGGTCGGTGCTCTGAAATTGCCCGCGCCTCAAACCGGATCGCCAATGACATATTCGGTCGATGGAAAGCAGTATCTGGTCGTAGCGGTGAGTGGTAGCGGGTATTCTGGCGCCTTGCTGGCGTTTAGTCTGGATTAGCTTGGATAAAGAACTCCGTCGCGGCGCGCAAACGGATATAAGTCAATTTATTTTGAGTGCCATTGTCTGTGTCTCTATGGCAATAAAAGCGTGACCATTAGAAATCCGCAAGCCCAAATCCTTTTGCATAAACCAATTCCCGTTGATGAACTAATCCAACGGAAATTCCCGGGTAATTGCGCTTTCGCATGAGCAATTCAATCCATGACTCATAGACTTCTAATCTTTCAGAAACCTGCAAAGATTGACCGTTAGCCACAGACGAACCGAAGATGCCGATTACGCATAGAAGGGCAAAATATCCGGCACCGTGGTTTGGCATGGTAAAAATGACCCTATTTCGATTAGCGCTACCACATGCCTGAGTGACAGCTTATCGGCCCGAATTCATGTTCGGCACTGCACAACACTTGGTACTGAAAAGTCAGCTCGCGATTTACCAGTATCCAACCCCAGTGGGTACTCCCTTGTTTTCAGACAGGCTTCATTCCGTGCGGAAGTTGGGTCAGATAAGCATCAAATCAGGAGGTTTGGATATTCACCGGGAGACATAGGGGGTGAATTCACGCGATGGAATTTAGATTGCCGCCTGATTGTCACAAATCTGCAAAGGAATGGTATCGAGAACGTAATAAAGCTGAGGTAATCTGCTCCGTAAATTCTACCTGCAGAAATAGGAGTTAAAATGAGAATCACTGTGCAATGTACGAAGACTCTTTTAGTAGGCTTAGTATTAATCTGTCTGGCAGTTATGTGACGTTTGGGGGCTGTGGCGTCTCAATTAGCCTATCACCGAGGTCTTTTTCTTGTTTGCCATCGGCTATGGTGGATTACGACTAACAGGCACAAAAGCAATCCAAATTTCACGCAATTGGATGGCCCACCAGGACTCGAACCTGGGACCGACGGATTATGAGCCCCACGCAGACAATTAAGCACAACTCTTTACAACAGCTTGCATCACTTAATGTAAAATATCATGGCAGCCTTCATGCTGCCGCTTGTTGTAACGAGTTGTGGTTAGCTGCGTCGCAGTGATCCAGACTTGGCCCACGAGCGCAACTCGAACTTGCTAGCTGAACGATCTGGGTAGACACCAGAAATAGCATTTCGAGGCTCTGCTTTTTTTAGCAGGGCAGTAGTTGTTATCCTGATTCATTGTGATTTTTCGAAGTAATCTAATAACTTCGCCACACACTGATCGATCGTGAGTACAGAGGTGGTCAAATGGACCTCCGGCGCAAATGGTGGCTCATACGAACTGAACATTCCCGTGAAATTTGGAATCCCCCCGCTTCTAGCTTTTTTATAAAGCCCCTTTGAATCCCGCTGCTCAGCGATTTCTATCGGCGTGTCAATATAAATTTCCGAGAAGTCTCCCTCATCAAAAAGGGCTCTGGCTGCTTCCCTCTCAGGTCTGAAGGGAGATATGAAAGCAGTAATCACAATGAGACCGGCATCAACCATTAACTTGGCAACTTCGGCGACCCGCCTAATATTTTCAATTCTGTCCGCATCAGTGAACCCTAAATCTCCGTTAAGCCCGGTGCGGATATTATCGCCATCTAGAATATAGGTATTCAGTCCCCGTTTATGCAGCGCTTTTTCAAATTCATTGGCTATCGTAGACTTTCCAGCTCCGCTTAATCCAGTAAGCCAAAACACTTGACCTTTTTGGCCGCTCAATGTTTCTCGTGAAGCTCTACTGACATCAAAGTGCTGCTGGCGAATATTGGACGCTCGGTGGAGAGAATGCTTAATCATGCCCGCGGCGACGGTCCTTAAGTTGAAGCGGTCAACAAGAATGAATCCGCCTAATTCTCGATTAGTTTGGTAGGACAAGAAGGGCACCGCTTGGTCAAGCTTGATCGTAATACTTGCGATATCG
The DNA here is from genome assembly GCA_902537815.1 of uncultured Pseudohongiella sp. GTDB lineage: Bacteria > Pseudomonadota > Gammaproteobacteria > Pseudomonadales > Pseudohongiellaceae > UBA9145. Next base: position 8,288 of record CACBCS010000021.1, on the reverse strand, counting down.
TTACACTGTAATTTCGTGTCAGATAGCTTTGCAAGGGTATTCAAATCGTATTTATATTTGATCTTAGTAATCTTCGCGCTAATCTTCGCGGAGCCGAGCATCATCCAATAAGGCCGGCCTGCGAATCCCATCTCGCCGTCCATCCACACCAAATCTGCTTCAAACTGGTCGGACACATCAATATCAGCGTCTGACGCAGCCAGCACATCGCCTCTAGATAGGTCGATTTCATCGTCCAATACAACAGTCACAGCTTCGCCCTTGGAAGCCGAGGGCAGTTTTTCACTGCCTAAAATAATCTGCCTAATTGTTGTGGTCTGATTTGAGGGGAGTGATATGACTTTTTGTCCTGGTTCGATTGAGCCTGCTGCTATGGTGCCTGCGAAGCCTCGAAAGTCGCTGTTTTGTCGATTTACCCACTGTATCGGCATCACATAGCCTGCACTTGGCTCGCTGCTGGAAACCTCAATTTCCTCAAGATACTGAAGTAATGGAGTGCCTGTATACCAGGGTGTATTCTCGGAATTCTTTATGACGTTGTCGCCATGCCTCGCTGATATGGGAATAGGCATGATCGTTTCGAATGCCAGTGGTTCCGCCATCGATTTGTATTCAGACACGATTTTTGAAACAGCGTCCGAGCTGAAGGCAATGAGGTCTATTTTGTTGATTGCCAGGACGATCTGCTTAATACCTAGTAAAGAAATTATAAAGGAATGACGTCGGGTTTGCTCTGACAGTCCCTGACTTGCATCGACGAGCAAGATCGCGATTTCGGCGGTCGATGCTCCGGTAACCATATTTTTTGTGTATTCTTTATGCCCTGGCACATCCGCTACTCTAAAGCTTCTCCTCGAGGTGTTGAAAAAGCGATAGGCCACATCAATCGTTATATTCTGTTCTCTCTCTGCTGAAAGCCCGTCCAACAACAGCGAAAAATCGATTTGATCGTCGTTGGTTCCATGCCGCTTCGAAAGATCCATTAACCGGGCTAGTTGATCCTCTGTAATCAGATTCGCTTCAAAAAGCAGACGCCCTATAAGTGTGCTTTTGCCGTCGTCCACGCTGCCACAGGTCATCAGCTTCACCGAGCGTGGTGACAGACTTGCTGCTATCTGCCTTTGATGGAAAAGAGAGGGCATTAGAAATAGCCTTCTTGTTTTTTTCGTTCAAGCGAGCTCAGCTCATCAGTGTCGATTTTTCTGCCATGGCGTTCACTCCACTTGGAATCTTCAAGCTCTTTTAGTATTTGTTGTGGAGTCTCGGCATTTGACTCAATAGCTCCGCTGAGTGGGAAGCACCCAAGCGTGCGGAATCGTATCCTTTTGTTTTCTATTCTTTCATTCGGCAACAATTGGATTCTTTCGTCGTCTGCCATCATGATAAAACCTTCACGGACTATCACTGGTCGCTCTGCTGCGTAATAGAGAGGAACTAACTCAAGGCTTTCCTGCTCGACATATAACCAAATGTCTTGCTCAGTCCAGTTCGAAAGAGGAAATACCCTTATACTTTCTCCAGGGTGTTTCAGCGCATTATAAGTTTGCCATAGTTCAGGACGCTGATTTTTTGCGTCCCAGTGATGTTCCATATTGCGAAAGGAAAACACTCTTTCTTTTGCTCTACTGCTTTCTTCGTCCCGCCTGGCTCCACCAAACGCCACATCAAATTCATGCTGATTGAGAGCCTGCTTTAGAGCTTGAGTTTTCATGATGTCAGTATGTATTCTGCTGCCGTCATTAAAGGGATTGATGTTGCGTTTGACGCCTTCCGGATTCACGTATACAAACATTTGAAGGTCTTGCTGCGATCGTATCCTCTCTCGAAAGGTGTACATCTCTTTAAATTTCCAGAGTGTGTCAATATGAAGCAGTGGGAAAGGTAGCTGTGCTGGTGCGAATGCTTTTCGAGCAAGGTGTAGCAAAACCGAAGAATCTTTGCCGATTGAATAAAGCAAAACCGGGTTAATAGCCTGGACGTACGCCTCTCGAAGGATGTGAATGGCTTCGGCTTCTAGATCTGATAAATGTGAGCGCATTAGATATTGAGTAAGCTCGGCTGGATAGTGCCGTACTAGACAGCCCCATCGCCGAGATCATGTGTAGGCCTTCTTGGTGATTTTCTCACTTTCTGTCGTCGATGCCGATTGCACCACTAGTGAGAATAGGCGAAGCGTCAATCTTTTCAGCATCCATCATAGAAGCGATGCGCTCGACAGAAGAAAGAAGTAGGCGCTGTTCCCACGATTCCAGCTTTCTGAGCTCTGTAAGGAAATTATCTTGCAAAAGATGCGGGGACTCGTCGTGCCGCCTCATGCCTTCCTCAGTCACGGTAATCAGAACTGAACGACCGTCACTGTTTGATTTTATGCGTTTCACCAGGCCCCGCTTTTCCATTCTATCGATTAGGTTAGTTACGGTGCCTTGCGACAACAGAATTTCACGAGCGATGCTGGTGGGGGTCGGTTTCTCGAGTTTTACTATGGCCGCGATGACTAGCAATTGAGATGTTGTCAGTCCAGATGATTTATGTAGTTGCTTGGAGTGTAAGTCGATAGCACGAGTGATGCGCCGAAGGGCAATAAGGAGATCGTCATAGTCTTTCATACTGTCTTACGCCGTTGCTTTTCTCTGCGTATTTCTTATTGAGTCTATCGTACTGCCGAAATTCGACCAAAATCAGGGGCAGTCGTTGCACTACTCTGGTTTGGCTTTTTATAGTTTGATATAGAAGTAAATATTCGAATTCATCTGACTTACTCATCAGGTTATCAGTGAATTATTCCCGTAAAATCCTGATTATATTCATATAAATTCTTAATTCTACGTTTTATTCGTTTTTTCGGGCTGAAAAAGTATTTTCAATACGTTATATTAATAAGTCCGTTATCTAACAACTTGAGGAACTTATGTTTCGAAAGAAACCGCTTGCACTCGCAGTCACGCTCACTAGCCTGTCCGCCTCACCAGCTTATAGCCAGATCGAGGAGATCATTGTTACTGCGACTAAACGTCCTGAAAGCCTTCAGGATGTGCCGGTCGCAGTGTCTGCAATTCAGGAAGAAACGCTTGACCAATTGGGGGTCTCCAACTTTGAAGACTATCTGATTCAATTACCCAACGTGACCGCCGGAGGCAGTGGTCCGGGCCAAAATACAATTTATATTCGCGGAGTTGCATCGACAACGCCGAACTTAACGACTTCTGGAGTGGCGGGCCTTGCGCCTAATGTCGCTTTGTATCTTGACGAGCAGCCGTTGGCTCAACCCGGTCGTAACCTTGACGTTTATTCAGCAGATCTTGCCCGAGTAGAAGTGTTGTCCGGACCGCAGGGCACGCTTTTTGGCGCGAGTTCCCAGGCGGGCACGGTTCGACTCATTACCAACAAACCTGATCCCAGTGCGACCAGCGCTAATATGAAGTTGGGTACCGCCTGGACCAAAAGCGGTGAAATGAGCAACAACGTTGAAGCCGTGGTTAACCTGCCAGTAAGTGATAGCCTGACTTTGCGGGGAGTAGTGTTCGTCGACAATCAAGGCGGCTACATCGACAACGTACCAGGGACGCTTAATCTGATTCAGAGTGGCCGGTTCCGGCCCGCGGGCACTACGCGCGCTAATGGTGTTCCAGTTTCATCCGGTCGGGCTGGACGTCAATCGACGGCCGATCTCAGCGGTGTCACTTTCCTCGACGCGGATAATGGCGCGCAAGCAGAAGAAAACTTTAACGATGCCGTGTATTCAGGCGCGCGTCTCACCGCGCTGTGGGAGTTCAGCCCAGATTGGAGCCTCACGGTCGCGCATATGCGACAGAACGTAGAGGCGGATGGTGTGTTCTTCGCGGACCCGACGATTGGTGATCTGGCCATACAGCGCTACGAGAATGACCGGCTGGAAGATTCTTTCAACAACACCAATTGGACGCTTGAGGGCCGAATAGGCGATTTGGAGGCCATTTACACAGGCGCATTCACTGATCGTGAAGCTGATCAGATGGTCGATTACACAGACTACATGTTTGTTGGCGATTACCTTCCCTATTATGTCTGTGATGGCAGTGTGACTTATCCCTCCGGAGATCCGTCAGGTACCTGTCAGGCACCAAACTTATTTGTGAACGGTACTGTTGAAACCGACGTGAACACGCATGAGCTGCGCTTTTCTACAGATGCAGACAATGCTATCAGGGCGACCTTCGGCGGGTTCTACAGTGACTTGGAATTGCGTGAAGTTAACAATTTTACCTATCCTGGTTCCAGAAATGCTGTCGCGTTTAATGGTGCGACAGGGTTCGGACCAAATTTTTCGGCGCAAGGAGCTAACGTGAAATATCCCGGGCAATGGCCGGACGGAGTTATTTTTCGTAATGACATATTGCGCACGGACGAGCAGCAGGGTTTGTTCGGTGAGGTGACCGTTGATCTGAATGAATCGTTTTCATTGCTGTTAGGAGCTCGCTGGTTTGATATCAGCGTTGATCTGCAGGGAAGCGCTGCGGGGTCGTTCGGCAACTTTGGCGCTACACAAGACAACAATGCCGGCAATAATTTAGATCAATTGTTCAGTGCGCCCAACCCGGACACGGCGTCGACCGATGGCACCATCACAAAATTTGGCCTGAACTGGACTCCCAGCAGCGATCAGTTGTTTTACTTTACCTTCTCTGAGGGGTTCAGGCCCGGCTTGCTGAACAGACCCGGTGGCGCTACTAACCCCGCCGGTACTTTCACTGTTCCGTTCGCGGTTGACACTGACGACCTGACCAATTTAGAAGTCGGTTGGAAAACAGATTTGCTGGACAACACGCTGCGCTTCAACGCCGCTGTGTTTTGGTCGGATATCGAAAGGTTACAGACTACGATCTTCGATCCAAGTATTACGAATCTGTTTTTCTCCGATAACGCTGCAGATGCAGACGTCACCGGCTTCGAGGGCGATTTTATTTGGGCTCCCGCATCGATTCAGGGTCTGACTGTCACCGGCGCGTTTTCCTTTCTGGATACCGAAATCACGCGGGTGATAACGCCGACCGATGATGTCAGGCTGGGCGATCCCTTGGCTTTTGCGCCAGAGTTTCAGGCTAACCTCCGAGCCCGCTATGAGTGGGACCTCGGCGGGGGAAGGGTTGCTCACATCATGCCGCACGTCACACATTCTGATGAGGCATACAGCGATATCATAACTATCAATCGTGATCGTATGTCCGGCTGGACGATGTGGGGTGTCACTGGTGGGCTTTCTGTCGAACAGTGGTCGGCAGAGCTTTTTATCGATAATCTCACGGATGAGCGTGCCGAACTTGCGCGTAACTTCGGTTTTGACCGGCAGCGAGTTACCTATGCGAGGCCATTTACCGCGGGCATGAGGCTGAGATACGACTTTTGATCTGCGTCAGCGTCGCTCAACGCAATGAAGCGGGCGCCCTTCGGGCGCCTGTTGCGTTAATGAATTTGAAAAACTATAGCTGAGTAACTGTGACCACTGCTGATCAGAAGCTTCATCAAATCCAAAAAAAAATTGAGCTTGGTCAATACGAGCACGCGCTTGCCGAACTGGACCGCTATACAGACTCTGAGTCGGTCAGCCCTGATATTTACTACATGCAGGCGGTATGCTTACGTTACAGCCGTCAGTTTGAGAACGCATTGCGAGTTCTGAAACGGCTAAAAGAGCTTGCACCAGATTTCGGGCGAGCGCATCAGGAAGAAGGCCACACTTATCGAGCCTTGGGGCAGCAGACACTGGCGCTGAAAGCTTACGAAAAAGCCTGTGCTCTCAATCCGGCCCTGAAAGCAAGTTTCAAGGCCCGATCCGACCTTTTAAAACAAATGGGTCAGTTAGCACTTGCTAGCAGTGTGGAAGCGCAATTAGAGCATCTGTCAAAGCTTCCTAATCCTCTTATCGCAGTCATGGATTTGATTTCTCAGGGAAAGCTTCTCCGGGCGGAAGAGATTTGCAAAGAATTTATGCGCTCAAGCCCCCGATACGTGGAAGGAATGCGTCTGCTCGCGGATATTGCGATGCGCTTTGGCGTATTGGACGACGCGGAGTTCTTGCTAGAGAGTGCGATTGAATTAGAGCCTGATAATACTCTTTTGCGGATAGACTACATCGGAGTATTGAGAAAAAGACAACAATTCGAAAAAGCACTGTCGCAAGCGAAAAGTTTACTCGAGTCTCAATCTGATAATCTGCAATTCAGATCAATCTTTGCGATCGAATGTATGCAATCGGGAGATTTTGAGCGCGCAGTTTCTGAATTTGATGCGATTCTCCATCTGCTGCCTGAAGATCCGACTACCTTAATTTCAAAAGGACATGCCTTGAAAACTCGAGGCGACTCCTCGACTGCCATTGCTTGTTACCAGACTGCGCTAAAAGTCGATCCAGAAAGAGGAGAAGCCTTTTATTCGCTTGCTAATCTGAAGACTTATCGATTTACAGAATCTGAGTTATCTGACTTAGCGGTGCTGGCAAAAAATCCAAATTTATCCTTCAAAGATCGAGTCTACGTGCATTTTGCGCTCGGCAAGGCTTATGAAGACAAGCATGAGTATGCCGTCGCGTTCGAGCATTATGAAGCGGGTAACTCAATGAAAAAAGCGCAGAGTCGCTACAACGCAGAGCAAATGACCGACGAACTTGCGGCGCAGACTAAGATCTTCACGAAGGATTTTCTCGAGTCTTCTCGCAATTTTGGACATCAAGTCGATGATCCGATCTTTATTCTGGGGTTGCCACGCGCCGGATCCACCTTGCTTGAGCAAATCTTGTCTAGTCATTCAGATGTGGACGGGACTCTCGAGCTTCCGAATGTTCTGTCACTCTCACACAAGCTTCGGCGTCAAAAAATTCAGGGAGTCTGCCCGGGCTATCCCTTCATATTGGAGCGTTTGACGAGAAATGATTTTGCGGAATTCGGAAGAAATTACATAAACGACACTCGTTGTCATCGAAAGGGCGCTCGACGCTTCATCGATAAAATGCCGAATAATTTTCGGCATGTCGGTTTGATTAAGCTAATGTTACCGAATGCGAAAATTATAGATGCGAGGCGCAACCCGATGGATTGTTGCTGGAGCGGTTATAAGCAGTTGTTCGCTGAAGGGCAAGAGTTTACCTATGACCTCAGTGATATTGGCCACTACTATCAGGATTATGTGAATCTGATGAGTCATTGGGATGACGTGTTGCCTGGGTTTGTGCTTAAGGTAAACAATGAAGACGTCATTGATGATCTAGAAGGACAGATTAAAAGAATTTTGGATTTCTGCGAGTTACCTTTTGAAGATGCGTGCCTGAATTATCATCTGACCGACCGGAGCGTTCGAACGCCCAGTTCAGAGCAAGTTCGTCAGCCAATAAACCGATCAGGCGTCGGGCAGTGGAAGCCTTTTGCCGACTACTTGGATCCACTTAAAACTGCTTTAGGTGACGAGATTGCTCAGTTATCGTAAGAAGCGAGTCTAATTATGAAGCCGACAGAGATTACAGATAAAGGAGATGTGTTAGCTTCTATCGATAGATCGGTATTTTTTACAGCGGCTGCATTGATCGCGTTATTCTGCATTTTCGGAGGCATCTTCAGCTCGGAATCTGCTGTTGTCTTTACAAGGCTGCAGAACTGGCTGGTTTTAAATGTCGGCTGGTATTACATCTTGGTTGTTGCAATTTTCTTCGCGTTTATTGTGTATCTTGCTCTGAGTCGCTTTGCGAATATCAGGCTTGGGCCTGATGATTCTCGCCCCGATTACTCATACCAAAGCTGGATAGCGATGTTATTCAGCGCTGGTGTAGGAATAGGGTTGCTATTCTTTGGAGTTGCCGAACCCGTTAACCACTTTGCTCAGCCGCCTTCGGGTGAAGCTCTAACGGTAGGTGCTGCAAAGAACGCTATGCTTTTTACCTATTTCCACTGGGGGTTTCAGGCGTGGGCGACGTATATCATTGTGGGACTTTCTCTTGCCTATTTTGCATTTCGTCGAGGCTTGCCCCTGACTATACGATCGTCGCTCTATCCGCTTATCGGTAAAAAAATATACGGACCTATTGGCAGTGCCGTAGATGTGTTCGCTGTTCTAGGCACCATGTTTGGCGTTGCCACATCTCTCGGGATAGGGGTAACGCAAGTAAATGCTGGATTGAATTACTTGTTTGGAGTCGCTATCGGGCCCGAAGTACAAGTTCTCCTAATTGCAGCAATTACGCTCATGGCAACAATATCAGTTGTTACAGGCTTAAACGGTGGAATAAGGCGGCTTAGCGAACTAAATATGGTACTAGCTATATT
>CACBCS010000020.1 GCA_902537815.1 uncultured Pseudohongiella sp. | reverse complement strand
AGACATAAAAATTAGCGCATATCCGAACATTGATTGAATTACACTAACCCCAAGACAAAGCAGCCCTATCGAAAAAACGTATAGCACTGCACCGATGTAGTCGAATTCTCCAGGGTTCTCTGCTGACCACTCGGTTCGAATCCGAAAGGTGCCCACGTACAGTACAAAAAGCCCAAGAGGCACTTGCAGGTAAAACACTGAGCGCCAGCCATAGTACTCGGTCATAATCCCACCGAGAAGCGGCCCTACAGCAAGACCCACATAAATCAGCGAAATTAGCCAACTAATTGCCTGTCCACGGTTTTCCTTGGGGAACACAGAGGAAATAAGTGCCATTTGCGTCGCGTAAAGCATTGCGGCACCAAATCCTTGTAGAAACCTCGCGATAAGTAATTCAGAGCCATTCGAAGCCATGCTAGCTAATAACGAGGAAACGACCACCGTACCGGCGCCGAGCAAGAAAATTTTTCTTCGACCCCACATGTCGGCCAATCGCCCAAACACAAGAACAAACATGGAACTTGCCATTAGGAAGGCTGTTGGCACCCAGCTAAGCTCCAAGGCAGTTAACCTGATGTCTGCAGCGACCGCCGGCAGAGCAGCATTGACAGAAGAAAGCATTACTGGCACTGAAAATGCATTCGGAAGAACCATGCAGAGCAGTAGCCGCTGCTCCGCTGTGAGAGTGTATTTACTCACGATAGGTTACAGACAAGGTCAAAAATGGCTGGGCAGAGCATTACGTTCTTGTAAATCAACAAATGTTGTATACATTTTTCAAGAAGCCGCCCTCAGACGATCGGCTATTGTCAGTTCTGCTTGTTGCATTATTTTGTCAATCAGGCCCTTTACAGTGGGCAGGTCGTGGATTAAACCAGCAACCATACCGCAAGACCAAACCCCTTCGTCTACTTGCCCCTCTTGCATGACTTTCGGATAAACTCCGGCTACCTCGGGAATAATGTCTTGGAACTTTATGTTTTCACCGAGCGCTGCCTCTTTCTCGAGAAGCCTTTTCGCTGCCGCATTGGACAGGACCCTCTCAGTGTTCCGCAAAGGCCTCATTACAAGTTTTGTGTCCAATTCAGTGGCCGCAAGTAACGCCTCCTTTACATTATCATGCACCGGGGCCTCCTGAGTTGCTATGAATCTGGTGCCGAGATTAATTCCTTCAGCACCTAATGCTAGAGCAGCAACTAAAGACCTTCCATCGGCCATTCCACCTGAAGCGACGAATGGTATTGTAAGCTCGTCTGCTGCCCTTGGAAGCAAGATAAAATTAGGAATATCATCTTCTCCAGGATGCCCACCACATTCAAAACCATCGACCGAGACAGCGTCACATCCGATATCCTGCGCCTTCAATGCATGCCTAACAGATGTGCATTTATGAATGACTTTAATATTGCTCTCTTGCAGCTTTGGTAACCACTTTTGGGGGTTGTTGCCAGCGGTCTCCACAACTTTAACGCCCTCTTTTATAATTACATCCACGAGCCCGGCATAATCTGGCGGATCAAGAGATGGGAGAAATGTTAAATTAACTCCGAATGGTTTGTTTGTGAGGGTTTTGCATTTAACAATCTCTCTCTCAAGTTTCGCCGGTGTGCCTTGAGTAAGTGCTGTTATGATGCCCAGCCCGCCAGCATTTGATACCGCTGCTGCAAGTTCAGCAAATCCCACATAGTGCATGCCACCTTGAATTATTGGATGTTCAATATCGAGCAACTGAGTTATCTTTGTTTCCATCGTTAAAATACCCTTTCCGGTTGATGCTGTATGTTTAAGTTTAGATTTAAGAACGATTGCCGATCGATGATTTGACCACCCAAGCTCCGTTTAGCCCACCTATCAAGTAGACAAAGCCATTAAAATACGCTGGCCACTGGTAGCCTGTGCGATCATGCTATTAAATACACCTGCGGCGCGGCTGCGGGTTTCTGTTGCAGTCTTCACCTATCAGTATTCCTACATAGGGCTGGTCCGACCCGAACCACCTACACCCCATTTTACCAGAACACATCTTATGCCAAATTCGAGTTCTTCAAAACGGTTCAGCGATTTGCTTGAATTTTTTAAGAATAGAGAAGCAGCGATACCTAGCCCTATAGAGCCTCCGGATCAGACGACAAAGTGGATAAGCGAATTAGATCTTAAATCCTTCCGCCAAGCCGCGGTACTCATTCCCGTCACAAAAACTAACGACGTCGGCGAGAGTAGCATAGTCCTCACTATTCGATCATCAAACCTGAAAAGCCATGCCGGCCAAGTGAGCCTACCCGGAGGTACTTCAGATGAGCAAGATCGCGACCTTACCGCTACTGCGCTCCGAGAAAGTTATGAAGAAATTGGCTTGAGGCCAGAAGGAGTTGAGATCCTCGGTCAACTCGGTGAACTCGTTATGCCTTCCGGCTATAGAGTAACGCCAGTAGTCGGTATAGTCGAAAACGATCTTGATTATGTCGCCAATCCCGCGGAGGTCGAATCTATCTTCCTGGCACCACTGAGCCTTGTTTTAGATACAGAGGCGTATATGCGATCAACCGTAACTTATAGGGATAACGAGCGTACGGTTCTCGAACTCCACCACGGCGAATATCGTATCTGGGGCGCGACTGCGGCTATCCTCTATCACTTGGCGAAGCATGCTTGATCCTTTACGAATCGAAGTAATGAATAGCAGGTGGAATTTTCTGCTCAAGCAAAACTAGGGTGCTGCCCATAGAGGGAAACCGTCAAGCACCCCAAAAGCCATATGGCCCAAGGTATAGACAAACCCTGTCAGTAGCACAATAGAAAGGATATCGAGCCATATTCCGGCTATAACCATTTTCATGATAGGGATGCGGCCAGATCCATAGACTATCGCATTAGGTGGCGTTGAGACTGGCAGCATGAAAGCACAGGAGGCTGCGACGGTCGTCGGAATCAGCAGCAGTAAAGGATGCGCTTCGATAGCCTGGGAGAGACTCGCCATAATTGGCAGCGAAAGTGAAATCGTCGCAGTATTGGACGCCACCTCAGTCAGGCCAGTAATGATCCCAACGGTGCTCACTACAATCACAAACGGACTCGCATCGCCCAGCCAAATCTGAAGCTGTGAAGCGATGTAGTCAGATAGTCCAGAAGTCGTGAATCCTTTCGCAATGGCCAGCCCGCCGCCAAACAGCAGGAGGATGCCCCAGGGAATTTTCTTCGCATCGTCCCAGCTAAGTAGTTTTCCACCAATCGCTTTGCCGGCTGGGATCATGAATAGAGTCAGGGCCATCCCAATTGATACGGTGCCGTCGTCAATCATATAGCCTACCGGTGAACTCCCTGCCGATCTCAGCAAATTATCGAGATAATAGCTCCAGCCAAAAATATCCACGTCAGCGCCAAATAATCGTTCCTTTCGAGTCATTAGCAGAAGCGCAAAAGACACGAATACTGCCAACACACGCCTTTCCTCAATTGACATAGGGCCCAATTTACGCAGTTCGTTCTGGATAAAATACCGACCACTGAAAGGCGTCGTAGGCGGCAACGGATAAACAAATCGGGTCAGTAAGAACCACGCTAGTATCATATAAACCGCACTCATAGGAAGCGCAAAAATCATCCAAGTCGAAAATGTCAGATCCGGCGCTTCAGGAAAAAGTTGCGGCAGCTGTGTTACCAACACGCCATTTGGCGGCGTGCCAATTAACGTCGCAAAACCACCAATTGAGGCGGAATAGGCGATACCAAGCAGCAAGGTGAGAGAAAAGTTCTCTGCCCGTCTGTCTATCATTTGACCCTGCTCCGCAAGCCCTGCATTGAGCTCTTCATACAGCAAAATCAGGGACATACCCATCGGCATCATCATCAAAGCTGTCGCCGTATTCGACAACCACATCGAAAGAAATCCTGTGGCCAACATAAACCCCAACACTAGCCGGTGGGGCTGTCCGCCCACAACTCTAAGAATGTTGAGCGCGATTCGTTTGTGCAAATTCCATTTTTCAACTGCCACGGCAATGATGAAGCCACCCATAAAAAGTAGAATGATCCAGTCCATATACTGATTCGCGACATTTGGAAAAATCACGTCGAAATCACGAACAGAAAAACCTGGCTGAACAGACGCGGCATCGAGATCTATCCGGCTACCCGCGCCAACTTCTCTACCACGCATAATACCTAGGAATGGAAACAACGGGATTGGCAGCAGCGCAGTCGCCGCTAGTGGAATCGCCTCTGTCATCCACCAGATCGCCATCCAAAGAATGACCGCTGCCATCCGAGTAACTAGAGGATTGGCGGGATCAAGTTCAACGAAGGAAAGCATCAGGAAAAAGACCATTGGCCCTAACCACAGCCCCACCCTGCTGCGTGCAGGTACGGTGTTTTGACTTGAGGGAGAGTCAGTTGCTGATGAAGTCATCTGTCGTCCTGGCGCCGCTGGAAGCCATGAGGCGCCAGATCAGAATAGCTCTGCTAGGAAATTTTCCAGAGATTGATAGCTGCGCTGCTCAGCCGTCAGGCTGAAGACTGTACCGAACTCAGGATTATTGGCAGCCGGATTAGTGAAAGCATGCATTGTGTTTCCGTAGACATGCACCTGCCAGTCCGCCCCAGCTTCAGACATTTCGGTCTCGAATGCCATGACCTGTTCTGGGGGCACCATCGGGTCATCATGGCCGTGCAGACAAAGCACCTTTGCCTTGATGTCCTCGTTTAAAGCCTCACCGGCTGCGAGAATGCCATGGATGGACACGACACCGAGAACGTCCGCACCAGATCTCGCCAGTTCAAGCACACACATGCCGCCAAAACAGTATCCAATTGCCGCGACTCGCGTTGGGTCTACCTGCGGGATATTGCGTCCTGCTACCAGAGCTGCCCGTATCCGTTGTCGCAGTAAGCTCCGATCTTCAGCGAACGGGCCCATCAACGCCGCATTGCCGTCAGTATCCCCGTCTGCGCCGAAAACCCCCTTGCCATACATATCAAGAGCAAGACCCACATAACCCATCGCGGCTATACGCTCTGCTGCCTGACAGGCAAACTCACGCCGCCCGGTCCAGTCATGAGCAATCAACACGAGCGGCTTTTGCATTTCAGCCGCTTCGAAAGCCACGTAGGCTTCCAGTTTGGTGTCACCGTCTGAATAGTCAAGCGATTTAGTTATCATAAGAACCGCTCCTTTGGTTGTATTCTATTTGGAAATCGACTCAGTTCAGACCTTCAGCAGATCACAGTTGTCCAAGCATTGCTTCCGCCGAACTGACCTTGATCTCGCCTGGCGCTTCCACGCCAAGATAAGTCACAGTGCCATCTTCAACGATCATGCCGAATCGTCTGCAGCGCATACCCATACCAAATCCGGTTCCATCCATTTCCAGCCCTATTGCGCGAGTAAACTCTCCGTTACCATCCGCCAGCATAAGAATTTCCTCAGCATTCTGAGCCTTGCTCCAACTACCCATCACGAAGGCATCATTCACGGCCATACAGGCGATAGTATCAGCGCCCTTTGCCTTTATGGCATCCGACTGAACGACGAATCCCGGCAAATGAGTCACTGAGCAGCCCGGCGTAAAAGCTCCGGGGACCGCGAAGAAAACTACTTTCTTACCATCAAATACATCAGCAGATGATATATCTTTGGGCCCATCTTCAGTCATTATTTTAAATGTTGTAGCCGGGACGGTGTCCCCTACTTGAATAGACACTATTGATTTCTCCTATTACTCGATAAATCTAACTAATCATGTGCCAGAACTGTCACATTAAATCTCAGAATTGATTGATAGTAGCAAATTCGACCGCTGTGTCTAATTAGAATACGCAGAAAAGATAACGTTATTAGAAACCCATAAAAACTCTCATTTTAGTGACCATCGGGTCGATCTAGATGTCTATGGAAAATCCGTTTTTTATTGGCTCCAAATTTGGGTGGCTACTTTTCTCACCAGGTAATGCCCTTACCTTGCTTGCGGTATTTGCATGGTTTTGCCTGGTTTTCGGCTGGCTTAAGCTCTCCCGCTCGTTTCTCTCCTCCGTTGTCTTTCTTATGCTCATCACCTGCACATTACCGGTAGGAGAATGGCTGCTCGCGCCACTGGAGAATCGATTTTCGGCCAATCCTGCCCTTCCAATATCCCCTACAGGCATAATTGTTTTAGGTGGCGCAGTGGATCCTGTTATGTCTGAGGCATGGGGGCAAACCGAGATCGGTGAAGCAGCAGAGCGCGTAACAACACTTTTGTATATGGCAAACTTGTATCCAGACTCCCAGTTGATATTCACTGGCGGCAGCGGCTTAATCTCAGAACAGAGCTTCAAGGAAGCAGACTATGTTAGGTTTCTGTTTAAAGAGCTAACATTAGGAGAGCGGGGTGTTCTCGTTGAAAGTGAATCACGAAATACGGAAGAAAATGTGATATATAGCAAGGCTTTATTGAACCCACAGCCAGATCAAGACTGGATATTAGTAACATCAGCATTCCACATGCCAAGGGCCGTCGGGGTGTTCTGTCAAGCCAACTGGCCGGTGATTCCGTATCCGGTCGATCACCGCTCTAATCGGAATAACCTTTTGAGACTAAGCTTAGACTTCAGCAAAAATTTAAGTTTGCTGGAGGAAGCGGCGCACGAGTGGGTTGGTTTGATCGCTTATAGAATTACCGGACGCACAGACCGCTTCATAGCCGGCGATCATAACCAATGCAACATTGGTTAAAGGGAGTTATGCCGGTTTTCCATACCGCCCAATAATGCATTTTAAAGATCATTCAGGGCCATTAATCACGGATTCAATCCAGGTAATATGAGATGAGATCCGCTCATAGATAGCGATAGCTCCGTACCGTCCTTGTGTTTCTTCATCATAGTCAACGTTTAGAAGCTGACCTACGGCAACACCCGCCAAACGCGATCCAGATGCTGTCGTAATTAATGCTGGACCGCCGCTGTCTCCCAACCCGAGCATACCTTCCGTCGGAAGGCTCACAGATGCTGCCTCGCGAGGATCATCGAATCTGTAGCGTAGATATCGCCCTGACTGACTAATTCGATTAGTAGCGTATCGCATCCGACCATCGGCATACTGCCGACCCAGAGTGCCGATACCAAAATATCCCCAACCCACAATCGTAACGACCTTACTTAGCTCATCTTTTGCCATATTGAGTGCAATCGGTGGCGGGCTGGCCAAGGGTGCCTTGAATCTGATTAACGCGAGATCGATATCATCAACGGCACCCTGCTGATAACGGGGATGCTTGACTACCAGGTCGACCTCTCTGGATTGACCGGCAACTTCTACGGCAAAGGTTTCACCACGGGCTGTTGCTACGCCCAGAGACGTTTCTTCAGTGCAGTGCGCTGCAGTCAAGGCCCACTGCCGGGCAATCAGAGTGGCAACACACACTTTGCGCATCCCCTGACGCTCAAGAAAAAAGACCGCCGGATAATCGATACTCCGGGTGTCATAAGCGGCTTGCCCGACATCATGACGAATAATGATGCCGTGACCGGACCCGGCGAAGAACAGCGCTGACAACACGAGCAGAAAGCGGGGCATAACAGTAGCGTATCTCATTCAGATCTGTGTCGCTTCAGCGGTCTCAGGTCTGGCCGATACATAGTTTTGCGCGACATCCGTATCAGCTTAAGCACCCTCGCCATCACCACACACAGCGTAATAGCGATGAATGCAAGAATGCTCGCCGCAAGCCACTGCTCATGGCTCCAGCCGGATGCGTCAATCAGATCGGAAAGCATGGGGAGATTCTGTCAGGCCTGATGGCACGCCGGCAAGCACTACGTGGCAAAACTGCGTCGTGGCCTACACTAAAACACAAAGCGATGCGAAGCGCATCCGACATGCATCAAGGCTCTCCGGCCATTTCTGCCACCAGTTGCTCAATGGCGCTGATCCGCTCCCAGGGGTCGTCGAGATCCAGCAGCTGCTGCTTCTGATCAACCGCCATCGGGATAAACTCGCCAAGGCGCCAGCCCAGCTCCCAGAGATTGTCGTAGTCGATAGTCAGCTTTTTTTGCTCAACTAGTGGGTGCTTCTCCAGACTCTGAAGCAAACCCATTAGTCCGGCATACGCGTCATCCAGCGGAATAGCCTCTTTGCCTAGACGATCCTGCTCGCTGAAGGTCACGGTTGCCTCGAGCACACCACTGCCTTCCTGCCAGCAGTCGGTAATACGAAATTTCGCCAGCCCCTCTACGGTGATGCCGAGCAGCCCATTGCCCAGCTGATCCCAGTCGATCACTGAGCAATAGGTACCGGTACGGTGAATGGTCTGGCGCCCCTCTTCACTGACTACCTCGTCTCCCTCGCGTAGCAGACAGATGCCAAACCCGGCCCCGCTGCGCATACATCGACTGATCATGTCCAGATAGCGCTGTTCGAAAATCTGCAGATCAAGGCGACTTCCGGGAAACATGACCACTCGCAGTGGAAACAGCGGAATATCCTGAGGAGAATGGAGTTGAATCGGGGCGGTCATCTGCTTGTCTACGCCAGCAGGGCGGCTCTAGTTTAGTAAGCCCGGCGTGCCCCTGAGCGCCGAAAGCAGCTTCTGATGGATGTTGTCAAACCCGCCGTTGCTCATGATAACAATCTGGTCATCATGGGCGCTGCCTTCTTTAACAAAGCTGACTATATCTTCGACCGCGTCGAAAGCGTAGGCTGGGCATGTGCTGTGAGAAAGCAGCATGTGAAAGTCAATACCTGAGCTCTCAGGCTTCTTCCAGAGCACGAGGTCAGCTGCTTTTGTCGCCGCGGCGAGATCTGTCTGATGAATGCCAAGCTTCATGGTATTCGAGCGTGGCTCTATGATCGCGATTAAGCGGCCGCCCAAATCGCCGGCAGCCATTTTGGCAGCCATGCCTCTGAGCGTTGTATCAATCGCGGTGGGGTGGTGGGCAAAATCGTCATAGACCGAGACACCTCCAATCGTGCCCAGATGCTCCATTCGCCGCTTGACCCCTTCAAATTCGCGCAGGGCTGCAGTAGAGGTCGCTGCATCAATCCCCGCATGGCGTGCGGCAGCAATCGCTGCAAGGGCGTTTCTCACGTTATGCTCGCCAGTCAGGGCCCACTCCACCGCGCAGCGACTAACCACTTCACCCGTAGCTCCTTGACCGTACTGTACGACTTCAAAAGCTTCTCCGGAGTCTCCGGATAAATTCGCATTCCAGAATGCGCCACCCCCGGAAGCCAGCAGGCGACAAACTTCGTCCGGCACGTTGACACCGAACTGCTGTCTCGGTGACCAGAGCCCCTGTGACAGAACAGCTTCCAACACAGAATCCCGATACGGAGAAATTATTAGGCCATTTCCGGGCACCGTGCGCACCAGGTGATGGAACTGACGCTCGATGGCCGCCAGATTTTCAAAAATATCAGCGTGATCAAACTCAAGGTTATTGAGAATCGCTGTTCGCGGTGCGTAGTGGATGAATTTCGAACGCTTGTCAAAAAATGCCGTATCGTATTCATCAGCCTCCACCACAAAAAAATCAGACTCGCCCAGTGAAGCCGACCGGGGAAAATTCTTTGTCACGCCTCCAATTAGGTAACCTGGCTTGGCCCCGGCGTATTCGAGCACCCACGCCAGCATGGCACTGGTGGTGGTTTTACCGTGAGTACCCGCAACCCCTAGGACCCACTTGTTCTGAAGCACCGCTTGCGCCAGCCACTGAGGTCCTGAGGTGTACACCAGCCTTTCACGCAGCACTGTTTCGACGGCCGGATTGCCGCGGGACAGAGCGTTGCCAATGATGACTAGGTCCGGTTTAGGCTGCAGATGCTCGGGGTGATATCCCTCACTCAGTTCGATGCCCAGCTCTTCCAGTTGGGTGCTCATAGGGGGATACACATTTTTGTCGCTGCCGCTAACCCGGTGCCCGAGCTGCTTGGCGATGACCGCAAGCGACCCCATGAAAGTTCCACAAATGCCGAGGATGTGAATATGCATAATTCAAAAAAATAGGACGCTGGCTGAAATCATGTAAAACATACCCAAGCGCGGTAGTATTACCTCATTATGGTATTTCTGAAACGCGGTCACTGGCAATAATGAGCACTGCAAGCGGAGATCTCTGGGAATTCTCTCTCAAACTTTATGCCGAGCCCGGCGTCGCAGCATCGTGCCTGAGCTTACAGGATCAGCACGGATTTGATGTAAATCTGGTGCTGTTCTGCGTCTGGTGCGGGTGTCGACATGGCGAACTGACCGACGACCTGCTGAAAACAGCGCTCGAAACCTCGGACCGCTGGCGCGAAACGGTAGTGCGGCCCTTGCGAAGCCTGCGTACCCAACTAAAGCGCGACCTGAAAGAGAGCGCCTATTCCTCCAACTCAGAGATTTCGGTCCTGAGAGAACGGATCAAGACAGCAGAACTGGATGCCGAAAGGATACAGCAACAGGAACTGGAAAAGCTAATTGAGCAGTCCGTCAAAAAAAACCCTGCTTCTGCTCGGGGAGAGCGTTCTACGCGGAGAAATCTCGACAAACTGGCGGCGTCTCGTGGTGCCGGGCTCGATACCGCCGTCAGCGGCCATTTCGACATCCTCGTCAAGCTAAACCGTCGATTAGTTAACTAGAGGATTATGCCGTCGAGAGAGATCACTGGCGATCGGCACGAGGTGTT
Source organism: uncultured Pseudohongiella sp. (assembly GCA_902537815.1). Taxonomy (GTDB): domain Bacteria; phylum Pseudomonadota; class Gammaproteobacteria; order Pseudomonadales; family Pseudohongiellaceae; genus UBA9145. The sequence goes on along the minus strand of CACBCS010000020.1, from coordinate 21,140 downwards.
GAAATTTAATTATCTCTACGGCGATTGATGCAATTTGCACTGGCTACGAACTCTTATTGCCTCGCAGCCAGATCAATTACGACGTCCCAATTAAATCTAACAAAACGATTTAGCTCGGAAATCAGAATCCGCTCCTGATCGCTGTGAGCCCCAAAACCCAGGGCGGCATCCTCACGATCAATCGCGGGACCAATCCCGTAGCACTGAATACCCCGATTGCGCAAATAGGCCATATCGGTGGCGCCGGTACTCATGGTGGGCAGGGTAATCACACCATAATGCTTGTTGACTCCGGCCTCAATCGCAGCGAACGCCTCGGTACTGAGGCTTGCCTGTCCCGGTGGCCTCGTGTTGCGCTCACCCAAACTGACATCGACAACATCATCATCAATCAGGGTGCGCACCTGATTCAGAAAACCGGGAATATCCTCATCAGGCAAGGCGCGAAAATCGACACTGGCTCGCGCTTCTGACGGGATCACATTTATACGGTAGCCTGCCTCGAAGATATTCGGGCTGAGCGAAGAGCGCAGCATCGAGGCGTGGCGCGGCTCATTGGCTAGGAAATAGTCGTCTGCCTCACTGGCACGTCCCGGGTCAAGGACTGCCAGATACCGTTCCGCCGCGTCGGCAGGAGAAATGGATGCCAGTCGCTCAAAATAGGCGGCTGTGGTCTCATTCAGACGAATGGGTGAATGCCAATCAGCAATTGCCGCAATGGCTTTCGCCAGCCGAACCACTGAATTGCTTTGCAGGGGCACCGATCCGTGACCGGCCACACCGGTCGCAACCAACTCAAGTCGGTAAGGGATCTTCTCGACAGTCTGGACCCCTGCGTACTGAATCTCACGATTGACCCGCGCAACCGAACCGCCCTCCGCCAGACAGAATTCAGCGTTTATTTTGTCGAAATGCTCTTCAACCAGAAACTCAATCCCGTACTCAGTAGCGCCTTCTTCCCCGGATTCCGCCAGAAAGATGACGTCTCTGGCCAGCGGCACGTTCTGCCGCTTGAGCTCCAGTATCACCATCAGCGCTGATGCCAGGTTGTCCTTGTCGTCAACCGCGCCCCGGCCATAAACATAACCTCCGTCGACGGTCGCGCTGAACGGCGGGAAGGTCCACTTTTCCGGATCAACGTTAACGACATCGGTGTGCGCCATAATCAGCAGCGGTTCTTTACTGCTGTCACCCTTAAGTCGTGCGATCACATTCGGCCGCTCTGGACTGTTAGACAGCATCTCGACCTCGATACCCTCAGCCTCCAGGACATCACGCAGATACTCTGCAGCGGGGAGCTCGCGACCCGGTGGGTCACTGGTGTCGAACTGCAACAGCGCACGAAAATGGCGCAGGGTCTCCTCCTCGACTGCGGGCCAGTCGGGCTCAGAGACTTGCGCCATAGCTGAAAAGCTCAGCAGCGAACCAGCGAATAGTATTTTCCTGATCATAGTGACCTCCTACTGACCGAACTTCCACAGCACAGGTTTGCGCCGAAACGGATCAACAGATCCGTTTAAGACTGTCTTGAAACCGGACCCTGCCATCGCTGAACCAGGCCGGGATCAAGGTCAAATAAATCGAGTATGCGACCGACATGATGGTCGACCAGATCATCAACCGTCTGCGGATTGATGTAGTGCGCCGGCATGGGCGGCGCCAGAATAGCCCCTATCTGACTGGCCTTTAACATTAACTCACAGTGTCCTGTATGCAGCGGTGTCTCGCGCGGAACCAGCACCAGTCGACGACGCTCTTTGAGTACCACATCTGCCGCCCTGACCAAAAGGGAATCCGCGTAGGAGTTTGCAATTGCAGATAAGGTTTTCACCGCACAGGGGGCTACAATCATACCGTCAGTTTTAAACGAGCCGCTTGCCAGTCGCGCCGCAATATCCCTGTTGGAGTAGACCTCATCTGCCAGAGCCTGAATCCCTTTCGCGCTGCGATCTGTTTCTATCGCAATGTTCAGTTTGGCTGAGTCTGAAAGCACAAGGTGCGTTTCCACCTGCTCGACCCGGCTGAGCACCTCCAGCAATCGGATACCGTAGATTACTCCGCTTGCACCGCTCATACCGATGATCAATCGCATGGGGTGTTGACCTGTTTGATAGGACGCATAACGCAGCAGATTGTTGCATCAAAAGCGAAGCGCTGGCAAGGAAGTTCCTCAGCGAGTACCATGGTCACAGCCGGGCATTTAGCGCCAGCAATGCGATCCATTCCCCTCTTCAGACCAAAGACCTTTGCGAGTCATCATGCCCAAACCTAACTTGTTTTATGCGCAGTCCGGTGGTGTCACTTCTGTCATTAACGCCAGTGCCTGCGGGGTCATCGAGACCGCGCGCAAGCATCGAAGTCAAATAGGCAAAGTGTATGCGGGAATGAATGGCATTGTCGGTGCCCTGAATGAAAACCTGATCGACACCGGCAAAGAAAGCGCGGCAAGCATTGCCGCGCTGCGTGCGACGCCGGCGGGGGCGTTCGGCAGTTGTCGTTACAAGCTGAAGTCCTTTGAGGAAAATCAGCAGGAATATGAGCGACTGATGGCTGTGTTTCGCGCCCATAACATTCGTTACTTCCTTTACAACGGCGGTGGAGACTCTCAGGACACCGCGAATAAAGTCTCTCAGCTCAGCCAGGCCATGAATTTTCCTATCAGCTGTATCGGAATCCCGAAAACTGTGGACAACGATCTGCCGATCACGGATACCTGCCCGGGGTTCGGCTCCGTGGCCAAGTATGTTGCCGTGTCGGTCCGCGAGGCTGGACTGGATGTCGCCTCCATGTGCGAAAGTTCTACCAAGGTGTTCGTCATGGAAGTCATGGGCAGGCATGCCGGCTGGATTGCGGGGGCGGCAGGGCTGGCATCTGAGCAGCAGGGGGACGCGCCACACATCATCCTGTTTCCGGAAATCGCGTTCAATAAAGAAAAGTTTCTGAAAAAGGTTCAGTCCTGCGTCAGGAAGTTCGGCTACTGCGCCATTGTCGTTTCAGAAGGCGCCAATTACGGAAACGGAACGTTTCTGGCCGACGCGGGCAGCAAAGATGCGTTTGGTCACGTTCAGCTCGGCGGAGTGGCACCTTTCGTTGCCAACATGATCAAGGAAGCGCTGGGCTACAAGTATCACTGGGCGGTGGCTGACTATTTGCAGCGCGCAGCCCGCCACATCGCGTCCGCCACCGACGTGGAGCAGGCGTACGCCGTGGGTCAAGCCGCCGTTGAATTTGCGCTCGCAGGCAAGGACGCCGTCATGCCGACCATCGTCAGACGGCCGACCAAGCAATATCGCTGGGAAATTGGCGAGGCGAAGCTTTCTGATGTCGCAAACCGCGAAAAGATGATGCCCCGCAGTTTCATCAGTCGCGACGGGTTTCATATTACCAGTGCAGCCCGGGATTATTTTGCTCCTCTGATCGCGGGCGAGGACTATCCGCCCTACCGGAACGGCCTGCCCCGGTACGCCAGACTCAAACGGGTGCTGGAGAAGAAGAAACTGAAGAAGTGGCAGGCGGGCTGAAGGGCCTGAATCAGCCAGTCAGAGTCAGGGCGCCAGTCGGTCGACTACCCAGCCACCGCCCTTTCGGCTGTACCTGAAACGGTCATGCAATCGGTGGGCGCCGCCTTGCCAGAATTCAAACTCATTCGGCACAACCCGATAGCCTCCCCAGTTATCAGGTAGCGGCAGGTTGTCATCCTGGTACTGCTGCTCGATTCTTTCATACTCGTGCATCAACTCCGCCCGTGAATCAATCACACGGCTTTGCGGAGAAGCGGCTGCGGCAATCTGGCTACCCTTGGGGCGACTGCTGAAATACTCCCACGATTCTTCTACCGAGATTTTCTCAGCCACCCCGCAGATTTTCACCTGCCTTTCGATCACGTGCCACGGAAAGTGCAGGCTAATCTTGGGGTTTGAAACCAGTTCCTGCGCCTTTCTGCTGTCATAGTTCGAGTAAAAGACAAATCCTGAATGATCAAAATGTTTGAGCAGGACAATCCGTTGACTTGGCTGTCCGTCTGGCGCAACCGTTGCGATTGTCATAGCCGCTGGATCAGGGAGATCCAGCTCGAGAAATTGAGCCATCCACCGTTCAAACTGCTCAAAGGGATCGTCCGCAAGATTTGCTCTGTCGAGACCGTCCCGCAGGTATTCCCGCCTTAGTGCTTTCAAGTCCATAGCTGATCCTCAATGATCTGCGGGCGCACCCCCGCGCTGTTTAGTCGAGTCTGGCATTGCCGGCAGGGCAAATTTCTGCACAGGTACAGGCAGCGTGCGGCAGCGAGAGAACGCATCATCTGACAAAATCCCCGTAATTCCAAAGCTGTTGCCGCGCTGTACCCGTTTTCGCGTAGTAAAAAGTGCCGAATCCGTGCTTGTCGCCGGCAAAAAAGCCCCCTTCATACCTGTGCCCATTGGCCCAGCGATAGGTGCCTTGCCCCTGAAAATGATCGTTTACAAATTCGCCGGTATAGTTCTCAGTATTCTCTTTAAGCCAGAATTCGGAATTCTGATTTTCCCGCCATTCCGACAAATTGAAAAAATAAGACCCCAACCCATTGCGTTTATTGTCTCGCCACTGGCCGACATAGAGGTTGCCTTTGCCATTCCAGTGCGTACCCCGCCCGGCCCGCAGACCGCGCTCCCAATTACCCACGTAAACTTCTTTCTCAGTCCAGGAGATCGGCATCTCTAGGCGACCATAGCCTTCAAACTCGCCGTCAAGGAACCCGCCTGTGTAGCGCCCCTTGCCAAATTCCGTCGTAAGCTCAAGAGTCCCTTCACCACTTACGCAATCACCCCGCAGGCAGGTTTCTTCAGTAACCTCCTTGAGAGATTGGCCGAACAGACTTCCTCCGCTGAGCAGAAGCAGCAAGGGCGCCGCAAAAACCGGCAAAAAATGAGAGGCCCGGAAATCTGGACCAGATGACTTGTGCATATCGCTCTCCACCAATCACGAACACTCACACTCGGTGAATCGGGATTATAACTTGGAAAACCCGGAGACTGCAGGCATGGAACAACTCTATGCCAGCTGGCTGTCTAATGCAGGTTACGGCGAAATCACCAGAATTGAAGCCCTGAGCGGTGGCTGCATAAACAATACAGCGAGACTGCAGCTCGACAGCGGCCTGTCGGTCATCATGAAAGTCAATAACAGCGCACCGGCTGTTTTTTTCCACGCGGAGGCGGCGGGACTGGCAGCTCTCAGTCAACGACGAGCCGTCAGAGTGCCGGCGGTGCTGCAGGTGTCCGATCGCTATCTGATACTGGAAGATCTGGGTTCTGCTTCACCGGGTAGAGACTACTGGCCCCTGCTTGGTGCCGGACTGGCAGCATTGCACCGGGAACCTGCCGAAGCATTTGGTTTTACGCAGGACAACCACTGTGGAGCAACGATCCAGTCGAATGCTATTGTCAGTAACGGACATCAGTTTTTTGCAGAGCAGCGCATCATGGCGCTTGCGCTGCAATGCCCTGCCCGGGGCAAGATACCGAAAGAAAGCGTTCGGCAGCTGAAGCGGATTTCAGACAGGCTGGACAATTGGATCCCTGACTTCACGCCTGTACTGATTCACGGCGACCTGTGGATAGGCAATTTGCATTGCTGTGCCGATGGCCAGCCCGGCCTCATCGATCTGGCGATGACCGCCTTGTTCGGCGGATTTCCGGCAACTTTTTACCAAAGCTATTACGACAACAGTGAGATCACCAGTGACTGGCAGGAACGCAAGCCGCTGTATAACCTCTACCCTCTGTTAAATCACCTGCTTTTGTTTGATGGCAGCTATCTTCGTGACATTACCGAGATCTGCCGGCGCTTTGCCTAAATCCTCAGATGAGGCGCCTGAGCACACTCAACGGGCTGATCTGAACCACACCCTTAGTGGACAAGAACCCGAGCACGCCGATCACTCCCATGCCGATGAGCGGGCCCAATGGCCACACCCAGTAGTGAAATGAAAAATCCTGCTCGAACACCTCTTGCTGAAGGTAAAAGAGGCTGGCTTCGGCACCGATCGTGGCAATAAGGCCAGCAAGAAACCCAATGGTCGCAAATTCGATCAGCAGGCTGGTCATGATCAATCTACGTCCGGCGCCCAGAGTTCGGAGGATGGCATTCTCATGGAAACGCTCATCCAAAGTCGCGTTGACGCAGGCGAGCATCACCAGCGCACCGCACACCAGAACCAGAAGCGAGATTAATTCTATGGCCGAGGTGACCTGCGCGATGATCGTCTGTATCTGTTCTATCAGAGCGTCAATCTCAATGACAACCATCGTCGGCACGAGACGGATAAGATCGTTCAACAGCATTTTTTGCTCATTCTGCATCAGCGCCGTGGAGAGATAGGTACCGCCTAAATGATCAATGGTCCCGGGCGAAAAGATAATAAAAAAATTCGGCTGCATATTGTCCCAGCGCACACTGCGAAAACTGCTAACCTCAGCAAATACCGTTTGCTGATTGATTTCAAATTCAAGTCGGTCACCCAGACTGAGATTGAGCCACTGCGCATAATCCTGCTCAACAGAAACATAGCCCGGTTCAGGATTGTCACCCCACCACTGACCTGCTGTGACCAGGTTGTCAGGAGGCACGTCCTCTGCCCAGGTGACTTGACGTCGACTCAAGCGGCCCCGCACTCTGCGCCCTTCATCTGAGTCCGCAGCCGGCTCAGACGCCACATTCGGGCCCAGCGCACTGCCCGCTTCGGAACTCAGTTCAACGTCCGCCAGGTTGGCGCTTTCTGTCAGGCTGCCCTGATCCTCTTCGTCCAGACTGCCTTCCGGATTGGGCTCATCCCCGTTGATCCGCGTCACACGCGCACTGATCAGCGGGTAGAACGCATTACTCTGAATATCATTGCCGTCAAAAAATTCCTGAATCCCTGCAATTTGATTACGGGTGATGTTCATCATGAAGTGATTTGGAGTGTCTTCGGGCAACTGCGCCTGCCACTCATCAATCAGATCAGTACGCAACAAAGTCAGGATCAACAGAGACATGATCGTGATCGAAAACACCATAACCTGAAGCACATTCTGACTGCGCCGGCGGCGCGCTGCTGTCATAGCCAGTTTCCACGCATTACCTGCTTTCATGCCGGCAGAACCACCTGATCGCAGAAAGACATAGGAAATCACTGACAGGAACAGAGCGATCCCGGCAACGGAGCTGACCAGCACCGAGGTCAGCACCAGATCCTGACTGTACCAGTAGACAAGAAAGACCGTTCCCAGCAAACCGAACCCATAAGGCAATTTGTCACTGATTTTCTGTTGACTCATGTCCTTGCGCAAAACCCGGAGCGGCGGAGTTTCTCTAAGAGCAAGCAATGGCGGTAAGGCAAACGCCAGCAGGCAGATCAGCGCGGTCAGTGCACCGATCACATAAGGCTCCAGACCGGGCTCGGGCAAGGCGATCTGCATCACAGCTTCCAGAACCTGCAGTATGCCCTGATGGACAAGCCAGCCAAGCGCCCAACCGACGATCACCGCGAACAGCGCAAGTACCAGCTGTACCAACAGGTAGATAAAGGAAATCTGGAATGAGGTGCACCCCAGGGTCTTCAAAATCGCAACGTAATCGAAGTGCCGCTCGCTGTAGCGTTTGGCTGTCAGGGCTATTGCCACTCCTGCCAGAACCACAGCGAAAAGCGAACCTAACAGTAAAAAGCTCTCGGCACGGTCCAATGCGTCAGCAACTTCCTGGCTTTCGTCACGCACGTCGCGTATGTAAAAGCGACCGCGCCACTCTTCTTGGGCACGGAACCAGCTTTCGAATTCGTCCAGATCGGACATTACGTCGCTGGCAAACAGATATCGGTAGCTCACTCTGCTGCCCAGCTGCACCACATTAGTCGCCGCAACATCTGCCATATTCAACATCAGTCGAGGGCCGGCGTTATCCATCATGCTGCCACCGGTACGATCCGGCTCTGTAATGATAATCTGACTGACAGTGAGCTCTACCTCGCCAACGAAAACGGAGTCACCCACCTCAATATCAAGCGCCGGTAACGCCCTGGCTTCCAGCCAAACTTCACCCGGTGGCGGTCCGCTGACGATGGGTCGGCCGCGGGTGAAAGCTTCTTCGGTAATAATCACCTCTCCGCGCAGCGGGTAGGAATCCGTCACCGCTTTTGCTGCGACCAGCAGGTTGCCCGAGTCCGAAAAAACCATTGAGGTGAAAGAGAGAGTTTGGGCGGTGCGCAGGCCCCGGGACTGCCCTTCCGCCAATACGGCCTCCGGAAGTTCACCGCGGCCACTGACGATCCGGTCTGCTGCAAGCATGTTTGCGGATTCCAGCAGCAGCGCTCGCTCAAGCCGATCGGTGAAGAGCGCGATACCTGTCACGGAGGTCACTGCCATAACCAGCGCAATGAACAAAAGACGCAGTTCTCCACCCTGCCAATCGCGCCAGAGCAGCCTGAGAGCAACCTTGATCAGGTTAGGATACAGGGAGCCTGCGGGCATCGGATCAGACGAGCGATTGTCAGGCAACGACCTTCTCCTCCCGGCTGGAATCCGAGTCCGAAGCAATCTCTCCCGCTACCAGCTTGATGATTCGGTCACAGCGCTGGGCGAGTCTCTCATCATGGGTGACCAGCACCAGAGTCGTAGAAAACTCGCGGTTAAGATCAAACAACAATTCGATGACCCGCTCTCCCGTCGCGGTATCCAGATTGCCCGTAGGCTCATCCGCGAACAGAATTTTGGCCTCGGTCGCGAATGCCCGAGCAATGGCAACCCGCTGCTGTTCACCACCGGACAGCTGATTGGGATAATGGTGGCAGCGCTCCTGTAAACCCACGCGGCTCAGCAGCTGCTGAGCTTTTTCGCGCGCCAGTGAGTCTCCTTTGAGCTCAATTGGCAGCATGACGTTTTCCAGAGCGGTTAAACTGGGAAGTAACTGAAACGACTGGAACACAAACCCAACCAGCTGACCTCTCAGCATGGCTCGCTGCTCTTCATCCATTGCCGAAAAATTCTGCCCGCCAAGCAGTACATCGCCACTGCTGGCGCCATCAAGCCCGGCCATGAGGCCGAGCAACGTCGATTTTCCGGAGCCCGAAGCACCCACGATTGCAACCACTTCACCCTCAGTAATCCGAAGGTCTATGCCCTTTAGGATGGTGAGCAACCCTTCAGTGGTATGGACGCTCTTAATGAGACTTCGGGTTTCAATCATTCAGGTGTGCTCCTTTAAGAGGGCGCGATTCCAACTGGCGCCCTGAGAGTCTATATCTTACTGAGAAGGGCCGGAGTCTGCTATATTCGGGCAATTCACTTTGGCGCGAGACAACGGTGGTCTGCCGAAATCTGCTTGGCCTCTTTGTTACGTTAGTACCTTTACGATAGATTAGCATTCTGGTTCGGGTAGTTACGCGCGAGTGACGCAAAGAGGGCAGTTGCCATTAAGCCCAGAAAAGCCCGGTACCCCATGAGACCCCCAATTTCATGAAAAATTTCAGCATTGCGCTTCTCGCTGGACTGGTCAGTTTAACCCTGGCAACCCTCTCGCCCCGCGCCGCATTCGGAGCAGAACCCCCGCCGCAGCGCACCCTACTGGTTTTCGGCGACAGCCTCAGCGCCGCTTATGGCATTGAGGAAGCTGACGGCTGGGTAAATCTTCTGGCTGAAAAGCTGGCGACTGAAAACCCGGACTACACCGTCGCCAACGCCAGTGTGAGTGGAGAAACCTCGACCGGAGGACTGGCACGGTTGCCAGCCGCACTGGAGGAGTTCCAGCCAGCGATCGTGATTCTCGAGCTAGGAGGTAATGACGGGCTTCGGGGCCTTCCGCTCCGGATGCTGAAAGACAACCTCACGGCCATGATCGAAATGTGCCTTGCAGCACATGCGGAGGTCCTGCTGGTCGGAATTCAAATTCCTCCGAACTACGGACCGCGCTATACCGAACCTTTTTATGCTCTTTTTGGTGAGATAGCAGAGGACATGAAGCTGGCTTTTGTGCCTTTTCTGATTGACGGCATTCCGCAACAACCCGACCTGATGCAAGAGGATGGTATCCACCCAAAAGCCGAGGCGCAGTTCATGATTCTCGATAATGTCTGGCCGGTTCTGACCCCAATGCTGCGGACGAACTCCGACTAGCGGTTAATGCACAACTCAGCGCTGCACGGCTCAGTGGGAGGGCTGGGTTTTCAAAGAATACAGCATGAGAGCAGAAGCGAGATTGCAAGCAGCAATAACTAATAGGGAGAGGTCATAACTGCCAGCCAAATCGTGATAGCTGGCCACCAGAATCGGACCAAGCGCCGACATCCCAAAGGTAAACGGCATCGCGGTGGAGCGAACCGAACCCAGATAGCGCCTGCCAAACACCGAGGCCCAAATAACCTCTTGCAGAGGTAGCAAACCGCCCCAACCGACCCCCATAAGTAAAAAAGCAGCATACACCCAGACATCAAGCTGGTACCCGATGCTCAAGACAATAAAAATAATAGATATGCCAGTGATGGCGGCGCCAAGGCCTGCGAGCTTTTTGGGGTCGTAACGGTCGATCATGATGCCCCAGAAGGGCTTACTCAGAAAGGCAGGCACTGAAGCCAGGGAAATCATTGAAGAGGCCACCAGTCGTGAATACCCGGCATCGGTCATCAATGGGATTGTTTGTGTGAGCATGACAGTGATTGAAATCTGGAACAGCCCGAATGCCAAAACCAGAAGATAAAAGCTGGTGGTTCGCATCGCCTGAGCACGCGTCATGGAATTCTCGTAATCCCGTTGTGCCGCAGCACCTCTGCCGGCCGCAACATCTTCACTGCTGTGGCCATCGGGATGATGACCATAATCTTCAGGCCGGTGGCGAACTGCGAACGCTGCGGGCAGGGTCATCAGCAGCGATATCGCACCCAGCATTCGCCATGATTGACGCCAGCCAAAAGTGTCTACCATCAGAGTCGCGACTGGGGGCAGCACGATTCCTGCCAAAGAGATGCCCATGCCCGCCAGAGCAACTGCTTTACCGCGTTTCTCGACAAACCATTTGCCAAGCGTAACGTTCACAGAGAGATTGCCAATCATCGCAGAACCCGTAGTGAGAAGCAGGCCATTGATGAACAGCCACTGTTCAAGACTGCTGATACTGCCGAGACTGGCCATTGACAGGGCCAGCACCAGAGAGCCAGCGATAATAAATGGACGACCACCGAACCGATCAATCTGGGCACCAATAAGAAAACCGGTAACGGCAAATACCAGCTGACCGATTGAACGGCTGGCAGTGAATTCCGCTCTGGTCCACGCAAACTCTTCGGTCATTGGGATCAGAAAGGCGCCCACCACATAGTTGGCCATCCCAACGGCAACAAACTGGGTAAAAAACCCAGCTACAACGATCCAGTAGCCATAATAAATGCGCGACATCAGGGAGCTTCAGGTTTGCCGGAAGGCAGAAAGCCTGCAAGTGTAGTTGATTGGTTCACGAGAGTAAAAAAGACCAGATCGCTGACTCAATGTTAAGGGTTAAACATGACCCCACACCGAGAAAAACAGAACCCGAAATTCAACAAGAAACTTCAGTAGTAATGAGTCGCTGCCTCTTCTCCAGCACAAATGGCATGATACTGCTCGATCACGGATTCCAGCCCGTACTGTATCGACTCAACCACCAGCGCATGCCCGATCGAAACCTCGAGGATTCCGGGAATCTCCAAAAATTTTCCAAGATTCTTGATATCCAGGTCGTGGCCGGCGTTCACACCAAGCCCAAGCGCCTGAGCGCTGACAGCGGTTGCCCGATAAGCCTCAAGAACTCCATGCTCGGATTCAAGACCGAAGTGATGCGCGAACCCTTCAGTGTAGAGCTCAATCCGGTCAGCACCCACCTGCTTTACCTCTGCCAGCTTTTCCGGATCGGGATCAAGAAAAATGCTGCTTCTAATTCCGGCGCTGCGCAGATCCGCCAGACTGCGTGTCAACAAACCCTCATTTCCTGACACATCCCAACCGTGATCAGAAGTCAGCTGACCCGGCTTGTCAGGGACCAGCGTGCACTGCGCCGGTAGAACACCCAGCACAAGCTCCATGAACTGTTCCGATGGATATCCTTCTATGTTGAATTCAACATCCGGATAGAGTCCGAGAAATTCAGTGAGATCCAGAACATCCTGACGGGTCACGTGCCGCTCATCGGGCCGGGGATGCACGGTTATGCCTTTGACACCGAGATTGACGAGTTTGCCGACGAAGTCACAGAGACTGGGATAATCTCGCCCGCGGGAATTGCGCAGCAATGCTATTTTATTCACATTAACACTCAACATTGTCATTGCATTTTCTCCACAGCCAGAGATGAGTCTGCCGCGCAATCCGGAGCGGTCAGGAAGTCCATGGCAATTTTGTTAAACATCTGAGGTTTTTCGGCGTGCAGCCAGTGTCCGGCCCCCATAATGATCTTTACGTCAGACTGGGGAAAATAAGCCAAAATCCGTTCCCGGTGTTTCGATTGAATATACGCTGACTCAGCGCCTTTAACGAACAAGGTCGGCTTCTGAAACGCTGAATTGTGCTCCGGCATATCACGAAGCGCATCGTAATCTTTCTCAATTGCTGACATATTCAGCCGCCAGCAGTAGCTGCCCTCGGGATTGCGTATCAGATTCGTCAGAACGAATTTCCGTGTGGGCTCGTCGTCAATGTAGCGCCGAAGGAACGCTTCAGCTGTAGCGCGACTGTCAAGACCATCCAGCTCCAGCGCTTTCATACCGGCAATCACCTGCATGTGTTCATCTGCCTGTTTCGGATAGGAGACCGGCGCGATATCCACAACCACAAGTCGTTCGACTTTAGCCGGGGCCGTCAGTGCCAGTTCCATTGCCACCTTGCCCCCCATGGAATGGCCCAGCAGATGGCAGCTGCCGATGTTCAGATCATCAAGCAGCTGCAGCACATCCTGTGCCATCACAGGATAGTTGAAACTGCTCGCATGGGGAGAGCCGCCATGATTACGAAGATCCACTCCGATGACAGCGAAATGCTGAGCGAGCTGCTTACAGTGCCAGCTCCAATTAGACAGACTGCCGAACAGACCATGCAGCACCAGTAGTGGCGCTCCAGAGTCCGAGTATTGCCGGTAGTGTAGTTTCAGGGCGGTCAATCTAGGGTAGCTCCGCCAGAATTTTAGCCACATCTTCATGATGGGTTTTAGTTGTAACCTTATCCATGATTCGGACAAGCCTGCCTTTCTTATCAATGATGAAGGTAGTTCGGATAATGCCCATAAATTCGCGGCCCATAAATTTTTTTAAGCCCCACACGCCATATTTGTCCGCGAGCGCGTGGTCCTCATCCGACAAAAGGGTGAAGTTGAGTCCCTCCTTCTCTTCAAATTTTTTCAAACGTGTTACCGGATCAGGGCTGACGCCCAACGCGACCGCTTCAAACTGCTCAAGCGACTGCAGAGAATCCCGCAAACCGCAGGCCTGAACCGTGCAGCCGGGCGTCATGGCCTTGGGATAGAAATACAGCACAACGTGCTTCTCTCCTCGAAAGTCCTTCAGTGAAATGTCGTTACCGTTTTGATCTTTTAGTGTGAATGCGGGTGCCAGATTACCCTGCCTGGGCGTGCTCATGAATGATTTACCTCTTCTTTCAAATGATAAAGTCTCAGGTGACTTTACTCAGATCTGCATTATAACGGGCCAGCCCTCGCTCATGGTATATTCTCCGCATGCTTAGTCGTCCCCGTTCGATTGTCGTACTCACCGGCGCTGGTATATCAGCCGAATCAGGCATAGAAACCTTTCGGGCTGCCGAAGGCCTGTGGGCCAATCATCACGTCGACGATGTCGCAACGCCGGAGGGTTTTGCGAGAAACCCGCAGCTGGTGTACGAATTCTATAACCAGCGCCGACGACAGCTGCTGACGCCTGAGATATCACCCAATGCCGCCCATTCGGCGCTGGCAAAGTTCGAGCATGAATTCGACGGGGAATTCCTTCTGGTCACGCAAAACGTCGACAATCTGCACGAGCGCGCAGGCAGCCAGAATCTGATTCATATGCACGGTGAGCTGTTGAAAATGCGTTGCCTCAATTCAGAGCTTATCTTCAATGTCAGCCAAGACTTTGACTACGACACGCACTGCCGCTGCTGTCGTGCGACCGGAAATCTGCGCCCGCATGTGGTCTGGTTCGGTGAAATGCCATTGCAGATGAACCGCATAAACAGTGCATTGGAAAACTGCGACATGTTCGTTGCCATCGGCACCTCGGGCAACGTCTATCCCGCCTCCGGGTTCTATCAAACCGCGAAAATCAGAAAAGCCAGTACCGTTGAACTGAATCTTGAGCGGACCGGCTCATCGTTTGACCGGCACGTTCGTGGACCGGCTACAGAGTGCGTGCCGCAATTTTTCGAGAGCCTGCTCCGCTCCTGAGCACAATCTGAAGCCACTGGAAGTTACTGTATGGACACTCATGCTTAAAAAAGTACTCAAAACCGCTGCAGCCGGCCTGGTGATCCTAGTCTGTCTGGGACTCGCGGTCTATGTGGCCACAGGCCCCAAGAGACCTGGCCCTGAATCAGCCAGCGCCGCATGGCTAGAGTCCGGAGCCTACCGGGTCGGCCGCGCAGAACTGGTCTTCGCCGATGACACCCGGCCCACCGGAGAAAATCGGGGATTCCCCGCCAAACCACAGCGGACCTTGCCAACAACCCTGTGGTTTCCGAGAGAGCTCGAGGCTGCCCTGCCCCTGATCATTCACAGTCACGGGATTGTCTCAAACAGAACAGAAATGACCTATCTGGCAGAATCCTTGGCCAGCCATGGCTATCTGGTCGCTGCCACAGACTATCCCCTGACGTCAGGTTCAACCGCCGGTGGCGCAAACGCAGAAGATGTAGTGAACCAACCTGCGGACATCAGTTTTCTCATCGACTCCCTGCTCGGATTGCGCGACGAGCAGAAGCCTTTTAGTGGCAGCATCGACGAATCGCGCATCGGGCTTAGCGGCTATTCACTCGGCGGCCTGACCACCTATCTTGCCACCTATCACCCCGCCTGGGGTGATTCACGCATCGCTGCAGCGCTGGCCATTGCCGGCCCGTCAGCCATTTTTGCGCCCCGCTTTTTTGAGACCAGCTCTATACCCATGCTAGCAATCGCCGGCACATCCGACGCGCTCATCGAACATGGCCGAAACGCAGCTGACTTGAGGGCGCGCGCCCGGAGCATCTCAGTAATCACCATCGAGGGCGGCACCCATCTTGGCTTCTTAGGACTTGCTGACCCCGTTTTTCGGTTCATGGATAATCCAGACACCCTGGGATGCACCGCAGTGCTGGCCGTTCTGGGCGAAAATCCGAATGCAGTATTCGAGACTTTGGGGACCCCTGCTGAAGGTATCGATCCCGCCCGCGACCTGCCAGGAATCTGTGATTACGGCTATGGAGCTGCCGTACATCCCGGTCGGCAGCAAATGATCACAAAAATCGCCACACTCAGTTTCTTCGAATCAGTATTAAGCGTCGACCCGGCTCGAAGGAAGCAGGCTCGGACTCAGCTGACAGAGCACCTCAACGCTGACTTTTCAGATGCTTCTTTCGAACCGGCACAGACACTGAGCCTCTAAATCACGCAATCAGTGTCAAAGTTTCCGGGAGCTGGCACTGGCTGTCATCGCAAAGCTGCAATACGACATTCAGACTGATCCTGAATGGCGCTGCGCCGCTGCTCCGAACGCGACGCGCCCGGAGCTTAACGCGTAGCGATTCACGATAAATCGCAACAGCCCCTGAAGGCGCTACCACATAGTCTGTCGCCTTCGGAAAGGACGAGGACTGGATTTTCCAGTCAGATTCCTCGTTTATCGAAACTCTCAGAGGGACAAATGCATCGGCTTTTTTCTGAGCTTGTGTCTGAGGCGCGGTAACATGCCAAGGACTTAGAACACTGAAATCCACATCGATCTGTACCTCATCCTGATTACCTTCCTCCTGGGCCCGACCGGATTCCGCCCTTGCTGTTATTTTTTTATGTGCGAATACCCTGACTCGACCGCCTCCGGCGTATTGCAGCGATCCACGCGAACCATCTACACTGCCAGCGATCAATCTCATCAGAGAGCACTGACTGATCGGGTTTTCATTGATAACCGCAGCCAGACTTGCCAGCGCTTTGCCAATAATCGCGCGAACGGGCATCTCCGAGAATCGCTCTGGAACCCGGGCCAGCCTCAAATCAATTGCCTGCAGGCTTTCAAGCATAACCGCGACTGGCGACAGCGTCGCGCCGTCTGAGGCATTGCTCGATCTGACAAGCTTGGGGCCCGCCTGCTCGCGAGGCGCAAGACAGAATCTTTGATCATTCGCGTCCCAGAATTCTTCAATCACCCGAGCCGTCAACGCACAGGCCTTATAGAGGTAGTCTGGTTTGTCGGTTACGTCATACAGGCAGATCAACGCCACTATCAGATTGCTGTAGTCCTCGAGCTGTCCCGGAATCGACACCACGCCATGCAAAGAGATGCGTTTTAGTTCACCGCCGGCCTGCAGATTGTCGTCCAACATTCGCTGTACCGCTGACTCGGCAGAAGTGAGCCAGCTGGCCGCTTCGGTAAACGGAAGAGTCTGGCTCGCCCAGACCAGAGTTGTGGCCATTTGAGCACACCAACTGACAATAAGTTTATCGTCCCGCAGAGGATGCTCACGCTGCTCACGTACCCGGTAGAGCTTCTTCAGCAATGCATCCAGATCGCGATAGAAATCCGGCCCGTATTCTCGGGCAGACACCGACAAGGGGCGGGATAAATGCAGAATATTGGCGCCCTCAAAATTCCCTCCTGGACTGACGCCGAACAAGCTCTTTGTCAATTCCGCCTGGGCCGTAGAGAGGCATTTTTCCAGTTCGCTCTGGCTCCAGGTAAAAAAAGCACCTTCCTCTCCCTCACTGTCAGCATCAGTGGCTGAGTAATAGCCACCCTGATCAGTCTGCATATCCCGCAAGACGTAATTGCAGGTCTGCCGGGCAACCCGCGCAAAGAAGTCATTTCCCGTCAGTTGATAGGCCTGCAAATAAACCATTCCCAGCTGAGCCTGGTTGTAGAGCATCTTTTCAAAATGGGGAGTCAGCCATCCCTCGTCCACACTGTAGCGATGAAAGCCACCGCCGACCTGATCGTAAATCCCTCCCCGACCCATGCCTTCCAGAGCGCGCTCGACAAAGCCGAGCGCCGCACCGTCATCCCGGCGCACAACCTGATCCAGCAAAAAGAGCAGAATGGGTTCCTGCGGAAATTTAGGCGCGCCGGCCAGCCCCCCCAGAGTGCGATCCTCGCGCTGCAGGAGGGCTTTTACCGCGTTGTCCACGATGCCTTGCTTGAGGGTCTCCAGCGGCTTGCGCTCACATAGGATTTTATTGATGGCCTGATAGAGACTGTGGGCATTCCTTTCCAGTTCGGCCCGCTGGTTGTGCCAGGCACTGCCGATCTGCCCGAGCACCTGCATGAAGGAAGGTGCTGGAAAATAGGTAGCCCCGTAAAATGGCCTGCCGTCAGGCAGAAGAAAATTCGACATGGGCCATCCACCTTGTCCGGAGACCAGCTGCACCCCTGTCATGTAGATTTCATCAAGATCAGGGAATTGCTCCCGATCCATCTTGATGCTGATGAAATGCTGATTTAGCAGCTTGGCAATTTCTACATTGTCGAAGCTTTCAATCTCCATCACATGACACCAGTGACAGGTGGAATAACCGATAGACAAAAAAATCGGCTTGTCCTGTGCCTTAGCGGCAGCGAAGGCTTCATCACCCCAGGGGAACCAGCTCACTGGATTATGCGCGTGCTGCAGCAGATAGGGAGAGTCTTCTTCAATCAGCCGGTTTATGAATATCGCCCGGCCTTCGGCATCGAGGTGTTCTGTCCGCTTGTCATAGGTGCCCTCCCTCTGCGCTTCAAGCTCACGCAGGCGGGATTCCAGAGTCGCCGTGTTATCCGCCGTATTCATGGCTCTTTTGCCTCAACCGTCAATCAGATCTGCAAGCTGCTCTGGGAAGTAAGGACGACCTGTGGCATTCACTGCCGTGCAGATGATCCTGGCTCTGAGTAAAGAAGGCGCATCCTGGTCAAGCAGGATCGACTGCTCAAACACCAGCCGGACCGGGGTCGGGCGCGCCGCTTTAACAGTGACCTGAAATTCATCGCCGGCTTGGAGCGATTTGCGGTAGTCCAGTTCGGCCCGGACCACCACAATGGCGATGCCCTGACGGGCCATCTCGGCGAAGCTCAAACCGTGGCTCAACAGATACTCATGTCGCGCATGCTCGAGATAATGCTGGTAGATCGCGTTATTCACGATGCCCTGCATATCACATTCGTAATCTCTTACTTTCAGGTTCAGGCTAAAAGACATGGCGATGTGGCGACTCACTGATCAGGATCTCTGTAGGCTAGCTTATTTCGGTCCGCCCCGGTAGCCGCGCTTGTGATGCGGCACAGAACATCATGCTGGTAAAGCACTCTCTCCGTGAATAATTGCAGGCAGACTGAGAAAGAAGGTCACCAATTACAACTCAGGTCATACCGGCAAAAGCGAACTACGGGGCGCTTGCGCCCGGTCCGCGCATGCTACGGACCTAGAGTCCGGTGGATAAACCGACGCGATTGATGCAGAATCGGCGGTCAGCAACAATAACGCTAAAAAGGCAACCCTAAGAATCCAATTCGCTGTCTGCTCAGCTCTTTGGCGCTTGCTGCTGTATGCTTGGGCACTCAAGTAAACGCTGACCATCATGAAGAAGCGGAGGCAATGACACTCCAGAGTCTTGTCACCGGCGAACACCGCAGCGCCAACAATATCGCCCGCAATGCCTGGCGTCATCCGGTTCAAACTCTTGAGTTTTTTGGTCTGGAGGCGGATACAACCGTCATCGAAATCCTGCCCTCTACCGGATGGTACACGGAGATCATCGCCCTCTATGTTCGTGATCAGGGCAAATATTATGCGGCGCACTTTTCACCGAATGCGGCGCAGGACTTTATGCCCAAGATCAGAGGCCTGTTCGAGGAAAAAATCTCCAGCGACCCAGAACACTATGGGCGCATCACCGTCAGGTCATTGAATCCCCCACATGAAGTCATTATTGCCCCCCGGCTAGTGCCGATATGGCTCTGACCTTCCGTAACGTCCATAACTGGATTATGGCCGGTCAGGAGCACGAATTCTTCGCGGCTTTTTTCTCTGCGCTGAAGCCCGGCGGCACGCTAGGTGTTGTCGAGCATCGGGCCAGACCCGACGCCAGTATGGAGATCATGAAAACAACAGGATATGTGACCGAGGCCTACGTCAAAGGGGTGGCTGCCGCAGCAGGTTTTGAGTTTGTTGAATCTTCTGAATTAAATGCCAACGCCAAGGACGACACTGATCATCCCGCAGGGGTTTGGAGCCTTCCGCCCACCTACAGAATGGGCGAGGCTAACCGCGAAGATTTTACCGCCATCGGAGAAAGCGACCGCATGACGCTGAAATTCATCAAACCTCGAAGCTGACCTAAACCTAAGACACTGCTTTTAGTGAACCGGGGGATTCCATTTGGGGCCGACAACTCACGGGGGCGCTTCAAGCAATTTGCCGTCATGTTGTCCGACGGAAAATTTCTGACTCCCGGAGCACCTCGCCAGCCCCACCGATTATTGGTTATTATGTCTAACTAACGCGCCAATCAGCCGAACTCTGGCTAGACGCAAGCAACATTGAATAACAACATTAATAATCACGCGGGGATACTGCAGGGGGCACTGCGCCATGAGCCTACACATTGAATTCCATTATGATTTCGGAAGCCCGAACACCTATTTTTGTCATCGCCTGATTCCGGGTATCGAAGAACGCACGGGAGCACAAATCACTTATTGCCCGGTACTGCTGGGCGGGATTTTCAAGGCCACCAACAATCGCTCCCCCATGGAGCAGTTTGCCGAAGTCAAAAACAAGAAAGAATATCAGGCACTAGAAATGAAGCGCTTCATTGCGCGCCATCAATTCTCAGGCTACCGGTTCAATCCGCACTTCCCGGTCAATACCATTCATCTGATGCGAGGCGCCGTATTTGCCAGCCATCAGGACTACTACAAGCGCTATATTGAGTCTATGTACCAGGGTATGTGGGAACAGGGCAAAAACATGGCAGACCCGGAAGTGATAGCCGAGGCCTTGCGCGAGCATGGCCTGCCAGCCGATGACATTGTCGCGGCAATGCAAGACCCCGAGATCAAACAGGAGCTCATAGACAATACCAGCCGCTCGGTAGGGCGTGGCGCCTTTGGCTCACCGACTTTTTTTGTCGGGGATGAGATGTTTTTTGGCAAAGATCGACTACTTGAACTCGAGGCGGAAATCATCAGCCAGATGCGCTAGATGACTTACTCTGCTCGGTCGAAGTACCTCACCAGTTCAATTGGCTCGCGAAATGAATCTGGCTGGATTGTCATTTCAATACGCAGTCGATTGCCGCCGGACTCAAGAGTATAGATTTCAATGGTAAACCCGCCGTCTCTTGGTCGCCCTTCCACCACCAGTGAATCGCCCTCGAACAGGCCCGACGAAAAATCGGTACCGCCTTCACTGTAGAAACCGGTAGCCGACGCGCGACGGCGACGACCGTCTGAATGAAATACCCGCTCGAAATCGTCTTCATAGGTGAAGCGAAGCTCAG
Source organism: uncultured Pseudohongiella sp. (assembly GCA_902537815.1). Taxonomy (GTDB): domain Bacteria; phylum Pseudomonadota; class Gammaproteobacteria; order Pseudomonadales; family Pseudohongiellaceae; genus UBA9145. The sequence continues at coordinate 452 of CACBCS010000020.1, read as the reverse complement.
GTTCATCCACCTCAATTGTGAGGACATCATCATAAGAGATGCGGTCATAAAGCTCATGCTCAGGCGGACCGCCACGGTAAAAATCTTCCTGACGATTAAAGATCCCGCGGCTACCTTTGCCGCCCCCTGCTTCAATTGCCTCTTCCACCTGATCGTCTGTGTTGTCGCTCAGCTCATCGTTGATTACCCAATGGCCTGACAGAACTGTACGTATTTCCGGTGCCTGCGCTGAGGCAGGGGCTGTCGACAAGGCAATGAACAGGCTGGCGAACAGCACTTTCAACGAGCATTTTGTAGGCATGACAACGCGGCAAAACAGGGATAGATCCATTCATTCAATCCGCTTTGACGTCAAAGTTCAAGTCTGGGGTTTCAGCGTGCATCTGTCTGTTTCGCAGGCAGCGCAAAGAAAATACCGCAATCGCCGACCAGACGCCGGGCCGCAGAAATCA
>CACBCS010000019.1 GCA_902537815.1 uncultured Pseudohongiella sp. | reverse complement strand
ATTGCTGCCCAGGTCGACAATCACACTGTCCCGGGTCACTTTCTTGACGGTTCCGGCCACCAGTTCACCGACACGATCTTGATAATCACCGATAATGATTTCGCGCTCAGCTTCCCGGACTTTCTGCACAATAACCTGTTTGGCTGTCTGGGCAGCGATGCGACCAAACTCCACGTTATCGATCTTTTCCTCATAGGTATCGCCAATAGCCAGACTCTGATCTTTTTCACCGGCCTGCTCCAGCGTGAACTGAGCCGCTCCTTCCAGATACTCTTCGTCTTCGACGACAGTCCATACGCGAAAGGTTTCGTACTCACCGCTATCGCGATCTACCGATACCCGGCAGTCAATCTCTTCACTGTCGTGTAACTTCTTGGTAGCCGACGCCAACGCCGATTCAATTGCTTCAAAAATGACAGCACGAGACACACCCTTCTCATTCGAGACGGCGTCTGCAACCATCAATATTTCTTTACTCATCATAATCGTGTCACCAAACCCGTCACTGACCGGATTGCCCTGTACTGCCGCTGGCCTCACAGAACCTTCCTGCTTCAGTAAACAATATTCGCTTTTTCTATCTCTTCATGCGGCAGTTCAAAAGAGCTGCCGTCTACTTCTATATGCACTACTCCGCTAACAACGTCTTGCAAAATACCTTTGAATTTTCTCCGCCCGTCTAGGGGGGAGCGCATCCTGATGTCTACCTCTTCGCCGCAGTACTGTTGAAATTGCTCAACGGTAAACAGCAGTCGGTCCGTTCCCGGTGAGGACACTTCAAGCGTGTATTCGCTGGCAATCGGATCTTCAACGTCAAGTATCGCACTCACCTGCCGGCTGACCTGCTCACAGTCCTCTATCGTGACGCCAGTTTCACGCTCAATGAAGATCCTGAGCACTGAATACTTGCCCTGAGAAGTAAGTTCAACGCCCCAAAGTTGCAGCCCCAAAGCTTCCACCGTCGGACTTACCAGCTGCGCTACTTGGTTGACGCTACTCTTCACCTAACCGCCACTCAGCCTTGGCTCCCTCCCGGACCATTTCCGGACAGGAACCCCAGAAACAAAAAATGGGCCCAAGGCCCACTTCACTGATACGCGGCCGGGCGTTCACAAGACCCAGTGCGCAGTTTGTCCCGCTGTACGACGCAATCCATGCGGTGACTGGGCTCCGGGAGCGGGTCACGACAGCTATGATTGTGCCGGATCAAGCCTACCTGAGGCGTTGTCTAGCGGATCCAAAAGTTGGTAGCGGGGGCAGGATTTGAACCTACGACCTTCGGGTTATGAGCCCGACGAGCTTCCAGACTGCTCCACCCCGCACCAGATCTCTCTTATCCCCGTGAACTAACCGCATCGGCTCTTAATCGAATACGCCCAGCGCTAGGGGCCCGCATTATAGGAAGGACACAGACATCAGGTCAAGGCCCGGACTAGGACGCTGCAAGCCCCAAAGTATCATCAATAGCTTGAGTTGCAGCGCCCAATCCAATGCCTGACCAAAAATTTTCGTACATCAATCAGAAATCAAGTGAAGTGCAGCCAATTTATTACCAGTAGGATCCCTGAGATAGGCGAGATACATCCTTGCACCCCCAAAATCTCGAACACCCGGTGGATCCTCACAATCAACACCACCAGCTGATAGTCCCGCAGCATGCCATGCATCGACTTGCTCTGTACTCTGAGCACTAAAACTTATCGTTCCCCCATTGGCGGCAGTTGCAGGCGCCCCGTCAAGCGGAGGCGTAAAGGCAAAAAATACTCCCTTTCCATAATTGTAAAGCGTCCTTCCAGACTCCATTTGATTGCCTTCTCCATATCCTAGACATGTGAGTGTTGCATCATAGAAACGTTTTGACGCCGCAGCATCGTTGCTTCCCACTACTATGTGACTAAACATAACCTCTCCATAATTAAATAGATTGAATGATCTTGTCTTTAACCTTTACGGCGTAGCCATTACGACGCAGCTAAATTTTTTCTATATGAAATAATTTAGTATAAATCGACCAAGCATCGTCTACTTTTATAAAGGACAGCGTATCGATGAACATCATACCTAAGTATTCATCCCTAACTTTGGCAATAGCAGTGTCGCCCGTTATGTCGATCGACAAAACTTCGGCGTGCAACTTTTGATCGCTCTCATTAGGTGATGGTTGCAGGCTTGCCACAAGATCAGCAAACTCGTCTCTCGTCATCTCATGCAGCCCATCCTCCAGATAACCGGTCACTTTCCCGGAAGGATGAAATGCTTCACACACTTTTTCTCGGCTAGACTCGCTCATGCTATCGAAATAAACTTGGATTACTGACCTTACTGCTTGTTCTTCTGCCACATCGGACCCCTTTAAATCTCTGAGATTGTTTCATTAAATAGATTCGTCATAGTGTAATCAACGGAGCTTGCTAAAGGCTTTACTGACAGCCGGAAAACCCGAAAAAAAGCTAGCTGAAACGCGCGGTCAATTCTAATACCACTAGCCCGGTATACCGATCTTGGACATGCTCACTTGGCAACCTTGCTAAGTGGGTGTGCGGCTTCTAATCCCTGGCCCAAGCCATCGGGGTAGATCTCACGCTCGAAATATACGGCAAAATCTGGATCAACAAGATGCCTATAAGCAGCCCAAACAGATTTTGATATTTCATTTTCCATTATTCCCTTTTTCAAAACATCAATTCTGGCAGGTAACAAATGTTGCGAAACGAATCCAAGTTTATCTTGAAAGAACACCTCTCGTGCATCCACTATTAGCATAGTTACATACTGCGCTACTTTTGTCTTTTCTACACGAGAAAAACTTACATTATCCCAATCTCGAGACAAAAATTCGCAAAACTCGTCATCTCTAGCGATGCTAAACCTTCGATCGTAGACTCGAGTGTTTAGTTGATGCTCTATAGCGGAAACTGCAAGCCTATTACTTAAACGTATTTGCATAGCTAGATAAGCTAAAGTGCCCAAGGTGGCGACAGCGCCAACGAGATTTATGAGAGATTCCAAGTTTAATTGTTCCATGCGTTTCTCCTTAGCTAAATTGATTTTGGTCTAAGTTTTTGATATTCGAAATCAGATGTTCTTGGATTGGCTCAGCTACTAATTCAAGCTATGCTCAAGATCTTTTTGTATCATGCAGACTCTATCCGGAGAATATAGAGTTACAAAACCTTACTGAGGAGAATCAAATAATGTTGATCGCAGTTAGAGCAGAAGTTGAAGATGTCGAACATTGGAGAACTGAGTTTAAATCTCACAGCGACCTATTCTCAGCACAAAAGATTAGCGTAGCGTATATGGGGTCAACAGAGGGAAGCAAAGTGCTCGCCGTTTTCGACACTAGCGACCCTGATGAGTTCATGCGTATTTTTAATGATCCTGCAACTGCAGAGGCCATGAGTAACGACAGGATAACTGGGGGTGTAGAGCTCTTTGTTCTTGACGAAACGTTTGAGCCTTGATCAGACAAGGCAGCAATTGAAGTTGTATGAGGCAAAATAGTACTGTTTGCCCCCCAGATAAATCTATGAAGCCCGCGCTCTTTGCAGAGTGCGGGCAACACAAATTGCAAGGTCAGTTCCTCTTTAGTTCAGCTCGATTGGAAGATCGTTCGCCAGATAACGTAGCAACATATTCGTAAACCATAGAGTCGACATCGCCCTGAACCATCGTCCACTTCATGCTATCAACGTAATCATGTGTATGCGGCCTTAGCGGAGAACGATTCTCATCAAAGGCTAATTCCACCACGCCGTCGGAAGCCTCTACTACAGAGAAAACCGGTTCCGTTCCGAGAGCACAATAGTGTTTGACCAATAATTCGCCATCCTCATCTGTATACGTTGTAACCATCTCAACCCCATCTTCGATAGCAGTCTCTATGATGGTGTTACCGCCAGATACCAATTTCCACTCGTATGAGACATCATAAGAAGAACCGGTAAGAGATTGAGTTAAAGTCCCTTCCCATTTACCAAGTTTCTTCTTCATCTGCTCAAACGCCGGGCTTGAAGCGACTTCTGGCATCTCTACCTCACCAATCACGACATTGTCAGCTGCATTCAATGCTGAGCTGCCAAAGAGCAACACTAATACCGAAAGACTTCTAATTTGCGCTATTCTCAATGCAATTTCCTCAATTTTTGTGTACCCCGCGGACGTCACCCGAGAGATCCTGTAATATCAAGTTTTGAGCTATTCTTTTATAATCTAAACGGAGTAGTTTGTTCCTGTGAATTTCAGGGTTGCTAGCTCAAGTATCCCTTTACCCCTAACCTTAGTTCCGTCGTTCAACTCAGTCACCACGTCAGTATGCCAAACATGACCTTGTGGGTCTTTTTTCCAGGTGCCCTTACCGACTCCTGCTACTGCGGTGCCGTCTTCCAGAAATCCCTGTCCAGTCCAGCGCACTTCCCCGCCCTCGAGTTTTTCATCCATATCACCGAGCGCGATCGGGCCGAATGTTAAGGTACCGAATATGGAACCATAATTCTCGGCTGTTCCCCGCCAATTTGTGTGGTTCGTTACATTACCATCTTCATCAGCCGTGTAGGTATTAGACACATGTTCTAACTCAAACGTACCAATTACTTCTGACATTTTTAGCCTCCTTTTGAAAGCGGCAGCCCACAGAGCGAGCTGCCTCAAAAATAATGAATAGCCTCGATTACTCAGGCGACCACTCGGCTATCACAGTAGTAACTGCACGGCCCTCTATATTCCTGATTCCACTAACACGCTGCGAAAACGCGTCCCAGCCATCATAGCTAGTCGGATCATTAGCCAATGCTTCACCAGGAGTGCTATAGACGTTGTTCACTACATGTGTCGCTGGGTTTGCGCCAAATGCTAGAACTGACGATAAGTAGGAAAGCACTCCAGTATCAGCGTTGGCACTCGTGAAGTCACTCCAAGCACTTGCGTAGGCCGCTGGATCACTAACCGACATTTGGTAGTAAACGTTGGTACGGCCAAGCGCTGTCGAGACTGAACTTTCAAGATCTCCACCTATAGCGAGAATCTGACCCAAACCTTCCGCCTCAACGGTTGCTGCTTGCTGCATTTCTTCGAGAAATGTAGCCCAGTCAGGAGACACAGCATTCCGCAAAAAGTCGGCATCCATATCTTCTGTAGTCGGGTAAACGACAATGATTTGATGGGTGGCGAGGCTCTCACCGTTTGCAAGGTATTGATTCAAAATCACCCTCGCTGAGCTTTGCTGACCCGTGGGGCTGGCCACCATTTTGTCTAACGCGGCTACGACTCCGGCTGGGTCAGTGACAATCATGTCAAAAGTCTGAAAAGGTTGTTGCGCGAACACCTGCTGAGAGGCCAACAAAAATACAAACGTTGCTAATGAATTTCTCATAACATTATCCTTAGATAGTTGATGTAATGTGGTTTGCTTCAATATTCAATGCGCGCTACGGCTGCCAAATCATCATGTCAGCGGCAACGAAGTCGTATTTCACTTCACGTATATCGCTGACTGACGCAAAAAAATCTGTAGTCGCATCTGAGTCGCAAGCAGTGCCGTCTAGCAAGTCTCCAAGATTCGCTGCTGTCTGAACCACCGCGTGCGTCCAACCCAGTTCGCCGGTCCCCGTAATCTGATATAGAGCATGGTGCACGGAATCGTCACAAGATTCCCAAAGTTCCTGCAACTCTTCAACATAAGCACCGGCGTTGTGAGGCTCGACAGTGAAGTTGATAAAACGTCTGACTTGACTAGGTGCTGTTACAACTGAGGCGTTTCCTGTGGACAAACCAGTCGCGGCAAACATGCTAGTTCCCACTTGAGTGGCAGCGTTGCCAATCGAGGAAATAAAAGCAGACCACGTTTGTGACATCGAGTTTGCGGTGAGACTTGATTGCATTGAAGCATAGTCAGGCCAAATAACTGCCAAGTTGTGGGTAGTGCCCTGAGCACCATTCGCCAAGTTTTGTCTCAGGATCACGGTCGCACCCGAGCGTGAGGCTTCCTCGGTGGCCATGTATGAATTCATCGTATACAAAAACGCAGCCGGATCTTGGACATTGAAGTCATAATTCAGTCCAACTTGTGCATTAAGCGTTGTTGTACAAAAGAGCGCGAGCGCACTGCTGAAGATATACTTTTTAATGTTAATCATTTTTGGTTCCTACTCGGCGTCATTGTGGACACTATTGTCCGGATAAGGGTGGGACACCCATCTTACAAGCTCATCAACGGCATTGTTAACAGCTATCCCAAGTTGTATCAATGAAATGTGACGAAGGTTTTACAAAAAAAAGAAGGGGGGAATAATTTTTGCTCTTTTTTTGTGCGAAAAATCGGCGCAAAAGCCCAGACGCACAAATAAAGCGCAGTTTTCGAAATCCGACACAGCGGCACAAGCGCGAGACCATACCTAAATCGACAAAGCATTTGAATATGTATCGTTAGCATGATATCTGTCTGTGGGCCTACGAGCGTCGATCGCGCTGATTAGGTCGTAGCTTTGCGCACCATCGCCCAAATTTTGAGACACGTTCAATTAAATTAAAGACTCGTCATGCTCTGTCAGACTCCGAAGCCACCCAGAAAAGTAAAACACAAGCTTTTTATCACAAAATCTAATTTTCCTCGGAGGAAAAATGAAAAAGTTTCTTTCAGCAATCATTCTTTGTACTTTTGCGAAACTAGCCGCGGCGGGCCCAGTCGTTGAGATTTATCAATGCGAGCTTAATGAAGGGAAAACGTTGGAGGATCTATCAGCAATGATGGGCGCATTTACCGAGTACCTTCGGGATGCTGGCATAGCTGATAGCTATACTGCTCACGCTGGATTTCAGCAAATCCCAATAAAGACAAATTCAGTCAACTGGATTGGGATTGCTCCGACGGCTGAAGATTACGGCAAAGCAATAGAGTGGTTCACAACCACACCTGAAGGGGCAGCGTTTGGTGAGTTATACCAGTCTGTCTACACATGCGACGATTCGTTTATGACATTCATCACCGCGTCCTCAGGAATATAGATAGATGGAAGATTGAGCACCACCACGTTTCATCAACAAACTAACTTAATTGAGAACAGGATTCGACTATGAGCTTGAAAGAATACATACGAAAGGAAACCGGTACGATAACTAGCATCTCTGTCCTACCAGAGACAGCCGAAGGCTCCAACTTTGAGGTCAATCTCACCACGGAAGGAACACTAGGCAATGTTAAATATGTAGCTCACTGGAGCTATAAGCAGATTCAAAGATTCGACGGGAGTATCTACGGCTCTGGTGATGGTGTAATGCAAACTGAATGCGGAGAAGTGATCAATATGAAAGGAAGCGGCTCTGCTGCAAGAACAAATCCAGACGGGTCAGTACCATTCAAAGTAATAAACCATCATCACACAAAATCAGAAAAATTCTCGTTTCTAAATGGTACAGCGGCAGTTGGGAGCTATGACGTTTCAGCTGAAGGTAGCACCACTGGCACATTTGAATTCCTTGAATAATCTAGCATTAATTTAATCATTGGCAAAAACACAGCACAAACCCATGAGGAAAAAACATGGCCCTAACACTTGAAGAAAGACAACCACGAACTGAAATGCAGATTACTTCTATAGATCTAGGTGACAGCGAATCAGTGATCACAGCCGAAGGCAATATGGGCGAATACGGTCGAGTCTACGCTAGCTACCACCTTAGCTATAATCAGGATGGCACTGGTGGCACTTATACCGCTCAGGGAAGAGGTTATGTCGACAAGGACACAATGGCTTCGGGTACTGCTGTAGGCGTCTGGCGAAGAGATGGTGTGCTAATCATTATGGATGAATTGGTAAACATCAACGATGGTAGTCAAAATTTAGGCAGAATCACCGTGAATCCTCTTGAACGGACTATGACAATGGATGTTTATGTTCTTTCTTAGCAGGGTTCGCTGATTCCTCTAGAGAACGGGTTCGACAATCTGCGCGCTGGTCCTTGTCTGACCGGCGCGCAATCGAACGTACAAATATTTTATCTGAACTGTGTGCTTGCTTCAGATTCACGCAAGTCGAAGCCTTGGATTTCCTCTCCTTCAAATAATTGAAGTTCGAACCAGCTTATAAATTCATTACTGCGGGTTGGCTTCCAGAGGTTCCATAACATTTTCCCTATGGGCAACTTCATCATGCCCGTCTTGAGAAGGTTCAATCTCATATCGAGCTGAGAAGCGTCAACGAGCCCCGCCTCACACTTATCATATGTATCGAATATGTCCACCAGCAAAGCGTTGATGTACATGCCTGCCTGCCATCGCTGACTGGAATCCAGCTCCTCAAGTGCCCAGTCTTTAGCTAGGAGATTACAAAAAGCTTGATTCGTTGCAGTCTGAAAGAAGCGATCGTATAACCTCTGAGTCAACGAAAATCCGAACTGTGCCTTTGTGATTTTATTCTGCTGACTAACCTGCACACCTAAGTAAAAAACCGATACGACGACTCCGAATGCAGCAATGACCTGCACTGCCAGGATAATTGTATTTTCCATCACTCTTTATGTCCCCATAGCTTCTAGTACGCATAAATATCTAAGCGGAATGCTTAGTGCTCGGAAATGTAAACCTATCACTAAGTTCGAGTCATAGAATAGATGCTCGTCACAAATATAGCACTTCAATTATGCGTGGATATTTTGCATGCGAAAGAAATGCGTACTGTCAGGTTGACGAAATAGATGATGTGGAATTTCTTCGATGTGGTTGAAATACTTAGTACGACTCATATAGCTACTTTCTTCGAACAAAATGGTGGATAGTATGGCTGACGACGGTTCGTTATCTCTTTATGAAGCAGTTCAACTTTTTTATATGGCCCTCAGTGCCCAAGATCGATTCTTCGAGTTCTGGATTAGCGCTACATTCGCGGTAATCATTGCTTGCCATTTAGGCTCTCGCACTCTAACTCTGGGTTTCAGCGCATTGATGGCTTTGCTGTATACGGCTTTCTCTATAAATATGTTGAGTCGTTGGTTGCTTGCGCAAGGCGCGGTGGTGAAATACCGCACCGAGATGCTTACTCTGTCGGGAGGGGACGGCCGACTGGAGCTAGTTGATCTCTCAAGATCATTAACTTTTGGGACTTTGATCATCGGGACGGTAGTCACGCTTTTCTTTGTTTGGTTTACTTTTAAAAAGCGTTAAGGAATTTAAGCTGATATATGAAGCATCTCACTTGGCATGCTGTGTGTTTGGCTGCGGCTTTTTTCTGGCTCTACGCTGGTACTTTACACTTCATTGACCCTCAATGGTTTGAGCCAATCGTTCCTCCAATCCCCGGCTCTGCAAGGTTGTGGGTATATATCAGTGGAGCAGTTGAACTAGCTCTGGGAGTCGGTTTCATTTTGCCAAGCTCGAGAAAAATGACAGGGCTCGGGAGCGCAACTTTTTTGGTGTGCGTTTATCCCGCAAATATCTACATGTGGATCTATGACCTTGAACTTGGCGACGGGAGTTCGCTAACTACAGACGGTCATATCATTCGACTTTTCCTGCAGGTTTTTGGTGTTCTTCTCAGCCTATGGGTATGGAAATTTGGACCACGCGACCTTTAACCGTTTCTGAGGCGTTTGTGCCGTTTATACCAGTCAGAGTTAGGTTAGCGCCTTATAATTTGGGTCAAGTCGTGTTACTCGCCGAGTGTCAATCAGGATAATTCCGTGCAGTGCGTGCATTTTTCTAGCTCAGATCCTCAAGCCTCAGATTCACAGATAGTAAAAACGTAAGCCGTTTATTGGCCTAACCTGCGCTTCTGCTGTAGCATTCGCTGGCAAATAGACGTCGGTATAGCCACTCCGAACTTTTCTATTGATTGCACAATCATGCGACAAGACTGATTTTTCTCTGATTCCAGTCCAGTATTGATTTATTTATCTGATCCTTGATTATTGCCGCTTCTACGATTCGCCGAGCGGTTGATACGTCATGACCAATCACGCTACGCAATTAATTTTGCAATTGAGATTCACATGACTTTTGAAAAACTCGGCCTATCTGAATCCCTGTTGCGCGCCGTTGCGCATTCAGGCTACACCCAGCCAACTCCTATTCAGATACAGGCAATTCCTGCCATTCTTTCTGGTGGCGATGTGATGGCTGCTGCTCAGACCGGCACCGGCAAAACTGCTGGTTTTGTGCTACCTATGTTGCAACAACTGGGCCCGCATACACGCGTGACGTCGGGAAAAGTACGCGCCTTGATTCTAACACCAACTCGTGAACTGGCAGCCCAGGTTCACAAAAGCATCCTGACCTATGGTAAGCATGAAAATCTGCTATCTGCTGTTGTCTTCGGCGGTGTCAATATCAATCCTCAGCTCAAGCAGCTTAGGCATGGTGTTGACTTGTTGGTAGCGACTCCAGGACGGCTTCTGGATTTGTACCAACAAAGGGCAATCGGTTTTGATGAAATCGAGTTGCTTGTTCTGGATGAGGCAGATCGGATGCTGGATATGGGTTTCATCCGCGATATTCGCAAAATCCTTGCCTTAATTCCCTCGCAACGTCAGAACTTGATGTTCTCCGCAACATTTTCCAAAGAGATTCGCAAGCTAGCGAACAGCATTTGCCATGATCCTTTAGAAATAGACGTAGCGCCTCGTAATTCAACTGTCGACGCTATCGAACAGAGCTTGTGGTTCGTGGAGAAGCCATTGAAGGCGGATCTTCTCAGTGAGTTGATCCAGGAAACCACAGAGCAGGCGCTTGTATTCTCCCGCACTAAACACGGTGCTAACAAGCTGGTGAAAAAGCTAGCTCGCGACTCTATTTCCGCTGTTGCGATACATGGCAATCGTAGCCAGGCTCAGCGTACCAAGGCACTGGCAGATTTTAAAGCCAACAACGTACAGGTAATGGTTGCCACGGACATCGCTGCACGCGGCATCGATATCGAGTTGTTGACATTGGTAATTAACTTCGACCTTCCACATGTGGCTGAGGATTACGTCCACCGTATTGGTCGCACTGGACGTGCTGGTGCCAGTGGAGTAGCGCTGTCTTTGGTCAGTAAGGATGAAAGAAAGCAGCTCAAGAATATTGAGCGCTTGATCAAGCGCGACATTCCAGTGCTTGGCGACTATTACTAACCTTTTACTGGGGAATACAACTAGGTAGTTATAAACACTGGCCTAGGAGCCTTTTGAGGACCACAAGGTTACTAGATATTACGATAGATTGGTGCCGAAGGCCGGACTTGAACCGGCACGAGCGAAGCTCACTACCCCCTCAAGATAGCGTGTCTACCAATTCCACCACTTCGGCATAATTTTCGTGAATCTGCATGTCTAGCACTTTTAACATGGCCATACTTGGAAGCTATTGGCCCGGATCTGACGGCAGGCTTGGTAAATCGCTCTGAGTTGAGACCGGTGCGATCTCCTCAGATTCCAGCACCGGAACATCAGACTGCAAAGTCGTCATTTCTTCCAGAATGTCCTGATTCAAGACCGGGATGTCCGAAGAGCTGCCAAGGCCGGACCGATTACTGGCGAACACCGCCAGGAGCAGACTGGTAACAAAAAAGAGGGTCGCGGCTACCGTGGTGGCACGAACTAGAAAGTTGCCACTACCGGAAGAACCGAACACCGTCTGGGAAGCACCCGCGCCAAATGAGGCGCCCGCGTCAGCGCCTTTACCCTGCTGCAGCAGGACGAGGCCGACGATTGCAATCGCGACGATGACATGAACAATAACGACAATAGTTTCCATGATCAGTTTTCCATACTCGCACAAATAGCGGCAAATTGTCCTGCCTCAAGCGAGGCGCCGCCCACCAGAACCCCATCTATATCCGGTTGGCTGAACAGCACTCTGGCGTTGGTGTCTTTAACACTACCGCCATAAAGGATACGAAGCGCATCAGCGACAGCGGAATCTGTCGCCGCGATGTGCTCTCGCAGTATCTGGTGCACCTGCTGCGCCTGTTCGGGAGAGGCGGTCTTACCCGTCCCTATCGCCCAGACCGGCTCGTAGGCCAGCACGCTGTTTGCGAACGCTTCGACACCAGCCGCTACTAGGACGGTATCCAGCTGCGCCAGCACCGTTTGTTCAGTCTCTCCGCGCTCGCGCTGCTGAATTGTCTCACCCAGACACAGGATAGGCGTCAGCCCTTGCGCCTGAGCGGCCAAAAATTTCTCCGCCACTGTCTCACTCGATTCCGCAAATAGCTCGCGACGCTCCGAGTGCCCAACCAGCACATAGGCGGCGCCGAGTTCTACAAGCATCGCAGCAGACACTTCCCCGGTGAACGCACCGTTGTCGTGTTGCGACACATTTTGTGCCCCGACCCGAATAGACGAACCAGCGCATAGCTCTGTCACCATCTGCAGAAAGACGAAAGGCGGACAAACACCGACTTCTGCACCGGAGAATGTCCCTTCTGCCTCAATCAACTCAGCCATCAGGGACCGAATTCCTCCCGCGTTGCCGTGCATCTTCCAATTGCCAACTACCAGCGGTTGCCGCATGACATATCACCTATCCGACAGAAGCTCGCGAGAGCCCGGCAAAACGGGCGCCAATACTAACCAAGTTGATGCACCGACGCAATAAGCTCGGCTACCCGACACTCCGGCAGGCTTGATACACCTTGATTGCGTCAACTGTATCTGCAACGTCGTGCGTCCGGATGATATGTGCACCTGCCTGCAAGGCCAGGCTGGTTGCGGCGACAGAGCCGGACAGTCGTCGGTCTACCGACCGCCCTGTAACGGCACCAATCATGGATTTTCGGGAGACACCCACCAATATTGGCGCACCAAGCTCATGGAATTCATCCAGACGGCGCAACAACTCGTAATTGTGCTCGACGGATTTGCCGAAGCCAAAACCCGGATCGACCAAAATCCTTGATCGCTCCAATCCTGCCTGCTCACTGTCCGCGATACGTTTTTTGAGGAAACCGAACACCTCATCGACGACGCTGCCATATGAGAAGGTTTCCTGCATTGATACTGGCTGGCCCTGCATGTGCATCAGACAAACTGCCGGGGCCGTCTGCGCCTCAGCGACGACCTGTATGGCACCGGCACGAGTCAGTGCTCTGACATCATTTACCAGGCCGGCGCCGGCAGCGAGGGCTGCAGACATGACCGCAGGCGTACTGGTATCAATAGACAGCAGAACATCGAATTCAGCTCGCAATATTTCGAGAACAGGGATCGTCCGATCCAACTCCTCATCAACGGGCACCGGACTGGCCCCCGGCCTGGTAGATTCCCCGCCAACATCCAGTATCTGAGCGCCATCCCGGACCATCTGCGCTGCCTTAAAAAGCACTTTGTCGCGATCAAATCTGAACTCAGATCGATCAGAACGGGCCAGTTCAGCACCATCAGAGAAAGAGTCGGGGGTAATATTCAAAATGCCCATACAGACCGGAGAAGACAGTTCTATCTGTCGTTCTCCAGCCTGCAGGATGTGTGGTGTTGGCAAGAGCCGGAAGCGTGGCGAATTAGTGCTCGCCGGCAGGACCACCGATCGGTCCTGACTGGCCATCGGGATTTGTCTCCGTACGAGGCTTCGTGACTTCGTCCTCTACAGGCGTCGCGCCCGAACCGTCGTTATCAGAGTCACTCCACCCCATTGGGGGTCTAGGTGTTTTACCCTGCATGATGTCACCAATCTGATCAGAGTCGATGGTTTCATATTCCATCAACGCATCCTTCATGATCTCGAGCAGATGGCGATTATCTTCCAGTATCTGTTCGGCTTTTCCGTAACACTCGTCGATGATTTTGCGGACCTCGCGATCGATCGCCATTGCCGTTTCGCTGGACACCGACTTGGCCTGTGAAGCCGCCGAGCGCCCGAGAAAGACCTCCCCTTCATCTTCAGAGTAAAGTAGGGGTCCCAGTTCTTCAGATAGACCCCACTTTGTCACCATGTTCCGAGCCATTTCTGTTGCACGCTGGATATCGTTAGAGGCGCCAGTTGTCACGCCTTCCTTGCCGAGCGTCATTTCTTCCGCGATGCGACCCCCGTAGAGGCTGCAGATCTGGCTGAGAATATGCTGCTTGCTGTAGCTGTAGCGGTCCTCCTCTGGCAGGAACATCGTCACACCCAGCGCACGGCCGCGAGGAATGATGCTCACTTTATAGACCGGATCATGCTCCGGCATCAGGCGACCGACGATGGCATGACCTGATTCATGGTAAGCCGTGTTCAGACGCTCCTTCTCAGACATCACCATCGATTTGCGCTCGGCACCCATCATGATCTTGTCTTTGGCTTTTTCGAATTCTTCCATGGTGACCAGGCGCCTGCTTGCTCGCGCCGCGAATAACGCTGCCTCGTTGACAAGGTTAGCCAAATCAGCGCCGGAGAATCCGGGCGTACCTCTGGCTATCACGCTGGCCTCAACGCGATCGTCAATGGGAACCTTACGCATGTGTACCTTGAGAATCTGCTCACGGCCGCGGATGTCAGGAAGACCCACAACCACCTGCCGATCGAATCGTCCGGGACGCAATAGCGCCGGGTCGAGGACATCTGGCCGGTTGGTAGCCGCCATGACAATGACCCCATCATTAACCTCAAAGCCGTCCATTTCGACCAGCAACTGGTTCAGAGTCTGCTCCCGTTCATCATGACCGCCACCGAGACCAGCGCCACGATGACGCCCGACAGCATCAATCTCGTCGATGAAGATGATGCAGGGTGACTGTTTTTTAGCCTGATCAAACATGTCGCGGACTCTCGAAGCTCCCACGCCCACAAACATTTCCACAAAGTCTGATCCGGAGATTGAAAAGAACGGCACCTTGGCCTCACCGGCGATGGCTTTTGCCAGCAGGGTCTTACCGGTCCCCGGCTGGCCCACCATCAGAATACCCCGTGGGATCTTCCCGCCCAGACGCTGAAACTTATCCGGCTCGCGCAAAAACTCCACCAGTTCCTCGACGTCTTCTTTCGCTTCTTCCACACCGGCAACATCAGCGAAGGTGACCTTGATCTGATCTTCGCCCAGCAGTTTAGCCTTGCTCTTGCCGAAGGACATCGGGCCACCCCGACCGCCGGCACCACCACCTTGCATCTGGCGCATGAAGAAGAAAAACAACGCAATAATGATCAGGATGGGAAAGCTGGCAACCAGCAGCTGAGTCCAGATGCTCTGCTGTTCTGGCTCGTTTGCAATGATCTCCACATTATTTTCGAACAGATCATTCATCAGCTGGTCATCGCCGATAAGAGGCATGATGGTCCGAAACTGACTATTGTCCGAGCGAATACCGGTAATGTTGATTCCGGCCAGCTCAACCGCATCGACGCGACCAGAGCGAACTTCCCTGATGAACTGAGAATAGTTGATATTCTCTTCCCGGGTTTCCTGATTGATATTGTTGAATACCGTCAGCAACACCCCAGCAATTATCATCCAGAGAATTAGATTTTTTGCCATGTCATTCAAGGACTTATCTCCTAATTGATCAGAGCCAATGGCACTGAGACTACACTGCCGCTCGGGCAGACTACGCAGTTCATTCTAATAACTGCAGGAAATTTTGCACGCTTCTCACCGCAGTGCGCGCTGGCGTCTCAGGGCTGAAAACCTGAACCGAGCAGATAGACTTCGCGAGAACGGGCTCTGGAAGCCTTGGGCTTTCTGGTGTTGACGCTGTTAAAGCTAGACTGCATTTCCCGATGGTATTCGGGGTAACCTGCTCCCTGGAACAGCTTCACTAGAAAGTACGCCCCGGGTTTCAGTATGGTTTTCGCCAGCTCAAGAGCCAGCTCAGCCAGTCCCAAACTGCGGGGCTGGTCAATTTCGCTCATACCAGTGATATTGGGGGCCATATCAGAAATTACAAGGTCAGCTCCGGGTTCACCAATGACCGACAGCAGGCGTTCATAAACCAGGTCGTCCGTGAAATCACCCTGTACAAAGTCCACCCCTGCAATCGAGCCCATTGGCAGGATATCAGACGCTACGACTCTGCCTTCATCGCCCACCAGTTCTGCTGCTACCTGAGACCAGCCACCGGGAGCAGCACCGAGATCTACCACCGTCATGCCCGGTCTGATCAGCCTGTCTTTATCCTGCATCTCCAGCAGCTTGTAGCTGGCCCGGGACCGGTAGCCCTCACCCTGGCTACGCCGCACATAGTCGTCATCGAAATGCTCTCTCAACCACTGTTTACTGCTCTTTGATCTTGCCATGTCCTGATAGTGAGCTGAAAACCCGGTATCCGAAGTGGAAGTGAGTTGCTAGAATCCGGTTCCCGCCGACCGACAAAGCAGACCGATGAGTCTTAGCAACGCAGAGAAAAAACGCTTCAGAGCGATAGGTCACGCACTCAAGCCCTTGGTCATCATTGCACAAAAAGGGCTAACCGAGAACGTCACCCAGGAAATTCATCGCGCTCTTGAAGCCCATGAGCTTATCAAGATCAAACTGCAGGTTCCTGACCGTGACCAGCGCAGAGCCATGATCGAGGAGATCTGTGGCACCCATCACGCTGAGTCAGTGCAAAGCATTGGCCACGTTGTGCTGCTCTATCGTGCAGCCAAGCGACCCGACCCCAGGCTGTCCAATCTAATCAGAAAAGCACCCTAGCCCGGATCACAGGCCCGACACATCAGATGTGTGCCACCGATTCGATCTCGAACTCAAGATCACCCGCCGGTGCTTTCACCACAACCTCATCTCCCTCATGCTTGCCCATGATGGCCCTAGCAATCGGCGAAACCACCGAGATTTTACCCGCCGCCACGTCGGCCTCATCCTCACCAACAATCTGATAGGTCACTGACTTTTCGGTTTCAAGGTTGTACAGAGTCACGGTCGTGCCGAATATCACTCTGCCCGAGGGTTCGATCTTGCTGACATCAATAATCTCGGCATCGGCAAGTTTGCCCTCAATTTCCTTGATGCGACCCTCACAGAAGCTCTGCTGCTCTCGCGCGGCATGATATTCCGCATTTTCTTTCAGGTCGCCGTGCTCTCTTGCCTCAGCAATCGCTGCAGTAATTTTCGGCCTGGTCACGCTTTTAAGCTCATTGAGCTCATCACGCAGGGCCTCGGCACCCTTGACCGTCATGGGAACTTTCGTTATCGACATAGGAATGTGTCAGCGTCTATTCAGTGGCACGGTGTGGCCCGGTGGTTATTGGAGGTCTGCATGCAGGTCCTGCAAGGTGTAGACCGACATATTGTTGCCGAATTCCAGCGCATCACAAACTGCCAGCGCCCCTGCGATTGTGGTGGTGCAAAACACGCTGTGGCGCAGTGCGGTCCGTCTGATGGTAGACGAGTCTGCGATCGCCTGTTTGCCTTCTGTCGTGTTGAACACCACCTGAATCTCATCATTTTTTAGCATATCGACTATATGGGGTCTACCTTCGGCAACCTTATTCACTCCCTTGACCTTCAGGCCCGCGTCTGCGATCACCGCCGCGGTGCCGTGCGTTGCAACCAGTTCATACCCCAGCGCCAGTGCCCGCCTTGCAACCTCCACGACAAAAGGCTTGTCGCGGTCTCTCACACTGATAAAGCAGGTTCCCGATTCCTCAATCACATCGCCTGCGCCCATCTGGGCCTTGGCGTAGGCCTCTGCAAAAGTCTCGCCCACACCCATGACTTCTCCGGTCGATTTCATTTCCGGCCCGAGAATAGGATCAACACCCGGAAACTTACTGAAAGGGAAAACAGCTTCCTTAACTGCGAAAGTCTTTGGCACGACTTCCTCAGTGAAGCCCTGTTCCTCGAGCGTCTTGCCAATCATGCAACGCGCCGCCACCTTGGCCAGCGAGGTGCCGATGCATTTGGAGACAAACGGCACCGTGCGTGACGCCCGTGGATTGACCTCGATCACATAGACCTCGCCATCCTGGTAGGCAAGCTGAGTATTCATCAGACCCACCACACCCAGCTCAAGCGCCAACGCGGTAACCTGCTCCCTGATCCTGTCCTGAACTTCATCCGTCAGGTTATAGGGCGGCAGCGAACAGGCTGAATCCCCGGAATGAATGCCCGCCTGCTCAATGTGTTGCATGATCGCGCCCACCACAACCTGCTGCCCGTCACTGACCAGATCGACATCAATCTCGATCGCCGAACTGAGAAAGTGATCGAGCAGTACCGGACTCTCATTGGATACCTTCACCGCATCATGCATATAGCGCTGCAGCTCGGCTTCGTTATAGACAATTTCCATCGCCCGACCGCCCAGTACATAGGAAGGTCTGACAACCAGGGGATAATCAATATTTGTTGCCTGTTCCAATCCCTCCTCAACCGAACGAACCGTGCAGTTTGGTGGCTGTTTCAGTTCGAGTTTTTCAATGAGCTGCTGAAAGCGCTCGCGATCTTCGGCGCGATCGATTGCATCTGGGCTGGTACCGATTACCGGCACACACGCGTCTTCGAGCTGCTTGACCAGATTGAGCGGTGTTTGCCCGCCGAACTGGACGATCACCCCGACAGGCCGTTCCAGCTTGACCACTTCGATGACATCCTCGAAGGTAAGTGGCTCAAAATACAGGCGGTCCGAAATATTGAAGTCAGTCGAAACCGTCTCAGGATTACAGTTCACCATAATGGTTTCAAAGCCATCTTCGCGCATAGCCAAAGCCGCCTGCACACAGCAATAATCGAACTCTATACCCTGCCCGACGCGGTTGGGGCCGCCTCCCAGCACCATGATTTTGTCGCGATCGCTTGGCAGGGCCTCACACTCTTCTTCATAGGTGGAATACATGTAGGCCGTGGTCGACACGAACTCAGCCGCGCAGGTGTCGACGCGCTTGTACACAGGGCGGACTCCCAGGTCATGGCGCGCCAGCAACACTTCTCCTTCCGAGACTGCCAGCAGCTGAGCCATACGCTTGTCAGAAAACCCCTTACGTTTCAGTGAGCGCATGGCGCGCTGATCCAGCTCGGAAAGCTGCTGCGTCTGCAGCAATTCTTCGGACTTGATGAGGTCTTCAATCTGAATCAGGAACCACGGGTCGATACCACTAAGATCGAAGACCGTCGCCACTGACCAGCCCAAGCGAAAGGCATCAGCAACGAACCAGATACGCTGAGCGCCGGGTTCAGTGAGCTCCCGGGTAAGGACCGCCTTGGCATTACTCAGGTCAGCTTCGAGAATCGGGTCAAAACCACACATGCCAACTTCCAGGCCGCGCAACGCCTTCTGCATTGACTCCTGAAACGTGCGCCCGATCGCCATAACCTCACCGACGGATTTCATCTGCGTCGTAATGCGATCATCAGCTTCCGGAAATTTCTCAAAAGTGAACCGTGGAATCTTGGTCACCACGTAGTCGATCGCCGGTTCAAACGATGCTGGTGTGACTCCACCGGTAATTTCATTTCGCAGTTCATCGAGCGTGAAGCCAATCGCCAGTTTTGCAGCCACTCTGGCGATCGGAAAACCTGTGGCTTTGGATGCCAGAGCAGACGAACGCGACACACGCGGGTTCATTTCAATAACAATCAGGCGACCATTGTCAGGATTCACCGCAAACTGCACGTTAGAGCCACCGGTCTCTACGCCAATCTCCCGCAACACCGCAATCGAGGCGTTGCGCATGATCTGATATTCCTTGTCAGTCAGAGTTTGTGCGGGCGCAACGGTAATTGAATCACCGGTGTGCACACCCATCGCATCAAAATTCTCAATGGCGCAGACAATGATGCAATTGTCATTCTTGTCTCTGACCACCTCCATTTCATATTCCTTCCAGCCAATGAGTGACTCATCGATGAGCAGTTCATTGGTGGGAGAAAGCTCAAGGCCGCGAGTACAGATCTCCTCAAATTCCTCACGGTTGTAGGCGATGCCGCCGCCACTGCCGCCCAGGGTAAAAGACGGCCTGATGATGCAGGGAAAGCCAATTGATTCGAGACCCGCGAAGGCGTCTTCCATACTGCGCGCCATGAAGTGCCGCGGGGTTTCCAACCCAATCGCGACCATCGCGTTGTCGAACAGCTCCCGATCTTCTGCTTTATCGATGGCCTGACACTTCGCACCGATCAGCTCCACGCCATACTTTTCTAGGATGCCGTGACGATTCAGATCCAGAGCGCAGTTGAGCGCAGTCTGCCCGCCCATAGTCGGAAGAATCGCATCCGGCCGCTCCTTAGCGATGATTTTTTCCACAATCTGCCACTTGACCGGCTCAATGTAGGTGGCGTCAGCCATCGCCGGGTCCGTCATGATGGTCGCGGGATTGGAGTTCACCAGGATCACACGAAACCCTTCTTCACGCAGCGCCTGACAGGCCTGTGCGCCGGAGTAGTCAAATTCGCAGGCTTGCCCGATGACAATAGGGCCTGCCCCCAGGATAAGAATGCTTTCAATATCAGTTCTGCGGGGCATGTTTAGCTTGCTTCCTTTCGATCCAGTGGACGGTTGCTTGTGGAGTTCGCCATCAGCTCGATGAAGTGATCAAACAGCGGCGCGACATCATGAGGTCCGGGACTGGCTTCGGGGTGACCCTGAAAGCCGAATGCGGGTTTGTCACTGCGCTCAATTCCCTGCAGTGAGTCGTCGAAGAGTGATTTGTGGGTGGCTGTTAAATTGTCGGGCAGACTCGCGGCATCCACGGCAAAACCGTGGTTCTGGCTGGTAATCATCACCGTGCCGTCTGCCAGATTCTGCGCCGGGTGATTTGCGCCGTGGTGACCGAGACGCATCTTGACGGTTGCAGCACCACAGGCCAACGCGAGCAGCTGACAACCGAGGCAAATACCGAACAGAGGCACGTCAGCTTCGAGGAATTCACTGATGGCAGCAATGGCGTAGTCACAGGGTTCAGGGTCTCCCGGACCATTCGATAAAAACACCCCGTCTGGCTGCATGGCCAGTACCTCACTGGCAGGCGTCTGTGCCGGAACAACAGTGATCTCGCAGCCGCGTGCTGCCAGCATCCTTAGGATGTTGCGCTTGACGCCAAAATCATAAGCGACCACGCGAAAGCGAGTGTCAGAGCTGTCACCATAGCCTGAACCGAGTGACCATACTCTCTCATCCCAGCGGTAGAGATTCTTCGCGCTCACGACCCGGGCCAGGTCCATGCCTTTAAGCCCAGGAAATGCTTTGGCCAGACTGACCGCACCGGCCTCACCGATCGCCGCCAACTCTTCACCGGACACAATGGCGCCATTCAACGGACCCTGATCGCGCAGCACTCTGGTGAGGCGACGGGTATCAATCTCCGCGATCGCCACCACGCCCCGCTCGGACAGAAAGTCCTCCAGGGACTGCTGCTTGCGCCAGTTGCTGGCCAACATCGGCAGATCGCGAATCACCAGACCGGAGGCCCACACCGAATCTGACTCATTGTCCTCATCGTTGGTACCGGTGTTACCGATATGGGGATATGTCAGCGTGACAATCTGCTGAGCATAGGAAGGGTCGGTCAGAATCTCCTGATAACCCGTCATCGAGGTATTAAATACCACCTCGCCGCTGGACTTGCCCTGTGCGCCGATCGCAATGCCCTTGAAAATACTGCCGTCTGCTAACGCCAGAACCGCTTCTCGAGTCACTTCATACCCTCTTCAGTTCGTCTTGCCTTTATCTCTGCTGGTATTTTCTGCAGGCGAAAAAAAACGGAGAGAGGAAAGCCTCGCTCCGCTTTTCAGTAAATTCGTCCGTTCCGTACGTTCTCAGCATTCGTCATACTGAGCAGTAATTGTATAAGAGGATAGTCAGTTGTGTCTATCTGCTGAAGCCAGATTTTTCAGCTAAGCGCAGATTTATTCGCGAAACGATAGCTTGAGTCACTGTTGTGCCCGTTCTCAACAGTTTATCCACACACCGCTGTCGATAACCCTAGTCTGCACCCAGCTCCAGCACATCCAGCATTGAATACACGCCATTGGGTTTGCCCGCCAGCCACTTAGCTGCCCGAACGGCACCGCGTGCAAACGTCATCCGGCTCGTGGCTTTATGGGTAATTTCAACACGCTCACCGTCAGCGGCAAAGAGCACTATGTGATCGCCGACAATGTCACCTGCCCGAATGGTATTGAAGCCGATAGTTTTCGGGTCACGGGTATCACTGAACCCCTCACGACCATACTCCGCCACCTCGTCCAGCTTGCGCCCCAGAGCCCTGGCAACAACCTCGCCCATCTGCAGTGCAGTCCCTGACGGCGCATCCTTCTTGAACCGGTGGTGCGCTTCGGTAATCTCTATATCAACCTCGTCACCTAATACGCGGGCAGCACGGGCCAGCAAATCAAAGCAGAGGGTCACCCCGACACTCATATTCGGCGCGAAAACCAGTGGCAACTGAGTCTGAGCGATCCTGTCTTTTTCCGAGGCGCTGAAGCCGGTCGTTCCGAGCACCATTGACTTGCCATGGTGCTGGCACAGTTCGAGGTGGACCAGACTGGACGCTGGCGATGTAAAATCAATCAGCACGTCAAAATCGTCGATGACCGTCTCAAGATCAGACACCGTCGTGACGCCTGCGGGCTGACCCAGCGCGCTGATGCCGATGTCCTGGGCCAGCGCTGAATCACCCGCGAGGACCGATGCCGCTGTTATCTGCAGTTCTGGCTTCAGGGCGTCTACGGCTTGTACGAGGGCTTGGCCCATACGACCGGCAACTCCGGCAATGGCGACTCTGATCATTCGCGTGTCCTGTTGGTGGAGCTGCCGATTATACAGAGTGAATGAATGCTAGCGAACTGCTGATACCGCTTGGGACCGCTGCGCGCCATGACTTTGCAGGATGTTTCAGAATTCCTCAGCACTCATCGCCATGAGCGTCTGCGCACCGGCTTCGATTTCGTCTACCAGCGCCCGGGCTCTGGGCAGCAGCCGGGCAAAGAAGAATTCCGCCGTCTTGACCAGCCCGGTGAGGTGGGGCGTGTCGCCTGACCCGGCCTGAAGCTTTGGCAGAACCGCTGCCAGAATGCGCAGCCACATAAAGTTGTAGAGCGTCAGGCCAAGCAGTTCCATGTAGGCGTAAGAAGCCGCTCCGATCTCCTCCGGATTGTCGCTGGCGCGATCAATAACACTCTGGGTGACGCTGCGTATCATTTGCTGGTTGTTGACCAAATGTAGCAGGTATCGGTCCATGCCCGGAATATTCTGCGCATCTGCAGCAAACTTATCTATTTCAGTCAGCAACACTGCCAACAGTTCACCCCCGGCACGCACCGTTTTGCGCCCCATCAAATCCAGCGCCTGAATCCCATTGGCTCCCTCGTAAATCTGGGCGATGCGGGCATCACGCACATTCTGCTCCAGCCCCCATTCCGCGACGTAGCCATGACCTCCGAGCACTTGTTGTCCCATGACACACATTTCGAAGCCGCGATCGGAGCAATACGCTTTGGCAACCGGAATCAGCAGCGCCACCAGCCTGTCTGCGTGCTGCCGCTGCTCCGGGTCCGGATGAAAACGGGAAATGTCGAGCTGCATCGCCGCATACATAGACAGCGCGCGACCGGCCATGATATTTGCCCGCATAGTCAGCAGCATCCGTCTCACATCAGGGTGAACCAGAATCGGATCAGCCGCATTTTCAGGCTGCTGAGGCCCGGTCGGCGACCGGCCCTGAATGCGTTCCCGGGCATAGTCGGCAGCAGTCTGGTATGAACTGTCTGCCAGCCCGTTACTCTGCAAACCCATCGACAGCCGTTCATAATTCATCATCGTGAACATGTTGGACAAACCGTGATTCAGCTCGCCAACCAGCCAGCCCTGAGCGCCATCAAAATTCATCACACAGGTCGCAGATCCCTTGATGCCCATCTTGTGTTCGACGGCCCCGCAAGAAACACCGTTCAGCTCTCCGGTAAGGTCACCTTCGTTGTCCACCGCGTTCCTGGGAACCACAAACAGGGAAATACCCTTCGGCCCGGCAGGCGCATCCGGGAGCTTGGCCAGCACCAGGTGAATGATATTTTCGGTCAGGTCGTGCTCACCGGCGGTAATGAAAATCTTCGTGCCGGTGATGCGATAGCTGCCATCAGCCTGGGGGACCGCCTTGGTTCTGATCATGCCGAGATCAGTCCCTGCGTGAGGCTCGGTCAGACACATGGTGCCAGTCCAGCGACCCTCATACATCTTCGAAAGATAGCGCTGCTTCAGCTCTGCCGATGCGTGCTCACTGAGCGTGAGAGTCGCACCGGTGGTGAGGATGGTGTACAGCGCAAATGAGGAATTGGCGCCGAAGAACATCTCCTCAATTTGTGAAGACAGCAATTTCGGCATACCCTGCCCGCCAAAATCCACCTCGCCGGTCAGACCGGCCCAGCCACCGGCAACATACTCTTCATAGACTGCTTTGAAACCCGCCGGAGTCGTAACCACTCCGTCAGTCCATTGGCACCCCTCATGGTCGCCGTTCCGGTTGATCGGCGACAGCAAGTTTTCCGCAATTTTAGCCGCCTCCTCAAGAATCGCGCTGATCAGATCAGGAGTCACTTCCGCCGTACCCGGCATGGCAGCAAACACCTTGTCGGCCTGGAAAACCTCCGACATCAGAAACTGCATGTCGCCGAGTGGCGCGCGATAGGCGTTCATATTATTGCTCCTGCTCAGGCCGGGTGGTTCGTCGAATCAGCTGGGTTGCCGATTTTGACAGGCCATTCCTAATTGCTGTGACCCGATTATAGGCGAAGCTGCTTGCACCGGCAGTGGAGACTCACCGGTTTTTCGGCATTTTTTGGCAACACTGTGTCAACCTTCTACGCTCAAAGACGTGAAGTGGCTGAGAACAGAAACACCTAAAGACTGGCTGACCCGCCTGAGCAGGCTAATTCCGGCGAAGTGCCCGGTATGCGGGCTGGAAACCTGCAGTGATTCAGGGCTTTGTGCCGCCTGCTGTGAGCATTTACCCTGGATTTCAGCCGGCTGCCCGATCTGCGGCGAACCTGTGACGCTAGGCGTTCGTGCCGGTCAGCGCTGTGGACGCTGCCTGCGCGCCCCCCTGCATTCGACAGTACGCAAGCGCTGTTTCATTACGTGAAACCGGTCCGGCAGCTCATCAGCCAATTCAAATTCCACAGTCGGTTGGAGATTGGCGCCAGCTTCGCATATCTGCTCGCTGAGCGCTCTTAACACACCGTCCCGCGTCTTTCGACCTCAACGCAACCTCAGCTCCTGTTGCCGGTGCCGCTGCATCCGCGACGGATGAACATGCTGGGATTTAATCAGTTTGAGGAGCTGGTCAGAGGATTGTCCAGCCTCTATGGCATCCCCTCTTGCAGGAGACTGGTCCGACGGGTCAGGCACACCCGCTTGCAAACCGAGATGACAGATGCCGCCACAAGAAGACGAAACCTGCGTTCGGCCTTTACCGTGCAAGCCTGCGCGAAGTTGGGCACCATCAAACGGGTGGCGATCGTCGACGACTTCATGACCACCGGCGCGACAGTTGACGCTCTGGCTCAGAGTCTTGAGGAGCACAGCGTGGCATAATTCGATGCGTGGCGTCTGGCCAGAGCAGGCCTGTAACGGAACCGATCAGCACTTGGACAGGCACGCAATGCCGGCTACAGCGAGCCTTCACCGCGGGGGAAGCCCCGTGCGCTGCCGCTGCAGGGATGTCTCAGAATTGGTATTTGATGGAGCCGTAGGCAACGCGGCCGTTCTGGTCAAGTACACGCGTGGAGGAATTGAGTATCTGGGCGGTTTTTTCGTCGAAGATATTGCGGATCCCGAACGAGATAATTGCCCGGTTGTTGGAGCCGGTCTCAACACTGTACCCGTACTGAAGATCGATCGTGGTGATGTCGTCCACCAGCGCGTTGATTTCATCAAGGTCTAGTTCGCTGAGCTCCTTAAAGGAGTTGAAGTAGTTAGTGATCGCGCTCGCCGTATGATTACCCAGTTGCCACGTCAGCATGAGACTGCTCTGGAGCTCCGGGCTGACTACGCGATCTCCCAGAGCCGCGCTCTCACTGTTCAGCAGATCAAGCAGAGAACCGCGGTTCTCGGCGTCCTGCACATAAGTCGCTTTGGTGCTGAGAGTAAACTGCCCGAACCGGTTCGTGTCCCACATGTAGGAAGCGCCGAGATCGAACCCATTGCGCTCAAGCTGAGACCCTAACAGCGGTGACTGAATGTTGAATTCGTTTATCGCAGACTCTTCCAAGTACAGATTTGGCATCGCCTTTTGCGCACCCGTGTTGAGCGTCACGGCCGGCGCATCTGAAATCTCCTGACGCCACGCATCCGCCTGCAGATTCAGCCCAGCAAGGGGCGTGATTTTGACCCCGAGATTATAATTCAGCGCCTCTTCGACCAGAGCGCCCTCAAAATCCTGAGCCTCGACATTGCGGGACAACTCGATAACCGGCACGGCCGTACTCAACACCGAGGCCGGGTCCACGCGAAAACTGCTTAACTGGCCCTCGTTGACGTCCTGCGCGGCCGCCGACCCAAACCAGCCCGCGCACAGGGCGAGGTAAAGCATTCGTGACCGGATGTTTATCAAGCAAGAATTCATGGTGCGTTCGACTCGGTTCCGCCGTTGTTATTTTATTGCGCTCGCGGGGGCGTCCTATCCAATCCCGACTCAGAGATGCGCCGCACTCACTGCTTCGCTGCCCTTTTTACTCTGAGCAATCAACGAGGCAGGCAATCTCCAAGATTTCCCTAAGTTCCGCGGTCCTTGGGCAACTGTCAATTTTGGCTGCCTGACCGAGCCCAGCCAGCTGACCGAACACACAGGCTAACGGGCCGCCATCCGAGGTTACCACTAAAGGCCCAACTTGCACATTAATTTGTATCAGGAAATGTCGCTGAATTCTGGCAATTTCGCCATATTTCAGAGGCGCTGGCACAGCAGCCACCGGCTGATGCGCCTCTGCTTATCGAAGCATCAGGCGCTCGACTCCGACATCGCCGACAATCGATGACAACTGCTGAGCAACGGTGTGATCAAAACCGGGCAATCGGAAGTCGGCATCGATCTCCGCCATCGGTGCAAGGACAAAGGCGCGCTGGTGAGCACGGGGATGGGGAAGCCGCAATTCAGGCTGATCAAGTATCAGGCGCCCCCAGCAAATCAGATCAAGGTCGAGTGTACGGGCCGCGTTTCTGTTGCCGTCTCGGACGCGACCAAAGTGCTTTTCCATGGCCTGAAGGCTCTTGAGAAAGTCCTCAGGGCGAATCCGGTCCTCCACATCCATCCTGGCCACAGCGTTCACGAAATCAGGAGAGCCCGGCGGGCAGTCAACCGGCGTGCTGCAGAACAGAGGTGACCTTGAGAAGTCATGACCGCTCAGCGTTTCCAGCTCAGCGAGCGCACGCCGAACAACCTCCTGCGGAGGGCCGATTTCAGATGCCAAGTTACTTCCAACGCCGACCCAAACATCCATAGCAGGGCTGACCGACTAATCAACAGTGGAAAATTCGTGCACGGCCTGAACAAACACGGCCACATGCTCGGGGTCGACACCCGGAGTGATGCCGTGCCCGAGATTGAATACATGCCCGGAGCCCGGCCCGTAGTCTCTTAGGATGCGCTGGACTTCTGCCCGGATTACCTCAGGCTGCGCATACAAGATAGAGGGATCCATGTTTCCCTGCAGCGCGACCTTGTCCCCGACTCGTGCCCGTGCCCCCTGAATGTCGGTGGTCCAGTCCAGACCCACAGCATGACAACCGGTGTCAGCAATGGCCTCAAGCCATTGCCCGCCATTCTTCGTAAACAGAATGACCGGCACCGAATCAGGTACCCCTTCCTGCTTTAGACCCTCGACGGTACGCTGCATGTAATGCAGCGAGTATTCCCGGTAGGCCGGAGGAGTGAGGATTCCGCCCCAGGTATCAAAAATTTGCACGGCCTGGGCGCCAGCCTCAATTTGGGCTGAAAGGTATTCGGTCACCGCATCGGCGAGCCGCTCGAGCAGCAGGTGCATCGCCTCCGGGTGATTGTAGAGAAATTGTTTGGCGACCCGAAAATCCTTGCTGCCGCCACCCTCTATCATATACGTGGCAAGAGTCCAGGGGCTGCCGGAAAACCCGATCAAGGGCACCTTACCGGCCAGCTCCTCCCTGATACGGGCAACAGCCGCATAGACATAGGACAGCTCGCGGGTCATGGACACCTCAGGCAGTGACTCCACATCCGCCGGCGTGCGAATCACCTTCCGGAATCTGGGCCCTTCACCCTCTTCAAAATACAGCCCCTGACCGAAGGCATCGGGGATTGTCAGAATATCGGAGAAGAGGATCGCCGCATCAAAGTCGTAGCGACGCAGCGGCTGCATCGTTACTTCACAGGCCAGTTCCGGGTTCTTGCAGAGATCCAGAAAACTGCCTGCCTGCTTGCGGGTGGCTCGATACTCAGGAAGATATCTGCCGGCCTGTCGCATCATCCATACCGGAGTGCGATCCACAGGCTGCTTCAGTAGGGCACGCAAAAAGCGATCGTTCATGGGGGACTGTCGAGCCAAGGTAAATGAAAAGGAGTGCGATGATACACGAGCGATCATTAGACACCAACGCAGGCGGCAGCAGAGTGGGTTATCGCAGCCGCTTGATCAGGGAGGGTAATTGACTGGCCGGACGAGCCCAGGGTTGCAGCTCGCGGATTGCTGAAGACAAACTTGCCAGGCCCGCATTGGCTGCTTCGCGACTGCTGAACCCGCCGGTAACCGCCACGAACCATGGCCCTCCCTGATAGCGCGTTTCAAAATAGCCACTGGCGAATGGCAATTCTGCACCCTCCAGGAAATCAATCACGCCCTGTTCCGACCGGGACCCCGTGAGCTGGATCGTAAAATCCTCCGGTGCCAGACGCAGCGTTGCGCTCGACACATCCGGGCTTGACTCAGACAGCTCGGCGATCAGAGATTCCAGATCTCGCTCCGCCGCCTCAGGCGGCGGCCCAATCGGGTCAGCAGGCGGGCCCGTGCGATTCGCGATTGCCCCCTGCGCACCGGTCGTGACGCTCGGCGCAGGCGCAACTGCTGCCAGTGCCGGCGCTGAAGCCGGCGACTCTGCGCTCTGCCCAACACCGTCCTCCGCCGCGATGGCCGGCGCAGACAGCGGCCGGGAGGCAACGGTAAGCTGCTGGCGAGATGACGCTTCGGTATCCGTCGCATCGCTCATCAGAAGATCACCGGCTCCCGGTGCAGATTGGTCTCCGAACAACCAGACCAGCAGCACCACAACCATCAGGCATCCTGCGGCCAGCCAGTAGCGACTGCTGAGCCGGAGCGCGGCGCCCAGTGACGGCAAAGGCGTGCCACCAGCCACTTCTTCCTCGATCAGGTCCGCCAGCGCGCCGGTCATGGCGCCGGGTATGCCGCCGGCCTGAACACCGATCTGGCTGAGCTTGGCCGCAGATACCGGCAGCTCTCCCTGGTAGCCTGCTGTCACCAGCTTGTGTTGGACGTAGTTGCTGAGATCCTCTGTGGTAAATGGCTCAAATTCAAACTGCCTGACCCCCGCAAGATTTATCGTCCGGTCCAGAATGCCAAGCAGCTGTCTTTCGCTTAAAAAGCAGACGTGGAAACTGTCTGGCCGGAGCTGTGCCATCATCTGCGCGATGAGATCAAATACCTCCTTGGCCAGCTCATGGGCATCATCAATAACCAGAATCAGGCGTTGCGGGGCGATCTGGCGCTCTGCGTAGCGGACCAGATCAGTGACGATGTCAGCCACGGCCGGAGAAGAAGCCCCGACCGGAACCTGCTCCAGCACCGCATCCAGAAATTGTGCCTGATTCATGAAAAGCCCGGCCTGAACCACCAGAACAGTGGCTTCGTCCCTGAAATGGCGCTGCAGTTCATGGCTCAACACGCTCTTGCCACTCCCGAGAGGCCCGATGACAATCGAGGCAGAAGTGCCGCGCCTGATGCATTCACTCAGCCCTTGCAGGAGCACGCCACGGCCAGCCCCGGAGAAATAGCCGGCCGGCTTTGACCGCAGCTTGAACAGGTCAGATTTCAAAGCCAGAAATTGCGGATACTGTCTGGTCATGCTCATGGCCTATCAAGCACCTAACGGCAAAGTGCGTCGCCCGCTGTCAGAGTTTCTCTGAGCAGATCCGGAGGCACATCGCCTGTCAGAACGGCGCTGCCGAGGGCTTTCAGCAGAATAAATCGTATTTTTCCCTGCTCCGCTTTTTTATCGGAAGACATCAGCTCCAGATAGTCTTCGGCACTGATTTGCGCGGGGGGAATGACCGGCATGGAGAAGTCATTCTCCAGTATGTCCCGCACTCTCGCAGCCTGCTCAGCGCTGAGCAGGCCAAGGCGTCGGGACAAGTCAGCTGCCATCACCATGCCCATGGCAACAGTCTCGCCGTGTAACAGGTTTCCGTAGCCGCTCGCCGTCTCAATTGCATGACCAAACGTGTGGCCCAGATTCAGCAGCGCCCGCAGTCCGGCTTCCCGCTCGTCCTCAGCCACAATATCTGCTTTAGCCTGACAGCAAATCCGAATCGTCTCGGTCAGCTTTGCGTTATCCAGAGCCAGTATTTCCGCCGCATGGTTTGTCAGCCAGTTGAGAAAATCTGGCTGATTAATCAACCCGTACTTGATTACCTCTGCCAGGCCAGCTTTGACCTCTCTCTCCGGCAGAGTCACCAGCACCTCAGTATCAATCAGGACGCATCCGGGCTGATAAAACGCCCCGATCATGTTTTTACCCAGCGGGTGGTTCACTCCGGTCTTACCACCTACCGAAGAATCAACCTGAGCAAGCAATGTGGTCGGTATCTGGATGAAATTGATGCCACGCTGGTAGGTTGCCGCCGCGAAGCCCGTAATATCTCCGATCACACCGCCGCCCAGAGCAACCAATGTGGTTTGCCGGTCTGCCTTAGCCTTCAGCAGCCAGTCATAAATTTGAGAGACAGTGCCAAGAGTTTTATGGGCCTCACCGTCCGGCAGAATGATTTCCCCGCCATAGCTGTCGCCTAGGGTTCGCTTCAGCTGACCAAGATAAAGCGGTGCGACAGTATCGTTACTGATTATCACTGCCCGCCCTCGTCCTAAGTACGGAAGAAGTCGGTCTGCTTCTTTCAACAGGCCAGGCCCGATGAAGATCGGGTAGCTACGCTCACCCAAGTCGACGTTTAATGTTTCCACAGAGTCTTGAGCCTCTCGCCGGTCGACGGAAAAACCTTGCAGTGAATGTTACGGGCAGTCACAGAATCATGAACCTGATGATTGCTGGTGGATTTTGATCTGTTTAATTATCTCATTGCTCACGCTTTTGGGGTTTCGGCGATTGGTGTCTACCACCACATCGGCAACCTCGAGATAAAGCGGCTCACGTGCCACCATCAAATCCTTGATTGTCTGCTCGGGATTTCCGTTTTGCAGCAGCGGTCGATTTCTATCGCGCGCGGTCCGATCTATCTGCTGTTGGATACTCGCGCGCAAATAAACCACCAGTCCGCGTTTCGTCAGCCGTTTGCGATTTTTTTTGTCGAGGACAGCGCCCCCACCGGTCGCTAAAACGATGTTTTTACGCCCGGAGAGCAGGTTGATCATTTTGCCTTCGCGGTGTCTGAACCCCTGCTCGCCTTCAACGTCAAAAATCCAGGGAATATCTGCGCCGGTGGCCGCTTCAATCTCCTGATCCGAATCGAAAAATTCCAGATTCATCCGCTCGGCCAGAGCGCGCCCGATGGTTGTTTTACCGACACCCATCGGACCCACCAGAAATACGTTACCCGAGTAATCCATAGTCCAGCTCAGCGCCTCGGTGCTTCAGGTCGCCTCTCCCAATAAAACCTTGCATGCTATATTGCGGCAGAGCTCAGCGGGCGGCTGCGCCGACCCGGACATGAATCAGCGCAGTGCGATATCGGCAATGATTTTCGGCGAAATCATCAGACTCCCGCTGTCGTTATCGGCCGCAAATAAAATTACTAGAGTTTTCAACACATTATCAGAAATCTGCGTCAGCACTCCCCGGACGGCTGTCAGGCGCAGCCTCCGGACCGGACGCGCCAGCCGGGCCAGGCTGGTAGATAACGCCTGACAGGTCGATCAAGCGCGCCGGACGCACCGATTTTAACGGAATATTCGTGCCGCCGGTGTATACTCCGCGGAGCAGGCTACCGATTTTCTGTAGCCACGCTGACTGTTTTTCCCCGCTCTGAGGTGACAGCCCCGTGCCCACCAGATACCGATCCGTTCTCTCATGGCTTGCCCTGCTGGCAGCCTCGGCCCTCAGTGGCGGAACGATGGTCGCCATGGCAGCCTATCTTTATCTTGCCCCGTTGCTGCCGGAAGCGGAAACCTACCGTTATGTGCAGCTCGAAACCCCTCTCAGAATTTATACTTCAGAAGGTCAGTTGATAGACGAAATAGGCAATCGCCGCG
>CACBCS010000018.1 GCA_902537815.1 uncultured Pseudohongiella sp. | reverse complement strand
CAAAACTTGCATATTGCATGTGTGACAACCTCGAAGATCTCGGAAACCTTGCTGTTATCAGCCGAGTGGGACAACAAGTGCTAGAGCACTGTGAACAGTTCCCTGTCTATCGAGCTCGAACACGGCTAACAAGCAATGTCGCTTAATGGTTATGCAAGATGACTCTCAGCGTTTTTGACCTCTTTACCATAGGTATCGGTCCTTCAAGCTCTCACACCGTTGGGCCAATGCGCGCGGCCAAATTATTCATTGATGGCCTTAATCAAAACGCAGATCTGCAAAATGTTTGTCGGGTACAAGTCGAGTTGTTTGGATCCTTAGGCGCGACAGGGGGTAGCCATGGGTCTGCGAAGGCGGTAATCCTTGGTCTCTTGGGTCAAGAACCTGAGACTGTGGAAGTTCCCAAAATTGATCGCGAATTACGCGAGGTTAGAGAAAAGCGTCGACTGATTTTAAATAACGAACGGGCAATTGACTTCGATGAAAGAACCGATCTAATTATGCACCGAAACCACTCCCTTCCCTTTCACCCGAATGGTATGAAATTCAGTTCTTACAACAACTCAGGCACCGTACTCGCCACGCAAATATTCTACTCGATTGGCGGCGGCTTCGTAGTCGATGAGAATGGTAAAACTCAAACTAAGACATCTAAAAACCAGACGCACGTACCCTATCCGTTTTCTACCGGACAGCAACTACTAGGTATAGCAGAAAAAACCGGGGACTCGATAAGTAACATCATGCGCAAAAACGAGCTCACCTGGCGAAGCAAAGATGACCTAGAAACGCACTTAAAAAATTTATGGAAAACTATGGAACACTGCATTGACAGTGGATGTCAATCAGAAGGACTGCTACCTGGTGGCTTAAAAGTAAAACGACGCGCAAAAAACCTTTATCGCCAGTTAAAAGCGATGGAAGCAAACAGCAAGGATCCACTCGGAATAATCGACTGGGTTACGCTGTACGCGTTAGCTGTGAATGAAGAAAACGCGGCTGGGGGAAGGGTTGTCACAGCGCCCACGAATGGCGCAGCCGGCATTATTCCAGCTGTCTTAAAATATCACTTGACGTTCTCTGCAGCAGCCAACCAAGCTGATATAGGGAGCTTCTTGCTCACGGCTGCAGCAATAGGAATCTTATATAAAGAAAATGCTTCGATTAGTGGTGCCGAGGTTGGCTGTCAAGGTGAGATCGGTTCTGCGTGCTCTATGGCTGCAGGCGCTTTAACCGAAGTATCAGGAGGCACGCCCGCTCAAGTTGAAAATGCTGCTGAAATCGCTATGGAACACAACCTGGGGTTAACGTGTGATCCCGTAGGTGGGCTTGTTCAAGTACCGTGTATCGAACGAAACGCTATGGGAGCCATAACGGCAATATCAGCATCGAGGATGGCCCTGCGCGGTGACGGAGATCATCTAGTATCGCTAGACAAAGTCATTAAGACCATGCGCGATACAGGAAGAGACATGCAAGAAAAATATAAAGAAACAGCTAGGGGTGGTTTAGCGATTAATGTGATAGAGATCCCTGTCAATGTTGTCGAGTGTTGATTAAACGTTACTATTAACTGAGTCTGTTTGAGAATTACTGCTGTAGAACACCAAAAAGAACTGTCTCGTCAGAGACTCACACAAGCGATTCATCCAACCTTCCCCAACTCATAACATCGCTTATATTACCGATACCAAAACAAGATGTGAGCCTAATGCCGTGATCTAACGTGGCAGCGAATAAAGTGATTTGGGTCAATTTCAACTAGTGGAGGCCGTTTACTCGCACACTGCGACTCAGCGATTGTGCATCTGCTTACATAAGGACAACCTTTTGGCGGTTCAATAGCATTGGGCAGCTCTCCCAAAATCACGGGCTCTTTATAGATCTTCCGACGATCGGGGTCCGGAATTGGAATAGCAGAGATCAAAGCCTGAGTGTATGGATGGCACGATTTAGCGAAAATATCCGCAGTGGGGCCTTCCTCAACGATTACACCTAAATACATTACTTTGACCATATCAGATATGTGTCGAACAACAGATAAATCATGAGAAATAAACAGATAAGAGAGACCTAGTTCTTTTTGTAGACGAGCGAGTAGGTTTAGAATTTGGCTTTGAATTGATACATCTAAGGCACTTACCGGCTCATCGCAAACGACTAACTTCGGAGACATTGTTAGCGCTCTAGCGATTACCACCCTTTGCCGCTGCCCACCTGAAAGCGCTTGAGGTGACCGGCCTAGTAGGTCAGGGTTCAGTCCTACCATTGTCATTAAATCGCGCGTTCTATTTTCTATTTGCCGCTTGGGAAACCCCGAAATTTTCATAGGCTCGCCGATGGCTCGACCTACGCTTAATTTGGGGTTGAGTGCTGAAACTGGATCTTGAGAAACAACTTGCATTTGGCTCCACACTTGTTTTCTTTCGTTTTTATTCAAAGCAGCTAAGTTTGTGCCTTCAAAGAAAATTTCCCCTTCGGTTGTTTCAATAATGCCAAGTATCGCCCTTGCAACTGAGGACTTCCCACAACCCGACTCACCGACTAGTGCAACAGTTTGCCCATGATTAATTCGTAAATTAACGCCATCAACGGCACGCAGAGTTGAATGTCTTTCTAAGAAGCTGTGCCTCTTCAATTTGTAATTAACTTTAAGATTAACTGCATCTAATAAATACATAGTTTAAAGCGGAGAAAAACACGCGGCCCCGTCGACCCCCGGTAAAAGCACTGGCCTTTCCTTACAATCGTCAACCGCACGATCGCAACGCGGGAAGAATCTGCATCCACTCCGCTGGTCTCCCGGCGACGGCACACTCCCGCTAATAGTGAATAACTCTTCTTTTCGAGGCCGGTCAACGCGTGGCAAGGTTTGAAGCAACATTTGCGTATAAGGATGGTGTGGCAAGGCAAATATGTTTTCTACTGAGCCTCTCTCCACTATCCGACCACCGTACATTACGGATACATCGTCTGCGATTTCGGCTACAACCCCCATGTCATGGGTAATAAGAAGTACAGACAAGCCCAGTTCCGATGACAGTTCGGATAACAGCTGTAATATTTGAGCTTGAACCGTAACGTCAAGAGCCGTAGTAGGCTCATCCGCTATCAACAATTTAGGTTTAGAAACTAAAGCAGAGGCAATCATTGCTCGCTGACACATACCGCCGGATAACTCGTATGGTAATTGTTTAGCTCTTATCTCCGGTTGAGGAATACCAACCCGCTCCATAAGTTCTATGGCCTTAGAAAAGGCTCTCTTTCCGCTCGCAATTCCATGAACCTCTAAACTCTCCGCAACCTGAACGCCCACCGGAGCGAGAGGGTTCAAGGAACCAACCGGCTCTTGAAATATCATAGAAATCTGCCGACCACGTAAGCTAGACATTTCCCTTTCGGACAGCTCAGCTATGTTTAAACTATCAAATTCTATCCTTCCTTGTATCAATTCGAGGTTGTTACTCAGAAGTCCAATAACGGCGAGCGCTGTAAGGGATTTTCCCGAGCCACTCTCACCAACAAGCGCACTAATCTTTCCACCCTTAACGTCTAAATCAACGCCATCAACCAAATGTAGTCCATTTGAAGCTACTGTCAGTCCTTGAATTGACAACAAAGGCATTTTAGCTCTCCGCTATCGCGGCAGCCCAAGGGCTATTTGGGTGCGCCGCTCCAATGTTTTTACCATTGCCACATCCCGAAGTTACCAGTGAAGGAACTGCGAAGTTTACTGGAAGCAATGTATCTTCAACAATTCGAGTTTTGTGATGTTGAGCTACGCTTTGAAGTGTTTCAGCCGAAAAAGCCCGATTTATAAGTAGAGTATCAGAGCTCGTGTCTATCCTCGGGGCATGCATAGCCTCTTCTGGTGAGTAATTGAGATCGACCAAATAAGACAAGATCTGTGCGACTGCGGGCACTATTTTGCGGCCTCCGGCTGCGCCTAGGGCTATTTCCGGCTTCTTACCCCTCACAGCAATTACAGGGCTCATGTTTGCAAGTGGTTTTTCACCGGGTGCTATTGAATTTGGTCTGTCTCTACGTGGGTCGAACCACATCATCCCATTGTTTAGAAGGATTTCCAGATCAGGCACCATGACCTTTGAACCAAAGCGGGACAACAATGTGTTTGTTAGAGCAACCATATTGCCTTTTCGATCCACAACAGACACGTGACTAGTGCAACTATCTTTCCCCGCAGCATGCCCCATTGTTTCAAGCCTCAACCGATCGGCAGCCATCAGCGCGTTCGCATAGGCGAGGGTTATCTCTGGCTCGCTAGCTGCAGAGAGATCAACGCGTCCTAGACTTGCTAATGCTGCTAGTAAAGTGGGCCCCCCGGAAAGCTGGGACATCGCATAAACCTCTCGGCCTTTGTACTGAAGGCTGAGCGGCGCACGCCATTCCGATTGGTAGTTTCTTAGATCGTTCTTAGTCAGCCGGGAACCATACTGGCAAAGCGATTTCAGCATTTTATGGGCGATTTCTCCCTCGTAAAAATCATCGGCGCCTTCTTTTGCAAGCCGCTCCAAAAACGTTACATTTTGCGGCAATCTCAAAAAGTAACTGTTAGGAAATTCTGGAGACGTTTTCCGCCGACTCTGATTAAGGAACGCTGAAGCGGCTTCAGCATTCTTCGAAAGACCATCACGATCATTAGCAATCGCTAGCTCAGCGAACCAGTCGATTCGCATGCCCCTCGCTGCCAACTCGATGGTTGGAGCTATTACTTCATCCCACCTCAGCGACCCATAACGTTGCAGAGCAGCCGACAAACCGTGAACCGTGCCAGGCACACAAATTGATTTTGGGCCAATAAGGTTGTTATTGTTCTTCACCCTAGGCCAATTGAACCAATCACCATCGTTACCTTCTACCAAAATGTAGTCACATGACTGAATGCCTGCTGCCGCTCGGACGCCGAAGTCTAAAGTAGCAACCTCCCCATCCGAGTTTGCAAACAAGAGGAAGCCCCCTCCGCCAAGACCTGATAACCATGGTTCGACAACCGAGAGGGCGAAAGCCGCGGCTATCGCTGCATCCATAGCGTTTCCCCCGCGCGCTAAAATCTCGCAGCCCACGCGTGATGCCTCATAGTGTTGAGTCGAAATCACGCCATCGTAGCTTTCGACCTGTGGCTTACGAACGGACCATGTGTGATATGATTCTGACGCTGCTGAGAGCTTGCTTGGCTGCAATGATTTACCTTTTGGAAGAGGACCTCTGACTTACTGCGAGACCTGAAGGCAGTCTGACTTCAAGCTTCTTGCTAAGCGTCTCATGATACTTGGCTAATTCTCCGCAGGTCGTTATCCAGACAGAAAGATCTTCCCGGATTTTAGTGAAGAGCTCTTCCAGCTTCGTTACTCTCGAAGGTCGCCCTGAGATCCAGTCGTGAATGGTAAGCATAAAAAGCCCACCAGAGCTGGCCTGCGCGTCTGCGTCGTTCGCCCATTGTGTAATTACCTCATTATCCCCTGCCGGCATATGGTCTCCCGGACCTAAGAATTTAAAATAAACAGCGTCGTCGTTATTCCAGAAAACTGGGATCTCAGTGACACCGTCTATAGTGTATGGAGCATCAAAACCCATGAGGCTGGAGTCCCAAAGCCCTACCCTCTTGAGCTCACTAAACATGAAAGGCGTCATCTCCCAAGCTGGCGAGCGGAACCCTGCGGGTTCTTGACCTGTTTGCTTTTTGAAGAGTTCAATCGCACTGCCAAGTGAGTCAGCGAACTGCTGATCTGAGATATCGCCGACTAATTCGTGATAGTAACCGTGCAAAGCGATCTCATGACCGCGCTCTATGAGCCCCGGTAAAAGGTCAGGGTTATCTTCTGCAACAACACCTGGTACAAAAAAACTGCCTTTTATTGAAATCGAGTCCAACATTTTAACGATACGGGCAAGACCGACACGCATCCCATATTGCCGATGATCCGCGATCGCAACTGTTTTTGGCAATTTATCACGATGTTGCCAAAGGTAAGGTGCGTTGGCATCTACATCTACACTAAAGCATGCTGCTGAATTTTTGCCTTCTGGCCAGATGTAGTTCGATTGGTCCCAGATCATAGTGCTCTCTTTTTCTCTTGATAAACATCCATCGTGCCGGCCGAATTGCCGCCATCGACCGACAGAGTTGTTCCTGTAATATTGCGAGCCGCGCTTGAAGCAAGATACAAGGCCGCCTGGCCGATGTCATTTTTTGATATCTCGCCTCCGAGGGGGATTGATGACAACACCTGCTCAACGTGTTCTTCACTTAAGTGCGAAACTGACGAACCTTTCGCAAACCCGGGCTCCAAACAATTCACCCTTATTCCGTATTCAGCAAGTTCCAGAGCAAATCCTTTGCTCATTCGATCCAGTGCTGTCTTTGACATACAATACGTCACGGCAGTACGGCGCATCTTACGAGCAGCCCCAGAGGATATATTTACGAAACTCCCCTTGATCTCTTCTCGAATCATTTGCAAGGAAAAGCCTCTCATTAGGGCGAATGGAGCCCGCACGTTAACACTCATAATTTGGTCCCAATCTTCGATTCGCATATCAAGAAGAAATGAAGACGGGTATATCCCAGCGTTATTAACGACAATGTGTGGCGCTCCCCACTCCTCGCTAACCGATTCCAACAATTTTTGCAGTCCTAAATCAGTTGTCAGGTCTGCCGACACTGCAAACCCTTCAAGCTGGTCTGCTGATGTATCTGATGAGCAAACGATTGCACCCTCCGCAAGGAAGTGTTCGACCAACATTCTTCCAATAATTCCATCTGCGCCTGTGATCACGACGCGTTTCCCTACAAATTCATCATCAAAATTCACGATTCAGTACCCCCATATTTCGGTAAGCCGCCGACGCGCTCACCGATTGTGTTAGCGCTCAAAACCAAAATGAACAAACCTACCCCTGGAAATGTTGAGATCCACCACGCTGTACTCACATAAT
This sequence comes from uncultured Pseudohongiella sp., assembly GCA_902537815.1. Lineage (GTDB taxonomy): Bacteria > Pseudomonadota > Gammaproteobacteria > Pseudomonadales > Pseudohongiellaceae > UBA9145. The sequence continues at coordinate 25,976 of CACBCS010000018.1, read as the reverse complement.
TACGCCCAGTGGATAGCATTGATCCCCAACTCGCTGCTGGCGGCTGTACTCCCAGACCTAAAAAGCTTAACCCAGCTTCAAAGAGAACCATAAGGCCAAACTCCAAAGTTGCGATAACTAAAATCTGATTAAAAATATTTGGGAAGATGTGGGTCCTGAGCACATGCAGGGTAGTGGCTCCCATTGCATTTGAGATAACAACGAACTCTCTATTCGCCAAGCTCAATGTTTGCGCGTGGGCAACTCTTGCATATCGGGGCCAACGCGAAAGACTCAGCACCAGTATGACATTTACTATTCCTGGCCCGAGAATAGCAACCAACAAAATTGCGAGAAGTATCGCAGGAATTGAGAGAAAAACATCAACAAGTCTCATGAGTATCTGCTCAAACCACCCCCGGTGGTGGCCGGCAAGCATCCCTAAAGCCGTACCGGCTACCCCCGAAAAAATAACCGAAAGAAAAGCCACAAACACGGATATTCTTGCCCCGTAGATCACTCTGCTCAGAACGTCTCTACCGAGTTCGTCTGAGCCAAGCCAAAATACCCCGCCGTTGACTTCAAATCCTGGTGCTTTTAATCTCGCAAGCAGATGCTGTCGATCAGGGTCGAAAGGCGAAATCCAAGGTGACAAGATAGCCATCACAATGAAAATAACCAGAAACAAATAAGGCCAAAATTGTGCAATTTCGCGTCTCAGTATAAAAGTAGCTTCTTTCAGGTATTCCATTTCATAGCCGAATGCGAGGATCGATAATTGAATAAAGCAGGTCCGATATAAGGTTGGCGGATACTGTAATAAAAGAACCGAGTAGTACAATTATCTGAACTACTGCAAAGTCCCTCGCAGCAATACTCTGCATAGTCAGAAGACCAAGGCCAGGCCATGCAAAAACAGTTTCAACAACAACGGCACCTGCAAGCAATTGAGAGACTTCAATCGCACTTATCGAGACTATGGGAACTAGAGAATTCCGCAATAGGTGCTTTCGCACCAGTCGCGCACCGCGAACGCCTCGTGCGCGAGCGGACCTTATGTAATCCTTCTCGAGCTCTTCTAGTACTGCGGTTCTCGTCATTCGCGCGTAGGTCGCTAACGAAAGGAGCCCAAGAGAAATCGATGGCATGATCAAATGCGAAAGACTCCCTGTCCCGGACGTGGGAAGCCATTGCAGCCAAACCCCAAAAACTAAGATCATCACAATGCCAGACCAGAATGTGGGCAACGATTGGCATGCTAAGACAAACGCCATAAGCCACTTCGATACTTGGCGGCGAGCAGTAAAAGCCATAATCAGCCCGAGCGGGAATCCACAAACCATCGAAAAGGCAAGAGCCCCAATCGCTAGCTCGAGAGTCTCGGGAATCCGACTGGTAATGATTTCACTCACAGGCGCATTCCGGACAAAACTGAAACCAAAATCTAGTTTAAAAGTATCAAATAGGAAATTCGCATATTGAGACCAAACCGGCTGATCAAGGCCCATAACCTCACGCATGACCTTTATATCGTCCTCCGTCGCGGTCTCTGGCAAGAGGAGGGCAACGGGGTCTCCAGTAAGACGCTGTAAAAAAAATACCAGAGAGACCACACCGAAGATTGTAAGTGCGGCTTGGCTGAACCGAAAAACGAGAAAACGAATCACTTCAACGGGCGATTCTCATTCTATTGAGAAACATGCTTTCATTCGCGGTAGGTACAAAGTTGAGCTCAACTGCCGCACCGTACAGCACAGTTGCCTGATAAAGCGGCAACATTAGGTATTCCTCTCTTACTATTTGATGCACCTGATCATAAGCTTCCTGTCGTACCTCCGGGTCAAGCGAAGATCTTGCGGCCTCTAACAAGTCATCGAGATGAGTACTTTTGACACGACTCCAATTACTGCTTGAGTGCAGCAATGGATAGACTACCCCATCCGCGTCTTGACAGGCACAAGACCACCGACCGAAACTAAGCTCACTATTTCTATTCGATGGAGATGTGACAATTTCCAGATATCTCGGCATATCTGACATTGAAATAGCGATGTTGAAACCAACATCATTAAGCATTTGTTGAATGGCTTGGACTATTCTTTGGTCGAATACCGGGGAAGTAGCTAGGGTTGCTGGTGAACTTGCCAGCGCCTGATTGGCAGATACAATCGCCCTCGCGCGTGCAACGTCGAATTCAAAAGGAGGAACGGTAGCATCGAAGCCAAAATGAGATGGAGTTAACATCTGGGCAATAGGGACCTCGCCCGCCTGCAACAGACCCTCTATTATTCCCTGCCTATCAATCGCCATACTCGCAGCTCGGCGCATCTCAAGATTATTGAAGGGCGGTTTCTCAAGGTTTAGCCCGAGATATCCAACCCGCTCGGAAAGAGCCGAAAGAACCTTTCCTGTGCCGCCAGAGTTTATTTGCTGTGCGAAGTCAGCATCAATCGAGACCACTAAATCTGCTGTCCCTGCTCTTAGGTCAGCCACACGAGTTGCAACGTCTGGCACGGACCTAAAGGTCGCGCGAAGAAACGGTCCAACATCTCCCCAATAGTCCTCATTGCGGATGAGCTTGACCATATTGCCTCTATCCCATTCAAGAAAAGCATATGGCCCAGAACCTATCGGCGCATCGTTGAATTTGCTGTCCCCAACTTTTGAGATTATATGCTCAGGCACTATGGATAGCTTTACTAACTGAGCAAGCAGGGAAGGGTATGGGTCAGCAGTAACAATGATTACTGCATTTTCTTCCGCAACAGCATCGACAATTTTATTAAACTGGCCAAGCTGGGGAGATCCAAACTCCGGATCGATGATCCTCTTTATAGAAAATACAACGTCAGAGGGTTTAAGGGGTTCCCCATCATGAAAAAAAATACCTTCACGAATCGTGAGCTTCAGGGTCGTATCCGTTGTCTGCTCCCAAGTCTCAGCTACTTGCCCAACGATTTTGCCTTCATTGTCACGCATAAGCAGGTTATCAAAAATATTGCGATACACATAATAAGATGCAGGATTCCACTGGACATGAGGGTCCAAAGATGCTGGCTCTCCTGAGAGATCTATGACAATATCTTCTTCAGTCACTGCAAAAGCAGACAGACAAATGCAAGCCATAAGTAGAACAGCGAGACCCTTTAGAAAAAGTGCCAGAAAAACACGTTCCTCACGGAAGGCTATTTTTACCAGCACTTCTATAGTCACCATATTGTCCTTTAATTGCTTAGTTTATTTTTAAAAAAGACCTGAGCAGCCTTATTGCGCAGAACTCGACTCTTCGGCCTTGTTTAACCCCGCATACTCATATATTGCCGTAGCGATGGACTTCTCCATACCGGCCATGCCGTATGTGTTACCTGCGCCTTCAACGATAAAGTATTCATTAGCAGCGTGGGACCCGCCCCCACCACCAACGTAACCACTGGCAATTGGAATATCGTAGACGTCACCAGCGAACAAATACGCCGGCCAATATCCACCGAGAATCGTTTCTTCAAGAATCGGCTCAGGATTACCCGCACCAAACGTTTCCCTCATCTCGCGGACGGCCATAGCCAACTCATTATTGTCATCCATCTTTGCCCAAGGAACGTCACCAACCACATTGATCTCAACGTCTTCATACCCATGTTTATCTAAATGTGCCCTAAGTTTTGCCACAATGTCAGGCCCTGTTTGATTAGGGACATACCTGAAGTTATGTTTGGAAACGATGCGATTAGGCAAAATAGCGCCTGAACCACCCTCAAACATATTACCTGCCCATATTCCGTCAAGATTCATTGACTGGCCGTAGCGAGACAGTTTTTGGACCTCATAAGGGTCATCAGATATGAAACGGGCCACGCCAAGACGCTCCGCCGCAACCGTCACGTCGTAATCCTCCGCAGCCTCACGCAAAATCGCCTCCTCATCTTCTGTAAGAGGCACGACGTCATCGTAAAAACCATCAATCAGTACCTCATTTCCGGTATCATCTACCAGCGTCGCAAGCATCTTGATGTGACGCCAGGCAGGCGCATCAACCTGACGCTTACGTCCCCCATGGATATTGCTGTAGGTAGGTCCTCGGCCCCACGCCTCTCCGCTTGTGATTAACTCAACGAAGACACTGCCCTCCGAGGCGCCATAACCCCACATGACGTCGGCTTCAGAAAAGAGTTCCGGATTGTCTCGTATAAACTTACGGTAGCCAATGGACATCCGCTCCTCGTCCCCTTCAGCAAGAAAAATCAAATTAACCGGCAGGCTCCCTGTCACCGCCTTTATTGACATCATTGCATTCCAGAAAGCCATTTGCCTGCCCTTGGAGTTATTTGCCCCTCTGCCAATGATGACTTTGTCAAAAGGAGGTTGCTCCACAATTCTTGCTTCAAAAGGAGGCGATGTCCAGAGATCAGGCTGCGTAATAGGCATCGTGTCATACATCCAGTAAACCGCCACGGTCTTTTCCGCACCCTCATCACACTTGGCATAGACTACCGGATTGGCCTGAGTACCGTATTCAGTAAGACCAGGATCAACAACCTCAGTCTCCTGACATCCGAACTGATCAAAGAAACCTTCAACCATGTAGGCCGATTCCTGAATGCCTTCACCAGTATTGGAAACGCTTGGCTGCTGAATCCACCGCTGCAAGTTCTGAACATGCTCATCGATATTCGTATCAATATGATCAAACACCGCGACCAGATCTGGATTGTGTATTCTGCTCATGTCTATCTCGAGCTCGGTTTTTCCCCTCGGGTTGATTCCAAGAGAAGGCTCTGGTGCAGCAGCCTCCGCTGTAGACATCATGGCGGGAGCTGTATTTACCTCTGACTGTTCTGATTGAGGACTGCAAGCGGATAAAAGTAAGGCTCCAAGCAATATGGACAGTTCAGCGCGGCTTCCAAAATGATTATTTATCATGACTTAATCCTATGGCCTATTTGAGATTTACTAACCTTCATTCTGATGACAGTACTGTAAAAAGGGGCCTAGGGCGAAAACGTCCTAAACCCCTTCTTTAGTCAGAGCTGCGGCTTGGGCGCCTACCGCCGTTACCGCAACAACTGAAGTGCGTTTATTGATCATTACCCAAAGTTAGAATTCATATCTGACTCCCACTCTGTAACTCCGACCAAGCCAGTCCATTAGGTACTTATTAACTGGAATGTAGGCTGGAGTGTTTTCCGCGCCTTGTCGGGCAGGGTTCCCTGCTATCACCGGATCGGTATCGAGTAGGTTTTTAACGGACAAGAATACTTCTCCCTCGCCCCCCATGAAGCTCACGTCCATGCCAGCATAAAGATCATAGAAGAACTCACCCGGTACCTGATTGTTGTTTACAGTCCAGTTGGGCGCAGAAGATGCTGGGCATTGGCCAGGCACACACTCGATGAAGTCATTGTCAACGACTCCGTCGCTGTGGCCACGCGCAGTGAGATTGAATGAGAACGCATCCACGTCATATCTCGCTGTACCGCGGTAAACCCAATCGGGCGTGCGATCAAATCCCGCATTTTCACCGGCCTGATTATTTTGAGTGACCCGATTGTCAGTAGTATTGGCGATGTAGTGAGTCGCCATACCACGCAGGGTCATGGTGCCGGGTCCGACGTCAGCGACATAACCAGCTTCAAAGTCGTAACCTTCTGCATAATACATGTTGAGGTTTTCCCACTTCAAGTCGATGTACTGCAGTGACCCACCCAACGCGGCAGCGAGCAGATCACCACCGTATTGTGGGAAAGTGAGAGGATCGAATCGAAGCTGATTGCAGTAAGATTGGACACTAAACTCAAAACATGCGTCGGCGACCTGCTCAGCGCTCAAGTATCCAAGGACGCCCTGAATGTCGATGTCGTAATAGTCGACCGAGAACGATAAGCCGTCTATAAAGCTAGGTTGGAAAACCAACCCAATGCCGAGCGTATCGGCTTCTTCCGGGCTCACCGTCGGTGTGCCTGTCAGGTTTTGTGTGAAGTCGACAGACTGGCCAGCGACCTGAACCGCATTTGTTCTTGCTCGACCCGCATCATAGAGCTCCGACATGTTGGGAGCTCGGATGTCGTGTGATTGCGTCACTCGCAGAGTGATGTCATCGATCGGAGAATAAGTAAATCCGACCTTCCATGTGTTAACTCGCCCGGAGGTACTATAGTCGGTGGCACGTCCGGCGCTGTTCAGCTCAAATCCCTCAAAAACAGGCACCACGACTTCGGCATAGACCTCGGATACCGAGACGTCGCCAAAAGTCATTTTGTAATTACCGTACTTCCAACCGCTCTTGTATTTTGGATCGACAACGCCGGCTATAGATTCCTCTCGATACTCGCCGCCAAAGGCGATACCTATTGGCCCAGCCCACCCGTCAAGCTCTGTCACGAAGTTAACCGCGGTGACGTCTTGCTGGAATCGCTGCTCGCGCCTAGGGCGCCCAAGGACGTAATTCAGTCCCTCTTCTGAGGCAACACCCACGCCAAAGCGATTGAGTGGCACGCATCCATTGCCTGGGTCAGTGAGCGTGGATCTACACACAATATCGCCGGCGTCATTGAAAACCGCATCGGACGCTAGTGATAGGTTTCGAAAGGAAAACGTCGGGCGTTGGTGTTCATCAGTCTTGCTCACACCTCGCTGGTGGTAGCCATCCCAATCGAAGTCGAAAGCACCCAGAGAAAAGCTTCCGTCTATGCCTGCAACAATCCGAGTCGTTTGCCTGAAGTTATTAGTACCAGACACAGGGAAATCCATATTTCCCGAACTCATCTTGAATGACGTTTCACCAGCAGCAGTCATTTGATCCCGTATCTCTGCTGGTAGGTAAGCGTTATCGATGTAGTAAGTTCGGTTTCGATCAGTGGGCCTTATATAGGCACTAAAGCCCTCGTAACTGGCATACGACACTTGGAGGAACACTTCTGTCGCGTCTGTCAACTCCCAGCTCGCCCTAGTAAAAATACTTTCCCGATCGTCTTCGGCCTGAAGCGAGTTGGTGCCAAGTGCTGATGAGAGCGTGTATTGCCAATCTCCACCACGCATCCACTGCCCTCCAACGTCACCGAAATTCAGCTGGTTAACGGAGCCTCCCGTTCCAAAGTAGGTACCAGCAGCCACACCGTTTTTGATCAGGCCTCCCGGGGAGTAACTCGACAACCCAATGCCTGTGTCAATTATGTAGCGTGGTTGACCGGCGGATTGGTCGGGATTCAGCATCGCCCAATATCCGGATTTCGCCCAATCTGCGACTGTCTCTTCGATTCCGTCGCGATGGAATATCTCTGCATTGAACAATAAGTGACCGCGATCGTTAGCAAATGATGTACCCGCGGTGATCTCAGCTCTTTGGTCTGCAGCACCGTACTCGGTTACTTCCCCAGCCACAATGGAGGTTTTGAGTCCTTCATAATCTTTGTCAAGGATAAAATTCACCACCCCGGCAATGGCGTCAGAACCATATGCAGACGATGCACCTCCGGACGCCACCTCTATGCGCTCGATCAATCCTTGCGGGAAGGTGTTTGTATCAACTAATCCGGCGGCGGAGGAAGGTACGTTCCTCTGACCGTCAAAAAGCACAAGCGTGCGCCCAGTGCCAATGCCCCTAAGGTTCATAGAAGAGATACCTGCGTTGCCAGAACTAAGGGAGCCGGAGGATGTTGACGCGGTCGTGGTTCCCTGGATGGAAGGCAGCGTAGCCGCAAACTCCGCAATGCTTCCGGGTACCTCTGCTTCAAGTTCGGGACCACCCAGAACGGAGATTGGCGTGGGAGAATCGTAGCCGTCTCGAGCGATACGGGACCCGGTAATCACAATAGACTCTATCTCTGGCGCATCCTGGGCGAAGACGGCGTTGGAGAAGCCACCAGTGGCAATGGAGGTTGCTGCTATGCAGGCCGCGAGCGAAAGATTAGAACTTGCTGACTGGTTTTTCAGACACAGACAAATGGGTTTTTTCTTAAACTTCGGAAGAATCGAACAGGACGACATAGTTTCCCCTTGATCATGACGTTGGTTTGTGGGTAAGTGTTTTTAAGCTACACGCGTAATGATTATCGTTTAGCTACTATCCGTCTACCATGCATCGCTCGTGCCAATCTGCGGGGCCCGTGTTTCGGCACTTTAGCCGTTTTATTTAGAAAATATTGCTTCTTTCTGGAACATAGGTAGCCAACACGGAGCAATTTAATGCACAACTTCGATGCACAGATTGTATTGAATTTCATTGATAGCAACTCTCGAAACCCCTCAATCAAGCTCGGCTTCTAACCGAAACATTCTTAAATCGGAGTGAGTGTTACCGCAACTTGTTTGGAAAACAGACAAACAGCTAGAACCCGAAACCGTAATTTTTGCCGTTCACAGAACTCAACGAGTGCCCGATATTCGTCTTCCTCCCAGTGCTCATTCATAAGCATTTCATCAAATATCAGAATCGTTTTCTCGTCTATCACCTTTCTTGCGTAATTCAGGGCACATAAGGTCGACGAGAAGAGATCTGCATCGAAGTTTATGACGGACGCAGTCTCGCGTGGCTTTGAAAAGAACTTTGGCAGCGTATCCTCGAACTCACCAGCAATAAATTCTCCTCCGTCTAACACTGGAGCTTCTCCACCACTATCGTAGGACCCTTGGCTATTATCATGCCAAGCCTCTGGGAGCCCTCTGAAAGTATCAAACCCGAAACCCCTATCTAGTGACTTGAGTAAATATCGAAAGGACGCGCCTCTCCAAACACCGAATTCATAAAACGGTTTCGTGCCGACACACATTTTAATTACTGCGTCGTAAAACGACCACCTGTTGAACAACAACAAAGGTCTTTCGCTTAAGCCTAAAACCCAAGAAAAGGATCGAACAAAAGGATGATTTCTATACTCGGGCGGTACACTCTCGAAAATGTCTGTATTGTCGGTCTCCCACAAATCCATAAAACAAAGCATCAGGACAGCTTTTTCGCAAGTTGGATCAATGTTGACACACAATTGCAACCACTTCTTCGCTTCTGCGAAACTTGATGATGCTCCAAACAAATTCCAATAAGCATGAACGCAATGTTCATCGATTTCGATAGCAGTGCGAAAGGCGCGCTGTGCCGATGCGATTTTGGCTTGCTCAAGAAACGCATCGCCGAGGTGAACGTGTGAATCGATCAACATTGGATCAATGGATAAAGCCTTTGCGAAAAACTCGGCTGCTAGTTCGACTTTGCCCTGCGCTTTTAATGCAATTCCGAGGTTGTTAAATGCCAAAGAAAACGCCGGGTTTATATAAATGGCTTTTTCAAAATTTTGGATAGCAAGATCGTATTCTTTCAATGCGACTTGGGCATTCCCAAGGTTATTTAGAAAGTCAGCATTATTCGGCTCAATTGCAAGTGCTTTTATGTAAAACCCAACAGCTTTAGTGGAAACATTTAAATTCGCGTGAGCTACGCCCGCAAGATTAAGTAAGATGCTAGATTTTGGATAACGCTTGAGCAACTTCTTGGCATTTCTTGCCATAGCGATAAATTCACCTCTTTTTCCGCTCTCGAGTAAAGCATTCAGTTTTTTTGTAGTGGGATGCAGTGCGTTCATATTTGCAGGGAATTCAACAACTAATTGTAAAAATTGATCCTTTTATAGCTGAACCAGGTCGCTGAACAGCTTTAGACATGAGAGACTCAAAGGAATTGGGTCGCTTTCCGAACTTCGAATATGGTCTTGTAGTTGACTTTAAGTTTCTGCCAAAATTCCATCACATTACTCGAGCCTTTTGATCTTTTGTACCTATGATCAGTGTTCTTGCGGGAGTTGATGCCCAAGGTATGCGAATGAAGTTCGAATCACATATTACTGCCTCTTTGCACTTTGAGAACAGTTAGCGTTAAGTTGGAAGACCAGCAGCATTGCGGGCGACCTTCTCCAAGCACCTGCGGTGGCTGCTGTTAAATTGTGACTGTATGCGGCAGCTCTACACGTTACGTTTTCCGGCAGCGACTTTAGAAAGAAGTTGGCAGCAAGCCAGACAGGAACAAATACTTGTCTCTGATGCTTTAGGAAAGTGACAAGGGTCTACTCAGTTTCATGGAGATCAAGATTTTTAGGGGACGATGATCCCAAGTACGCTTTACAAATAATCTTCGAGCTTGAAAAAATCGATTCCGAGACACCTGAGCAGCCTTTTTTTATTGAATATGGACCAAATTCTAAAGATTATGCGTAGCCAGGTTCTCCCAATTCTCAAAATCTTTATAAGTCTCTTGGCTATATTGTCATTCCAAATTTCTAATATCTGCCATTCGCAGGCTGCACACATCGAAAATTCAGACCAGCCGGGCCACCGTTCAGATCGGTCAGATTTATTTTCACATGGTTCAGCAGATTCTTCAGCCGCACTGAGCAATCTTCTTCTCAACACGCGCAATGATCAAGCAACGTTTCTCCTCGAAGATCACGACCATGAGTCTGCTCTTGCAACTCTTCACAGCGACTTGTTTGATCAGCGTATCTCGTTAGGCCTGAAGTCAAAAGAGGTTTTACCTACTCTAAATGAGATATCGCAGTTGCAATTAATTCTTGGTGATTGGGAAGGCAGTGCTGACACCATTGCACATGCAAGATTTGTCACAGCTAGCAATCATGGGCCCGACTCTCTTGAAACGCTCTTCGTTTTGGAGAAGCAGGCGACTTTAAGAATTCTAGAGTTCTACTCAGGCCTTGACGAGCGACAGCCGAAGAAGTTTTTACAGGCGAGAGATATCCTTGCGGAAACTACCAAGATCGCGAAAAATCTCACTATCGACAAAGGACCCGAGATCTATCCTTGGTACTACAAAAGGGCTCTAAATTTAGCAAGATTAGTCGAGCTGATTTATAGTAGCCAAGATATTCTCTCAGGAGAATTTACGAACGACCTACTTAAGCAAGATGGGCCGATTAGGGTTTACGGAGCTAGTCGATTTAATGATGTGATTGGGGAAGGATATCTACGACAAGCTACCGAGCAGATTCGAAGTATTTACAATGTTGCTAACGACCTTAATGATACAGAGGCTAAAGGTTTAGCTGAAATTTACCAAGGAGACTTTAAATTATTAAGTGGAAGTATTTCAAGCAAACGCCACTATGAAAGAGGCCTGCAACTGCTCCGAGAAGCGGGCGTCAAGCAAGAAAAAATAGATAGGATTTTTCTTAAACCAACGCCTATTCCAATACCGCAATTCTTCAGTGATGTTGATGAGCTTCTGAGTTATCAAGATAGCCAGTTCAATCCCGTAAATTCGGCCGAGCAAATGCAGGTTCTACAGATCCTCGATGATTGGTATAGGAAAATGCAAGAGTTCTTCGGTCGCAACGATGATTATATTCTTTCCGAGCTTGAACTTTCTTTGAAGGATATTGAGCTTACCGCAAACGTCAGTCAGTCTGGGAAGGTCTCGTTCCAAAGTAGTGCCCGTTCCCAGTTTGCTGAAAATATTTTTGATCCAAGTAGCTTACGCTCACTTAGCGCTATAAAAATTCGACCTTCATTTTTGGACGGCAAATTTTATCCGATAAGAAATCTAAAAATTCGCTATAGCTTTATCACAGCGGAGTAGCCTTGGAGTGGGCCTATCCCAAGTTAAACAGCGTTCGACACCCGCAGCGCAGACTATTCTAGTTTGATAACCCCCGTGAAAATGACAACCATCTTCAACAAAAAAGTATTATGATTTACAGGCTTAACCGTCGCAGGCTGTTGGCGATTGTTGGGTAGATTGGTCAGAGAGGGACTCACAATCCGTCGGTCCCAGGTTCGAGTCCTGGTGGGCCCACCAACTTAATAACCATGTTACAACTGGTTCAGGTAGTAGGCATCCAAATTACGGTGTCAACTTATCTGCGTAATATGCGTCCATAGCATCGAGCCGTTCTCTCCTATCATCTTGTCCTTGAGCCATTTCTACATCCAGTCTCAAATGCGGTTGCTCTGTCAGGTTAAATGAAGGCCAAGTCGGCAAGCCGTCTCTGTTAGGATTGCCGGACCGGGCAAATTGCGTCCAATAACCCATCATCATTCCCGACAACCTTTCATCTTCTTTTGGAGCCGATTCAGGAAGTTTGTTAAAAACGTATTTGACTTCCATATAGTGCGAAGCACGTTCGTCAGGTTGGCCCATATTACGACCAAAAACATAGAGAAATGCATCTTGACCTGCCTTAGCAGCCGCAAGCGCAAGTTCCCTGCTCGCTCGGACAAACATCTCGTCGCTGATATAGTCGATTTCTGTCGCCCTGATCTCACTAGGGTCTCGTGCCACATACAGATCAGTGATATCCGAATCACTGTAGTCAAATTGGGCTCTTCTTTTTTCCCTCTGAAAGAATATCGACTGGGGCAATCCAAACCTGCGCAAATACATAATTCCTTCGCCATCGTTATATCCCGACATGATGGGAACCTTAATTTGCTGCCCTTCTCTGAATACCTCAAACGGCGGTTTAGGATAAAGCCAACCATCGACGACAAGGGAAACCGGAACCTGCAGACTCAAAACTTCATCGGCAGTTAGCTCGCGAAGCCGACGCAAATTCTGCTCATAATCTAAGTTATCATCGATATAACTTTCGGTTGCCCTCAATCCTAAGTCCTCAGCGCTATCCATGAATCCATTATGGGTTTTTAAGTTAGTTACGTTAGAGGAATTAATCCAAGTGCTTTGGGAAATTACTTTGTGAAACAACTCCTCCGATCTCGGCGTCGCAAGAAGCGCATACATACTGCCACCACCTGCTGACTCGCCGAAAATCGTGACGTTGTTCTTGTCTCCACCGAAGTTTTCGATGTTATTTTGAACCCATTCAAGAGCAGCTAAATGATCAAGTATTCCATAATTACCGGATACTCCATTACCTGACTCTTGAGAAAGGGCCGGATGGGCCATCCACCCAAACGCATTCATACGATAGTTTACTGAGACAACAACGACATCATTCTCAGCTAACATGTCTCCGTCATATGTCGCTTTATTTCTCCACCCTCCTCCGTGAATCCAGACCATCACAGGGAGGTTATCGGCCTCTGACTGCGCTCGTGACCATACGTTGAGATATAAACAATCCTCACTCATTTTATCGGTTCGACGACCCGACATGCAGTCTGGTCCTTTCTTATCGGCGACTTTGACTCCTGACCAGGCCTCCGCGGCTTGAGGCGGCTTCCATCTGAGCTCTCCGATGGGAGGCTTGGCAAACGGAATACCCAGAAATGCTTGGACACCGCTATCAAGCTCAATTCCGGTCAATAAGCCACTTTCAACTTTGATCGGTCCCTCTATAGCGAATAAGGAAACTGGAAACGCGATTAATGCAATGAAGAGACGTAATGACGCCTTCAAGAGTTTATTTATCATTTTTATCTTGTCCACAAAGTGAAGTGAAAATGAGCTCCTGCCTAGGCACTTGAGAAACACCGGTCCTCCTCTCCAAAAAGGAAAACTTTGGAGACAGCTTAAGATAAAAATCCAGCGAACAGTTGTCAACGGTTGCAATACCTCCACGGGAAGGCCCTACAGCTATTCTTTACGCAGCATGGTCTCAGAGCGAGCACTGGTCCTTGCACGACTTTATGGTTCCCAGTCCCCTGCCCTGGCCTGGCCTTCAAGAGATTTGCAGGGGCATCCGAGGGAGTCCTGGCTCGGTGAATGGGCGCCAAACCAAAGACTTTTCATTCCTGCAAAGAGTAAGACCTGTTTGGACCAAATTTGGACCACTGCGACGCAACTAGTCACAACTAATGACAACAAGTGGCAATAGAAAAGCTGTGGTGATACCTTACACGACGTGACGCAGGCTGTTGTGGTGAGTTGTGGTTGATTGTCTGCGAGGGACTCATAATCCGCCGGTCCCGGGTTCGAGTCCTGATGGGCCCACCAACTAAATCAATAAGTTACGTGCCGCTACTCTGCACCACATCCATGAACTCATTCTTGATGTAGCCATCTACTAGTCTGCGTTATCCAGTCTATACTGGTAATGCGGGTCCCTGCTCACCCCAAGAAAGCACTGCACCACAACCAGGTGTTTCGAAGAGGTCTATCCGGTCAAGTTCAGGCAAACAACCCGCCAAATTATTTCGCATCCAGTACAGTAGATTGCGAGTACTGGGAATTTCAATTCCTGGAAGATCATTTAAATTATGGTGATCAAGGAGTTTATAAGTTGGCTTAAACAACTCTTTGACATCGCCATAGTCTACAGTCCACCCCATGACATCATCTAGGGGCGCTGTCAGATGCAATCTTACTAAATAGCTATGCCCATGAAGTCTTTTCCGCTTATCACCGTCTGGTGCATTAGGAAGACTGCACGCACTTTCAAATCGTTGCTCCTTCCAAATCCGATAATGATTTCCATCATAGTGGCATCCTGAAGTGTGCGTCTCATAAACTGATATCCATGAGAGAGCACCACTCTCAGGTTTTAATCGATCCCACAACCAACCGGCTAGAACCTCACTTGTGGGATTTTCTAATCCAACAATATCGTTTAAGCATCTATGGTCTAATTGCTCATAAAGGGGCGACCACAATTGTTCTATCAGGTCGTAATCAATGCCCATATCAGCGCTAGCGATATCCTGACCCAGATGAATTATCACTTCAAAGCCATGGCCGTGCATCCTGCCGCACTGATGCCCCGACGGCACATTTGGCAACTGGTGTGCCGCTTCAAAGCGAAAGCGTCTCCATAAATGAATATGGTCGGCACCGTCGAGGTCTACGCCCTGATCCGCGGTGCTTTGTATCCCAATCGCTTCAGCGTTCGCTAACTCGAGATGATCTCTGACCCATCTGGCCAGATTTTCATCCGTGGGAACTCCCAACTCATTATTAAGAAACGCATAGTCTAATGGCTTAAGGGTTCGAGTGAGACTTTGAGTTAGCTTAGAGACTTCATTCCAATGGAGTTCGGCACATTCATCGCTGACATCCGTTCTAACTTTCGCTAGAAAGCTATGCCCATGTAATTTAGCTGAGGGATGAGTACTCGGCAGGATATCTACTTTCCTCGCTGCTTCGAATGCGCATGCCGAGACTATATATAAACTATCAGGCATTTTTGAAACCATGGAATCGAGTAATTAACGGATCGTCGATACCTGCTTCAGCGAAACCTTTCGCCCTAATTTTACAAGACGGGCAATCGCCACAAGGTGGTTGTTCTCCGTTGTAGCATGTGTGCGTGTAGGCCATTGCTTCCAGCGCACCAGCGCTGTGGGCCATCTCAACAGTCTCTTTTTTTGACAACCACATTAATGGAGCATGAATCTGAATGTCGTATTCCATACCCAAGCAAATCGATCGCTGCAGGGACTCAATGGTTTCTTGCCGGCAGTCCGGATAGCCACTGTAATCAGTTTGCGCTACACCAGTGACTAAATTGGAAATTTTTCGTTGATAAGCGTAAGCCGCGGCAAAAGTCAGAAATATGAGGTTTCTACCCGGCACAAATGTGTTGGGTAATCCTGATTCAGAATCTAGCTCTGAGGAGACATCGATATCACCGGTTAGCGCATTGCCACCTAAAGTGTTGAAGGTGTTTATCGGCAAAGTTTTGTGCGGCACTTTAGCAATACTCGCCACGCGGCCCGCACTTTCTAGTTCTATGCGATGCCTCTGTCCGTAGTCAAAGGTTATCGCTTCTATTTCCCCTGGAAATTTTTGCTTGGCCCAAAAAAGGCATGTCGTAGAATCTTGGCCACCGGACAATACAACAACTGCACCTTCTTCACTCACGTCTCTTTTCCCTTACTTGTAATAACCATGCCGGTCGCCTAATAATTATCATGTTTTCAAGCAGCCTATTAGTTCTGCGCACGTATTAACGGCGTGACTGGATTGCGTAAAACCTCCTGACGCATGGCGTGCAAATACTAGCACGATGGTTCATAGTCGCAGATAAAGTTTGAAATTTAGTCATTTTATTAGTTCGTCCAAATAACCATCTCATGCTCTCCGTCCGGCGGTGCACGAAGAGTATGATCCACAGTTACCCGTCCCTGAGAGAGAGCAGGCCAAAGCGGCTCCACCATACCATTGTCCAACTCGTATAGTACTTTTGTTAATTCTGCCAATTTCTCAGGCATGGCCTCGGAGAGATTGTTTTTTTCGGTTGGGTCTTCATTCAGATTGTACAACCAGGACATGCCATTTCGTTCTTGCAGCTGAATCTTCCACCCGTTTTGTTGCACAACCTTATAATCGCCTGTTCGCCAATATAGCGGTCGATCCAATACTATTTGCGGCGCCGCCATTACGTAACTCATTAGATCAACCCCATCGATAACTCTATCTCCAGGTTGCTCGACACCTGCCGCTGCAAGAACTGTCGAAAAAATATCGACATGAGCCACAGCCGAATTATATTGGCTGTTGGCCGGAATTTTATCGGGCCGACTAATAAAGAAGGGGGTATGAATTCCACCCTCGAAAAAGGTCATCTTCCAACCACGATAGGGTTTGTTCAAATCTGATAAGCCAACATAATGAGCTCCACCATTGTCACTGGTGAACACTACAATGGTGTTGTCGTCGATGTCATTGTCTTCGAGGGCTTGCAGGACCTGACCAATGCCGCGATCAAGGCCGCGGATCATGCCGGCGCAAGTTCGCTCAACGTGATCCTCTATATAGGACAAGGCATCGTAGTCCGCTTTTTCCGATTGTAGTGGTGTATGAGGTGCGTTATCGGCCAGATACATGAAGAAGGGTTGGTTTTTGTTGGCTTCAATCGCCCTCACAGCCTGACGACTCAGGTAGTCAGTCATGTGTGAATCCGGTGGAAATCTTGGCTCGTCATTGTAACGAACAGCGAATTGCAGGTTAGCCCAAAGATACTCGTCAATGGGATCGAAGTCCTGCATGGAATTAACCACATTCGGATCATCAACATCCATGAACAATGCGCCTCCCGAAAGGAATCCCAACCACTCATCGAACCCTTGATCCATTGGCTTTATACCTTCAGCACGACCAAGATGCCATTTACCGATACCAACAGAATGATAGCCTTGAGCATCCAGCATCTCCGGAATCGTCAACTCAGCAGATGGCAATCCCAAAGACTCTACAGGAGGATAATTCGCGGCATTTTCTTCCATGTAGTCATCGGTGGGTGTAAGCGTGTTGGTAAATTTGGCCATTTGTGGATTTACCGGGGTGAACTCAAACCCCGAGCGCGTTGCAAAGCGCCCGGTTAGTAGCGCAGCGCGCGAAGGCGCACAAGAGGCATTGCCCGCATAGCCATTTGGAAAATTTATACCCTGTGAAGCGATAGAATCGATGTTAGGCGTTGGTACGCTGCCACCGGCAATACCGCCACCGTAAAACGTTATGTCGTTAAAACCTAAATCATCCACTACAATTAACAAAATATTGGGAGGCTGCGGCTCATTACTGGCTATTGTTGGGCCCCGTTGCCAGATCACTTCCTGAAATTCTCCGATTGGGTCAGTGAAGCTCATTATGAAGCGCGGCAAGTAAAACCAGTATTGGGAAAACAGCCAACCCACAAGAGCCAGCAATATGACTGCGGGTATCAGATTTTTTTTCATAGCAGAGGGGGTTCGATATGTTTTCATTTCGTTACCTTTAACGGCTGGTTCTTATATTTGACCGTCTCGGTTATCAAGTATTTATACAAGACGATCGGGCAGCTAACCATTTACTTTTTTCTTAACTTAACCTCAGTCTCTTCTGAGACCTCAGCCATAAACATTCCGACAAGCAAATCCACTAAATTACTCAAAAACAATTCAGCTTTCTGTCCGCTAAAGCCACCCTTCTCTCTTGCCTGGTTTGACATCGAAAGATTTGAGAAACGAACAACATTGAGGCAGCGATTCTCGAACATTTTGTCCTCAAGGTGGGGCAATGACGACTTGAGAAGGTTTGAAATAATTTGCACGCTGTTGCCTTCATCAATCATCTCTTCCTCAAGCGTAGGACGCACCAAAGCCGCGTTCTTGGCGCCCCAGGCTTTGGCCCATTGCCTATGCCCCGGATCACTTTTGCAGAGTTGAAAGGTTGGCCCTACCAGCAAATGGCAGAGTTCCCGTACAGATGGAGAGGTTTTCTTAGCAAGACTCTTGGCTAACATCTCTCGCCGCTTGACCTGGGTTTGCGTGAATCTGGCTTTGTGAATCGCTGCCAACAAACCTGCCTTGCTGCCAAAATGATATTGCAGCACGGATTCATTCTTCTGCCCCGCTTCTTCTATCAACTCCTTAACAGAAACGTTTTCGGAGCCCTTTTCAGCGCTGAGTTTCTCCATTGCCCGCATCAATCTGTTGCAGGTATCTTTAGACCTGGCCTGACGGACTTCCACGGCGGCCATTTACTTACTCCTTAAGCGGTTCTCGCTGACACTTTGCTTGTTCAATAAAAAATAATTCATCAACTAGGTAGATAATGGTATTCATTAATTTTTTAATGTACAACATTATTTATTAGCGCTACTATCTACGCCTCAATTGTTGCGTCTTAGAATCCCTTATAAACCATCAGGAACTGCAAATTGGCGAAAGTAAGTGAATCAATACCAACTGACCTGCAGCCGGAAGTAGACGCAGCAATCAATTGGTTCAATGCCCAATCCGCAGATGAATTCAAAGTCACTGGTATTGTAGATGCCGAAGATTCATTGGCGCAGAGCGATGGAAAAGAACTTCGCCTAGTACTTTGCGGCGGCGATATTTGCCAGCAGAAGAAGTTTAAAGTGCTTCGAAGCGGAGACAGCTTTTCCGTCTCATTCGCTGACGAAGCGCCAATAGCAAATGGCACCCAAGCGGAACTAGACCCTCCTCCGGGGGCGAGAAAGGCCTGGCTTGACGATGTCATTAGTAAACACAAATTCATTATCCTGGTTTTCTACCGCGGATTCTGGTGACCTCCCTGTCGCCTCGAGTTACGAGGCTATGTTGAAGAAGGCGTTGCCGAGAAAATTCGTGCAGCGGATGGCGAGCTGTACGCAATTGTGAGCGAACCCCAACGACTTGCCGATGCCGCCAAGTCGGAATGGGAGCCCAATTTTGAAACCGTCGGCGATCCTCACCAAGAGATTGCAGAGCAATGCAAAGAGAGGGGTTGGCTGGAATTATTCGTCAATAGAAAAACAGCCTTTATCACCAACACAGATGAACGCCTCTCCCACCCCAAGGGGTACTTTCAACCTGGCGTGCTAGGAATAGACAGCAATAAGCGAATCCTTTATCGCTGGCGCAGTGTGCCGACTCGCGCAAATATCGGTGGTGCTTCAGAGAGACCGACAGCAAGCTATGTTTATACGAAACTTGCTGAGTCGCTGGAGCAAACTGATAGCAACATGGATGCCCTGTTGGACAACGAGCCCGAACTGGATTCGAAGGGTCGACCCTTCCCGGTATTCGTTGCCCTGTTAATATCAAATGGTTGGTTTATCAGGCCAGTGCCTTTCCTGCTAACAAATAGCAACCTCTCGGCGCTACAAAGACTCAAACGAGCAGCGCGCCGGATTCCGGTTTTTCTCGCCCTTTGGATTGCGGCATTTTTGATCTTGCCTACGAATTGGGTTGCCACTGCAGCGATAGCTTACGGCATTTGGCTAATTCCAATTGTGATAATGATTCGTAAAGGCTTGCAGCATATTGGCGAACCAGAAACCAACTAACCCAAAGTGTCAGATTAGATCGATTTCCTTTCAAGGTATTAAGTCGACAAAGTCTAACAGCTCCATAATCTCAGCATTTAACCTCTCTGCTTTAAAGCGCAATTACTAAACGCTCAATTTCTATGTCTAAAGTTACTCTCTATGGCTCTTCTCTTTCACTCTATACCGGCAGGGCTCGCAGCTATCTGATCAAGTCCGGTATTCCTTATCAAGAAACCCTGCCGAACTCACCGCATTTCGCAAAAAATGTACTCTCCAAGATGGGGGAGCGCCAGAGTATTCCAGTTATTGAAACTGAAGATAGTGAAGTAATTCGTGATGGTGCAGCGATCATAGATCATTACGAGTCCAATAATGGCCAGCGTTTCTCTCCTGTTACTCCCAAGCAGAAGACTCTTAGCTTACTGTTCGATGTCATTGGCACTGAAGGCTTGCTCCGACCTGCGATGCACTATCGCTGGGATTTTCCTAAGGAAAATTTGGATTTCCTGACTTTTCATTTTGAAACTTTCATTCCCCCGATTCCTGACAGGAAAGAGAAAGCGGAAGAACAAATGAACAGGATGCGGGGCGCCGGACAAAGTTTTGGCGCAGTTTCAGCAAACTTTGAATTGATAGAGTCACTCTACAACACCCTGATCGAGAAGCTCGATCACCATTTTGCACAGTATCCCTATCTCTTGGGCAACAAACCCTGCATCGGCGACTTTGGGTTGATTGCCCCGTTTTTTGGACACTTGGGACGAGACCCTGTTGCTATCCGGTTACTGCAAAAAAAGGCAATAAGACTGTTTCGCTGGGTGGAACGAATGAACAGACCTGACCCCGATTGCGGCGAGTTTGGACCAGCTGCGGAAGAGTATCTAACGGGAGATGAAATTCCTGATTCGCTGATCGAAGTTCTGAAGCACATCGCTCTCGACTTCGTGCCAGAGACTACTGCCGCCGCAGCCACGATCAATCAATGGCTGGAAGAAAATCAGGCTATGCCTTCGAACACAGTTGCTGAAAGACATGTGGGGTTTACTGAATTTGCCGTAATGGAAACAAAAATTAAGGCCATCGCACAGCCCTACCGTTTTTATTTGTTGAGTCGTATGCAGAACCACATTGATTCTTTGTCAGATCAAGAGAAGACGAGCGTGCAGAAACTGCTGCAGCAATGCGGTATGGATGACTTGCTTCGGCTTCGACTCTCAAGACATATCGGCCGACATAATAATCGGGAAGTCTGGCTTTAGAGTCCTCTGAATCAGAATCGCTACGCGTCACCGCCTCTCACCTAGACAAAAAGGCATGTAGCCGTAAATGACGGTAGTTCTCAGCTGACACTAAATGCTGTCATCACGAACCTAACAAAATAGAAACCCAAAGTAAGGAAATTTGTGAAATGTTTTCGTAAAGGATCCTCTAGGTATTATTCCGTACACTTTTTTCTACAGCTGTGTACGAAAGAGGGAAGCGCGCGCGCGGGTGGAGGCTGCTCAGACCAAATTTATTTTTTTGGGGTAGATCCATTTGCACCAAATTTGGACCACTGCAACCCAACAGACCACAACTGAATACAATAGCAGGAAACTGATAAAGTCAGGTGTTATAATAGGGTATGTAACGCAGGCTGTTGTGGTGAGTCGTGGTTGATTGTCTGCGAGGGACTCATAATCCGTCGACCCTAGGTTCGAGTCCTGGCGGGCCCACCAGTCAAGGGAGGCTACCGCTTAAATATTAAGCAGTAGGCTTCGAAGATCTCATGCTTTGATGCTAACCAAGGACAAAAGCATTAGATTCAACCTTTCCCTGATGCGTCTGCTTGCCTTAGCTAGTACTGGATTACCAAGACTTTACCTTGACCAGTCGAACGCGCTCAGTGATCTCTCTTATCCCGCTGACTTTTTCTCTAAATTCCTCAAAAGCTGCCTGATTGTTTTGAGGGGCAAATTGTGCGCCTGGAGATCTCGCCGTATTTATGACAGCATGAGACGCGCCTCCTGTTCCATCAGCCGGGATTGCAAGGAGTGTGGACAGTCTATCCTTTGAATCTTCTGCTTTAATCCACTCTTGCCATGCATCGGCGTACGCCACAGGGTCATCAACTTGCATAAAGATCCAATTTCCGGCAGCCATGGGTGAATCTGGGACCTCTGTGTTACCACCGCTAAGTCCCAGAGAGCGCCACATCATCGAACTTACTATTTCAGCTGAAAGATTCATTTCAGATTGAAACGCTGCCCATTCTGGGGAAACGGCTTGGGCTGCTAGTGCTGCATCCATGACTTGAGGTGATGCATAAGATACTGTTATCGCGTGCGTTGCCGAGTTGGAGCCATTAGCAAGATACTGATGCAAAGTCACGCTGACATCATCATTTGAACCTGAGTCGCCACTTCGATACTTATCGATTGCAGCAACTACCGCAATCGGATTTAAAACAATCAAATCATATTTAAAACCCACTGGCCCTTGTGTTTGAGCCGACAGTGAGCATGAAAGAATCGGTGTAAAAACGAGAGCGAACAATCGGAAAGCATTCATTAGGATGTGTCCTTGTTAATTAACTCAATATCTCAATACTAAGGCGCAAGGGACTTCGCGGCGTCCTCATCTGTAACACACGGCGAAATAGTCAAATCAAGCAAGTCATCCCACTGTTGAGCCCATTTGCTTATGGCAATCCAATCGTCGGATTTCAGAATTAATACGCCTGTTCGCTCTAACGTATGCCAACGACCAACAAGCTCGCACCCAAACCACTCTTCAGTAGATGTGAGAAATCTCTGTCTAGTTTTTTCAACCGTATCACTGGGAATATTCCAAGTTATAAGATGTAGCATCTATCTCACCTTTCACTCACTCAATGTATATTATCTCTGTTTATTTCAGAACTTCAGAGTTAGGCAATTTCCAAGATTACATTCAACTCGGCTAACCGCCCCTTACGGGTGATTGATGGGTATGTTTTATTAACCAGTTTGAGCCTTCTTTAATCAGCACGAGCGAGACCCAAGTGGGAGCACCAAGCACCGGAGCCTGATTTGCAGGGTAAACATTCCACCATCGAACAAAACTTGCAATTGCCACATCGCCATGAATGGAAATATCTACGTCCTCAATCGTTGTTACGAACTCAGTCTTGCCCCCATTTAATGCTTCCTGAGCTTCCCTTGTCGCGATCTGATTCCTCATATTGAGTAATTCATTGGTCTGGCGCATGCCTCCAGTTATATAAACTCGATCGGGATGCATTAACTCCGCTTGTGCTGCAAGGTCACCCTCTAAACCCCCATAAGCCTCAATCACCGCCATCACATCATCCATATCGTCAGCGAGAATGCTGAACGGCATAACCAAAAGTAATGTTGCAACCCACTTAGTCATAAATATTTTCACTCCTAATCTCCTTCTTACTTTTATAAACCGACTTACCTATATTGAGGAATATACTTGTTCACACTTGTAGATTTTGTCCGACACAAGAGCAGGTCTGGACGCAGTAACGAGCGCATAAGCTTGTTCAGACCATGACTCTGAATTCAACGTAATAAACAACATACGCGCTAACCTCATAACAACCCCCTCACAGCTAATATAATAGCACTGTTCTAGCTCGGTCAGATGCATTTGGTCAAGCAATAAATTCAAAAATCTTTTTCTTTATCGAACGGTCATATAATGATGCGAAAGACATCAATATGGTGAATTTTGTAGCGCAGAATTGCGCTAAAATAGGTCACAAAATTACATTATCGGAGTCCTTGGCCGTTGATTACAGATCAGCAATAAATCGGCAAAATAAAGTTTCACAAATTTGAATGGTAAAAGACTAATGCTTTAAGATGTTATAGATTCCAAGTGCGCGATTTGAAAGCTAGACCCTTTCATCTATCAAGCAATCACAAGTAATCCAGCAATTGACCAAAATGAAATAAGGGGCAGAAGATGATTCTATCTAATTTAATCAAGTTAAAAGATGAACAACTTTCGTTTGAAGGGGAATTGACTTCAATCGTCCTATCTGATGCGGGTGGAACTATCACTGGCAAGGGCGACGCGACACTCTATGGCGCTGTGTATTTGACTTACAATTTAACCCCTAACCCGAAAATAGCGGGTCAAGGCGTTATGACCGGGCATGCATCGGCAATCGATGATGCTGGGCAACTCAACACGGCCGCACTGAGTGGGGTATTCGATAGATCAGGACATGAAATGAAAATTTATTGCGTGGACGATATTTCGGACGGCAATATCAATCTGGCAGTTGTTCAAATAGACCTTAGATCAGGAAAAATTAGAGTAGATTGGTCGCAACTAGATAGGTAGGTTATTACCTAATGCTTCGGCCACCAGTTCAGTGAGTACCTGGTGGCCGAAGCAATCATTTAGAGCTCTTCTGTAAATGCCTCCGAACTAGCGAAAGCCTAGCGCAAAGAAGGCTACACAAGGTCCTGGCTCGACAGTAAGCCCTAGCTCATGCCTAATCATTGCTAGACGATATTAATGCGGATGGTACTTGCCTAAGCGCATCCAAATTCGCCTCGATCTTTGGAAGAGCTCGCCGACGCACGGACATTCGCTGCGAACTCGCCAAATCAATAGCTGATGTGCACTTATCTGCAGCTTCATCGACCCGATCCTTTAAGGCTAAATACACGCAATAATTATTGAGATCAGCAAAATCTAATTTACCGTTGAAGGATTTTTCTGCTGCATCGATATCTCCCTTCGCTAAAGCAGGCCCACCCGCTGCATCTCCGAATACGTGATAGGAAGAACCCAGCGCTGTGCCAGAAAGGGTGATAACAAGCGTTGTAAACAATGTTTGGAAAGTTTTTGAATATCTCATTGAATTAGTCTCATAGTGAATTTAAAAGTTTATAGATATTGTTATGCGGACAGTTGAGCAATAGGTGTGCCAACATTTGAACAAGATGCTATTTAAATTCGCGGGTGATACTATTTTCAATAAATTCAATAGCTTGAAGACAGGAAGCTATTTACAACACACAAACGTGCCATTTGACTGGTTAATTGATAAAGCTTAGGTGCTTATGATTGGTGCGTAGTTAATTTTCAGGTGCAAGATGAACGACCATTGACCTGCTGTTCATGGAATAGGCCGCTGAAGAGAATTCGCACACTTAGACAAGAGCAATTCACAGGAGCTTGAAAAATGACTGACTGACGGAACTGCTCTGGCAAATGGGTAGTTACGGCTGTTGTTGAATCGGTAGGGTGCTGTTCTATTGAAGAGCGTGGGCGAACAGAAGCCAGCCCACTGACTCTCTTTTAAGTTATCGATTTAATACGTCTTGTGCGTCTTCATCATCAACTACAGGTGTGATACTTGCTTCGCATACCTCAATCCACCCATATACGTGTTGCATTACGAGAGTAGGATCATCAGTTTCTACCAGAACTATGCCACTTCCAGTCGTGAGATCGTGGTAACGAGCCAGCTTGGTAGAACCGGACGGGAATTGAGCATCTAACTCAGCCATCGTCAAAGAAGCAAAAGTCTCATAAGCTTCTGGCTCGCACTTAAAATCGATCAAATATACAGCCGCTTGTGACGCGTTACAAAAAAGAAACGTAAGAGTAAGGATAATGTATTTTTTCATTTTGAATCTCCAGAAAAATGTTAATGAGACTCCCGAATTAGGTTCTAGTTTTGCAAGGCATAAAGATCAGCAATGAGTGTGCGGTTAAGAGGATCTATCACGATAATGTCAAGATTTTGTGACCCATCTGAAATTGTTAGTATCTGCGTCAGTCTCACTAGGTGTCCGTCCCGAGTCCACCTACCTGCACCTGAACCAGAAAAAATGGTGTCAGTATCAACGTAGCCCCGGCCTTGCATCGTGAAAGAACCAGCAGAGCCATCTCTGTCATAGTTCAAGTAATAAGTGACATAAACCCTTCCATACTCACCGGTCTCGCCCTCGGCAGTGACGATACTTAAATCCTCTCCAAGTTGAATAGAGGTAATATTTAACTCAGTGCGTGATTGTTTTGCCTCCAAATTCAGTTCGTGATGATCTGAAAAAGCGCTGGTTGAAGCTAAACTAAAAAGAACTAGCCATACTAAATATTTCATTTTGCCCTCCAAGAATCACAATATTAATGTAGTCAGCGCCGCATGAATTTTTCGTGAGGTAAACAGTAAAATTGTGAACGTAGCAACACCGACACCTCGAAGCTAACAAAATAGAAACTCAAAGCAAGGCATTTTTTGAGATCGTTCCGTGAGAAATACCCTAGGTTTTATGCCTCACACTATACTTCTTATTGCTGCGCACCATAAATGGGCGCTCCGCGGGTAGGTGCAGCCAGACC
>CACBCS010000017.1 GCA_902537815.1 uncultured Pseudohongiella sp. | reverse complement strand
TGTAGGACTTAACCGTGACCGTTCCAGGTGCGTAGGCGGCGCCATCTAGAGGTGCCAGCACAGACCAAAGCCCAAACACGCCAAAGACTAAAAAAAATATTGTTAAGCCGATCCTCTTCGCGCCATCGACCGACGACAGATCTGAGCCGTCAAGTTTTTCGATCGCAGAGATGGCTTTAGAGCTGGTTGACATAGTTAGAACTCCGGCTAGCTAGAAGCTGCTTTTATTGCGGGCTGCTGCTTGGTTAAAGCCGATAAGACGTCATCCCTCGGGCCGAAGCCAGCAAGGGCGCCATCTCTTAATACTAGTAGCTTGTCTACACACTTCAGAATCATGGTTCTGTGTGTTATGACGAGCGCTGTGCATCCGCTTGCTTTGATGCGCTCAAGTGCGGGCACTAATTCTTTTTCTCCTTGGTCGTCGAGGTTCGAGTTGGGCTCATCAAGAATCAGTAGCTTGGGGCTTCCGAACACAGCTCTTGCCAACGCTATACGTTGCCTCTGTCCCCCGGAAAGTACGCCACCAGAAGAGCCAATTACCGTATCGTAACCCTGGGGTAGCCTGAGTATCAGCTCGTGGACGCCGGCTAGCTTTGCTGCCTCTACGATTTCACTAGAATCAGCGACTCGGAAACGAGAAATGTTTTCCGCAATCGTCCCATCAAATAGCTCAATATCTTGCGGCAAGTAGCCAATGTGCGGCCCGAGCTCTGAGCGGTCCCATGAAGTAATGTCCGCCCCGTCGAGCCTCACTTTACCCGCGTAGGCGGGCCAGATTCCCAGAACGCCTCTAGCCAGCGTAGATTTACCAGAAGCGCTCGGGCCGACTATTCCGAGCATCTCCCCAGGGCTGAGTTGAAAGGTGACGCCTCGTACAGCAGCACTGCGTGACCCTGGGGGTACAATTGTCACCTGCTCCACCAAGAGCTCGCCTTCGGGGTCCGGCAATGGCATGCGCTCTGGGTCGACTGGTATCTTTTCCAGCAGCTCTTTCAACCCGTTGTACTGTGCGACAGCTACCGAGTATCCCTTCCAGGACCCAACTAACATGTCGATTGGTGCAAGTGCTCTGCCGAGGAGCAGTGAGCCTGCGATCATCATCCCTGGCGAAATCTCTTGCTGCAGCGTTAAGAAAGCACCGAGCCCTAATACAAGAGATTGCAATATCAGCCTTAGTGACTTGGACAGCCCATTCAGAGCACCGGCGCGAGAGCTTGCCGTGGTCTGCTGATCGATTACCTTGTCGTTGAGTAGGTCTTGTTTATTGGCAATGTCTCTAGACATCCCCATTGCGGCAACTACCTCAGCGTTTCGCAGGCTACTCTGAAATTGCGCGCTTGATCGGACGGCGTTCTCATTGGCTTCTTTCAACATTGCGTCAGTCACCAAAGTGTTTACCACTGCTATTGCCACCATTATCGCTCCGCCGACAATGCCGGTGACGCCAAACCACGGGTGGAACAGGAACATCACAATGATGTAGATTGGAAACCAAGGCGCATCGAAAAATGCAAACAGGCCGTTACCACTGATGAATTGCCTCAAAGAGGTTAGATCGCTGACCGGCTGGGCATTGCTGATCATTCCCCCTGTTAATAGAGACCTCTTGAAGGTGGCGTCAGTGACTCGTCTGCGAAGCCTCTCTTCGAGCTTGTTGCTCAGCCCGATCAGTAACATACTCCTGACCCACTCAAACCCCCCAACGGCAAGCAGTAACGCAATCATTAAGAGTGTGAGCATCGTTAGAGTCGAAAGGCTGCCGCTGGCTATTACCCTATCGTAAACAGTAAGCATGTAGATGATAGGAGTCAGCAGGAGCAGGTTGATGGCGGCACTGAACAGCCCTGCGTAGACAACATACTCTCTGCATGCGTCTAGGCTCTGCTGTAACTCGTTCCGGGATTCACGTTTGGCGGTCATGCTCATTACCTGCACTATCTGAAGTTACGTATAGTTGGGTCTCGGGGCCGCTAATTCAATGTCTGGCCTAAGTATCACCCGAACCATTACTGTCCTCAGCAAGCGCCTTGAGTTTATTGGGATGGGTAATGATCAAAGAGGACGGGCCGTTGCGTTTTACTATCTGCCGATTTTGTAAAGTCTGAAATACACGGGTAACACTTTCCCGGCTGATGCTGAGCATGTTCGCTATTTCGAGGTGGGTAGGTGGGTTCGCGATTTCTGCCTCTGGACCTGGCTGCGCATCATGGCGGGAATCCTTACACAGCATCCATAGCTGGCAGCATACTCTCTGCTGGATATTAGGTATTGCGAGCAGGGCACGCTGATACGTCAGGTACCTCACCCTTGAAGCGAGTTTGTTGCCCAAAGTATTCATTATGCTGGGAAACTCGAGCATTATCGATTTGAGCTTGGAGCGAGGGACCTTAACGACCAAAGATTGTGACAAGGCAATAACGTAGTTTGTTTGGGAAATTTCATCAAACAGCACAATCTCGCCACAAAAATCTCCTGGCTCGACGAAGAACAGGCCGACCTCTCTGCCGTCGATGGTGAAGTCAACTCCCTGGAGCCTTCCTTCAAACAGGAAACATATCGAGTCAGCGCTGGCCTCAGGATCGATGACTATACCGCGTCGAGAGAACTTCTCCGCTGTGCACATCACAGCGAGCTCGGTGAGAAGCTCATTGGGAAGTGGCTTAAGCAGGGGAAATGCACCCAGCAGGTCAGGCGTGACGTCCATGGAATATTTGATGTTTCTTGTATTGGGAGGTGTTCGGCGCCATTAATCTTTGCGTGAGTATAAGTGCCTGATGCTTAAAGGTAAATTGGAGTATCGGATGCAAATGTGACCGCCGTCACCTGACTTTAGAGATTCTTAGGGCTATAGTCCCGCACCTAAATGCTAAATATTATTTTTGCGAAATGACTACATATTCGTTTTTTCAGGCTGGCCCCCGATTTCTGGCAGCGATTCTGCTTACGTGTCTCCCAATGGTTGGACTGACTGCCATGCCGACTACGGAGCCAATCGGAGAGGTGGCGCTGGTGCTTGGTCGTGCCACTCTGATCAATTCGGAAGGCGACATGGTCGATCTCTCGCGAGGTTCGCTTGTTTTTGAGGGTAGCCGCATAGAGACCACTTCTAACGGCCATGTACACATCAGATTTATTGACGAAGCCTTGCTAAGCGTCAGGCCGAATAGCACATTGGAAATAGAGGTCTACCGCTTCGACATCAACAATCCTGAGGCTTCTACAGTCAAGTTGAACCTGGATGAGGGAGTCGCTCGGGCTATTTCTGGGCAGGCTTCGAAGGCAGCACGCCAGCGTTTTAGACTCAATACTCCGGTAGCTGCGATCGGTGTTAGAGGTACTGACTTTGTGGTCGGCGCAGACTCTCGGCAGACACGGGCCCTGGTCAATGAGGGCGCGATCTTTATCGCGCCCTTCTCGGGGGCTTGTTCAGAGGACGGCCTGGGCCCCTGTTCGGGTGAGGGGCTGGAGCTCATGCGTGACGGTCTGCAGCTTGCTTCTATTGAGTCGGGTGAATCTATTCCTACTTTGCTGGCCAGTCAGAGCATAAGGGAGCCCGGTGCTCTCCAAAGGCAAATTCAGCGTATGACTGCCCCCGAGCTCCTCTCTGGAGAAGGGGTCGTGTCTAGCTCCGACAACGACACTGAGGGTTCCTCCAAAAGCCTGAACAACGAGGTGTATCTTGAGGTTGTTACCTCTCCGGCAGTTCGGGCCGGCGCAGAGGTTGCAGCGGCTAAGGTGTCGACAACGGATTTTCTGCCTGTAGACCCTATCGTTGTGACTCCAGATGGGCAAGTACAGGGTTTCGACTACACTCCACCATCAAAACTCACGGCCACGTCACTTAACGATCGTCAGTTGGTATGGGGTTACTACGGCGCTATCCCATCCTCTGCCAATCGCCTTGCGCTGAGTTTTGCGGAAGCAAATGAATCAAGGCGTGTTTCTGTCGGCAATCTCAGCTACGGGTTATTTAGACGGGATGCTAACCCGCGTCGCGTAGCCTCTGATTTGGGGCTAGTGGGATTCCAGTTAGCTAGCGCTCAGGCAGTATTTAATAACGAGACTGGCATCGCCGTCCTGAGAGTCGACGGGGGCAGCCTCGATATTAATTTCCAAGACCGAACATTTGAGACGATGTTGAGCATTGGTCACGATGATCTGGGGCAAATTGATTTCAGCGCGGTGGGCAAGATATTCGACGGTGGCTTCCTTCGAGCTGCCGAGGCCACGCAACGGCTGGCCGGCGCAGTAAGTTACGACGGTTCCGAGGCCGGCTACTTTTTCGAAAAGCAACTCGATAACGGTCTACTAAGCGGCTTAACCCTATGGGATAGTAAATGAGAAAGGACATAATATCCCTGCCGGAGGGCCTTGCCCGCATTCTGCTGTCCTCACCGACCAAAGGGCGATGCTTGGCGTTAGCGGTCGCAATTGTGGTCACTGGCGCTGCTTCAATCATCGGATCTGGATGGCTCTTTGACCAAGAGGAGCGATACGGCGCGCTAGGATGGACCTTATTCAGCGGCTATACGCCCGAGGAGCGCATTACGCTGGTCGTCGTAGACGAGGCGAGCATCGCAGAAGTGGGCCCATGGCCCTGGGCACGCGACGTAATGTCGGAGCTCGTCGACGCGATTGACGCAGCAGGAGCTCAGCTCCAGATTCATGACATCGTGTATCCCGAGGCTAGGCCAGGTGACCCCCAGCTTCTGAGTTCTTTAAAGGATGCAAGAGGCGCGGTCATTGCTCAGGTGCCTACATTGACTGATAGCTCCGAGTCCTCGCGAGTCGGAGTGATGTCTCATGGCATTGCCGCTCCAGATTGCAGCATCGCTGGACTAACGCTCGCGCAGTCCAGCAGTTACATTGCCCCCGCTGATATCTTCTCATCAATACCTAAGGGACATAATGCTGCGCTGATCGAAAAGGACGGCAGCGTCAGGATGAGTCCGGCCTTGGTTTGCGTTGACGACGTTGTCTACCCCTCCCTAACGTTGTCAGCCTTCATGCAACTCGGGATGTCTTCGGAGTGGGCCGTGGAGGTGAGCATGGATAACGGCCTGCTTGGTCCTCATGCATACATCGAGGTTGGGGGATATCCCGGCCTCCGTATACCGGTAGATTCGAACGGGAACATGAGGGTCGACTACAGCAGTGCACCAGAGACATTCAGAGCTGTTTCAGCCTCCGACCTCCTCTTTGGCAGGGTTGGAGCGGACCTGCTTGACAATGCGTGGGTAATCCTGGGTGGGACCGCCTTCGGCATGTCGGACATTGTGCCCACCCCATATAGTGGCGCCACGTTCGGGATAGAGCTCCAGGCACGCATGCTGGCCAGCGTTTTGGATATGAAGACTCCTTTTACGCCTGTGGCCGCTGATCTGATTCAGATAGTAATCGCCATTATTTTCGCTGGCCTGCTGCTCTCTCTGCCCAGAGCTTCAGGCGGGGGCTATACGTTCTGGCTGGTCTCGCTTTCGGTATTGTTGCCCGTCTTTGCCCTGTGCATACACATTTACGTTTTGGCTGCTTTTGCAATGTGGGTTGGGTGGGCCTTGCCGGCCCTGTTTGGCTTCCTTTCTGTTGCCGCAATCGTCCTTTATGAGCTTGCGGTTGCTCGATTAGAGCGGGCCAGGGTTTATCAGAACTTGGCGAGCTATCTCCCATTGACAGTGGCGCGAGAAGTTGCTCTCTCTTTGCCTTCCTCTCAGGTTGATGCAACCCGAAAGAATGCGACTCTGTTGCACGCTGACATACGCAACTTTGCAGCTTTTGGTGAGGCTAGGCCTCCAGAGGAGATTGCGGCAATCCTGCACTACTTCAACATGCGTGTTAATGAGGTAATTGAGCTTCACGGAGGCAAGGTTGTTGAGTTCCGTGGTGACAGCGTCCTGGCCATGTGGGAGGGAGCGGACTACGATGGTGCGAACGCGGCGTATTCTGCTTCACGAGTACTACAGAATGCGCTCAGTGAAAAATTGCTCTCTGAGCACAATCTAAATGGACTGGAGCCGCTAGCATTAGGGATTGGCATTGACCAGGGCCCCGTGCTAATTGGATCCATCGGCCCGGCGAGCCGTCGAAGCTTCACGGTCCTTGGTGATACCGTGAACACCGTCATTCGGATTCAGGAAATGACTGAGGAGCTCGCTCAACCTATCCTTGTCGGCTTCTCTGCAGCAAGACATCTCGTTGATAAGAACCTGCAATCTCAGGGAAGCTTTCTCCTTGCTGGATTGACCGTGCCGCATGTCCTCTTTGCGCCACCGCCATCGGCAGAGGTGCTGCATCTCGCAAGCAAGCAAGGCAAGATCGCGAGTTAGATAAGCCTCTGAAAATGGTAGTTTCTGGGTTATGCTTGCCTGACAAGCTACGTGGCTAAGCTCGCAAAAGTCCAGCAAATAAGCCGTGTGCTATTTGAGCCTGAAGGCCAACAATCCATATCGCATTATCTAACTACCCAAAATTGGCGGCCTTGCACTTGATAGAAATCAGAAAGTGGATTTGCGCAGTTTCATTTTGCGCGCTCTTTCCTGTGCTTGCGGTTGCTTGCCCCGACATCAGATTGCTCTATCCGGAAGAAGATCGTGATTGGTCTGAGCTCCAGGAGGAATTGCTGCAGCTGTTTGATCAATGCCTCTCTAGTTCCGAATATTTCGCGCTACTGGGGGCAGCCGAACTCACCATTGGCAATCTGTCACAGGCAATACAATCGCTCGAGCGGGCCCTACTCCTGGATCCTGATAATGGTGCGGCGCTTATAGATTATGGAGAGGCGCTATTCGAGGATGGTCAGCTGTTTGCGGCCCTCGAGACCAGTACATTGCTCGAAGCCCGGGAAAATATGCCGGAGGGCCTCAGGGAACAGATTGTCGAGAGGCGTTTGCGTTGGGAGAAATTGACTCGCCGAACCCTGTGGCAGGCAGAGCTGAGTGGTGGCTATGACAACAATCTGAATGGCGCGCCTGACAACGATCGGGTTGAGCTCACACTATCAGGAGAGCCCATCTACTTGGCTCTCAGCGAGGAGTTCAGATCTGTCAGCGGCGCGCTCTTCAATACCTCGCTTTCGGTTGACCACATGCGTCTTGCGCCCGACCTACAGCATCGTTGGTACGGAAGAGTCCGCGGAAGATTCAGCGAGGATGATGCGTCTGATGTGGTTCAACTGACCAGCCGGTACAGCCGCACCAAAGAAACAAGGCGGTCTGCTAGCGCCCAAGGGCTTGGGCTCAATCACTTGAGCTTCGCGGGACAAAATTTCTTTACTGGTACAGATTTCGTGCAGCGCATCCGAATCGGATCTAGCCTATCAGCATGCGAGATGTTCTTATCTGGGGCCGCGCAGCACCAGGTCTGGCACTTACAGCGCCAGCTGGATGGTGTTGAGCTGAGAGCTGGTGCTGGGATCTTCTGTCGTAACAATCATAACGCCTTGTCCTATTCGATTGAGATGAGCGCCTTGAAGAACATTGCGCGCGAAGACTTTCGGTTGGGTGGTGATCGAGGGGGCTGGCTTGCTCGGATGCAGTGGGGCCTCCCTGCCCTTGGTGGCGTGATTTCAAGCCAGATCGAGATCGCTTCAATACTCGACGATCAAGGATACAGCGTGCTGCTCGACAATGATGCGCGCAGGCGTGTCAGTCGGGCGTCGATCTTCTTTCAATACCAGCGGCCGGTCTCAATATTGGGCCGTGACGTCGATATATTGGTCAATCTGTTCCATCAGGAGCAGAAGTCCAACCTCAAACTATTTGAGGTCGATGACTTGGCAGCGGCGCTGGGTGCCAGGCTCAGTTTCTAGTTTTCTGTTCAAAAATTGACCATCTATACTGCCCTGAATTCAGTGGGGGCGGATTGCGTGAGCTAGCAGCGCTTTACGAGCCATTTGTGCCCAGTTTTGACACTTTAAAGGGTATAAAAAATAGAGACTTACCAAGTTTTCCTAATTTTTTGTTGCTGATGTTGTTTTTGGGCTCAAGTATGTGCAACAATTCGCCGATACCTGAGCTGTGGAGGGCTCGGCGTGCGCCTGTTAATTAGGAACATACGCTCGAAGTAGCTGTGATTCCCAGGCATGGCAGTCGGCCCACACACGCTGCTTCGCATATCCGGTCGCGCCGGATGTGACCTGCGTCACAAGTGAAGAGCTGTAGGTACGCCTATACTTTGTTGTAGGTATATGAATATTTGGCGAAAGCCGTCGGAGGTTTTTCAGGGAATTCCTCGGCCTTCCCCGCCCATAGCGCGCCATCTTCGGGCGTTCGGGCCGGAAAGCGAGGAAAGCTGGGAATGCTGCGGAAGAGAGAGGCCCTGCGGTCTTGAGCCATCTAACGTTAGATAATGATATCGATCTCAAGGAGAAAGAACTAAATGGCTATTACAGCTGAAACTCGTCAAGACATCATGGAGCTTGCCGTTGCCGCAAATAACGCAGCGCCAGGCACAACGTTGCTGTCCAAGCTGGTAGCGATGAGCGAATCGGGCTCGTCCCTGCTAGACATCGCGAACGAGCTCGCAGATTCTGCGTCGTTCAAGGCAACCTACCCGACATTTCAAACTGCCACAGAATTCGCAACAGAATTTTTAGGCAACTTGGTCCCCGAGGCTGGTGCTGATGCGGTTGCCGAAGGTGTGGCAATCATTGAAGGCCTTCTGGCTGCTGGCAGCAGCCGCGGCGAGATCATTCTGGAGGCTGCTAGCTACCTGGCAGCTCTTGATG
Source organism: uncultured Pseudohongiella sp. (assembly GCA_902537815.1). Classification (GTDB taxonomy): domain Bacteria; phylum Pseudomonadota; class Gammaproteobacteria; order Pseudomonadales; family Pseudohongiellaceae; genus UBA9145. The sequence continues at coordinate 26,221 of CACBCS010000017.1, read as the reverse complement.
AGAGTACCGCTGGGTTCGGCAGTTCGGCTGCGCTGTTCAATAACCGAGTTGAGGTCGCTACAGCACATACGATCACCAACGAAGAGGCTGACTCTTGGGCCATTCCCGAGTCTGTGACCTCCGATGATGACTCGGTAGCTACCGGCACCGCTGAAATTCCTTCGGTCAAGGCTGCTGCAGATAAGGCTGCTGCTGATGCGGCTGCTGCCGAGAAGGCTGCTGCTGATGCGGCTGCTGCTGAGAAGGCTGCTGCTGAGAAGGCTGCTGCAGATAAGGCTGCTGCAGATGCGGCTGCTGCTGAGAAGGCTGCTGCTGAGAAGGCTGCTGCAGATAAGGCTGCTGCAGATGCTGCGGCTGCGGCTGCGGCTGAGGAAGCCGCAACCGTAGCTTCGGAAGATGCTGCCGCTGCCGCTACTGCGGCGATCGAGGCCGCCGAAGAAGCTGACGCAGATCTTGCAGCTAAGAAGGCGTCTTCCGACGCTGCTGCTGCTACAGCCGCGGAGACTGACGCAACGGCTCTTGCTGCTGCCGCTGAGACTGCTGCTGCCGCAGATACCGCTGCCCAGGCTGCAGTAGAGGCCGCGACGAAGGCGTATAACGATGCGATTGCTGCTGCCGATGCGACCCTGGTTGTAACTAAGCAGGGTGAAAAGCTCATAGCGGAAGCTCAAGCGGCATCGGCCGCTGCTGCCTCGACTACCGCAGCTGCAGCTGCAGCTGCGGCAGAATCTGCCGACGCTGACGCAGCGGCAGCTCTTGCCGCTTACGAGGCTGCTGTCACTGCGGCTGAAGAGGCTGGGGATGCCGCCGACGCCGCTGCAGCCGCCGCTGTAACAGCCGCTGCTGCGACCGCAGACGCTGATGACGATGTTGCAGCTGCTGCTCTAGTAACAGATGCTGCTGCTAGCACACCTACATCAGACGAAATTTCGGCTGCCGCTGCTAAGGCTGCTGAAGATGCCGCGGCTGCTAAGGCTGCTGCTGACAAGGCCGCTGCTGATGCGGCTGCTGAGAAGGCGCTCACCGATGCGGCTTCCAGTGCGCAGTCGACTGCTGAAGCAGCTGTTACGGCGTCTGCCACTGCAAATACTGCCGCCGCCGCTGCTATCGCTGCCATTACCGATAACACTACTTCTGCTGCCGCGCTAGCTGCTGCTAATGATGCCGCCGCCGCCGCCGCTACTGCTACTGACGCCGTTGCCGCATACGTAACTGCCGCGGCTGCCACGGCAGATGAAGACGATGACACTGCAGCTGCTGCGCTTTCTTCAACGGCGAGCGATCAGGCGACCGCGGCTGACGGATACGTCACTACCGCAACTGCTGAGGCCGCTATCGATCGGTCACCGCAGAGCCTGCAATTGACGACCGGCCGAGACGTTTTAAACGGCGCTGCAGGGGCTGACTATTTCGATGGGTCACTAAACGCCAGTGGCCGACAGACTATTTCTACCTCAGACGTCCTTTCTGGTGGTGACGGCTCAGATACGCTGCTTGCAGAGATCTCTGGTACAGGCACGTACAGCCCGACCATCTCTGGCATTGAGACTATACAGGGTGGTTTCTCTGGCGCGGGTACGCTTAGCCTGGGTAACTCCTCTGATATCACCCGGATAGAGTCTCTGGGTTCTTCTGCGGCAGCCTCATTTACCAACATAGGTAATGCTGCAGGGCTGACTGTCGCTGCTACCAACACAGGTCAGAACCTGACTCTCGGCTTCACTACAGCGGCAGTGTCTGGCACATCTGACTCTGCTGCATTGATATTGTCTAATGTGACTGCGGGAACGATCACTATTCCAGGGATCGAGACCGTCAACATTACGTCCCAAGACAGCGCGAACACCCTGACTGGGTTGACGACTGCCCAGGCAACAACTCTTAACGTTGCCGGTGATCAGAACCTCAACTTGGGAACATTGAGCACCAAGGTTCGCACGATTGATGGGACCGACTTCACTGGTAACCTTACCGCGGCCGGTACTAATACTACATCCGTCACGATAACTGGCGGTGCCGGCAAAGACAATCTGACCGGGGCTAGCGGAAACGACTCTATCACCGGTGGATCGGGCAATGACACGATCACATCGAGCGGCGGCGACGACTATCTGGCCGGTGGTGATGGAACCAACACATTTGTCATGGCAGCTGGGCTTGACTCGTCCGACACGGTTGTGGGCGGAAGCGGCACAGACACCGTGTCGGTTACCGCTGCGGTGACCGCGGCAGCGAATGTTACAGGTGTGGAGACACTGACGACATCGTTAACTGCTGCAAACCAGAGCCTTGCGCCTTTCACCGGCACGACTCTGACCCGAGCCAATCTGTCTGGTACGGGCGGAACCGCGGGCATCACCAACGCTAGCGCAGATATTGCTACACTTGGTATTTCTGGAGCTGCGCCGACGACCGTGACATTCTCGCGCGCCACCGATACAGCAGACGACTCTCTATCGGTAGTGCTGGGTTCTACCGTAGGTACCGCTGCTACAGCACTTACTGCCAACGGCGAGGAAACGCTTAACTTCTCAGCTTCGGCAAATAGCTCGATAGGCACTCTTAACGCTAATAGTGTGACTAGCATTAACGTCACAGGCTCCAAGAATGTCGTAATTACCAACGCGGTTTCGGGTTCAACGGCGATATCTTCTGTAGACGCATCTGCTGCTACCGGTAACGTTGACATTGACATCACGTCAAACGTTGCCGCGACCTCCGCTACCGTTCAGGGTGGCTCAGGTAGTGATACGCTGACTGGTGGTGCCGGAAACGACACAATCACTGGTGGTGATGGCAACGACACCTTAACCGGTGACGGCGGCAAGGACACTATTGATGGTGGTGCCGGCCATGACAGTATCACCGGTGGATCAGGCAACGACGTGCTTACCGGCGGCGCCGGAAATGACACGATCACCTCCGGCGCAGGCGTTGATAACATCAGCGCAGGCGATGGTAATGACAGCATCGTGTTTGTCTCAGGTGATCTGGTTGGCACAGGCACTACCAAAGATACTGTCGATGGTGGGGACGGAATAGATACCGCAACTATTACAACGGCAGTATCGATCACTGGCTCTACCGGTACATCTATCGAACGTGCAACCGTACAGTTTACTGCGGACAGCAAGACAGTCGATTTCTCGAACTGGTCGTCTCTAAATAGGGTTACTCTCGACGCAGATGCAAACGGTCGAATCGCAACTGTTTCGGGTCTCCCGACTGGAACTACGGTTATCATTAACGACGCGAATAACGACCAAAACACGATAGATACAGTAGCCGACGCAACGCTGACTATCCGTGCAGAGGCAGCCAGTGCGACTAGTACTACGGTATCTGACGCAGCAACTGTTACGATCACCAACCTGAGCACTACTGCTGCCGACTTGACATCGACAGTGCTTGATGCAGCGGAGACTACATCGCTCACGGTGACTGGCGGTACAGGTGCGACTCTGGATACCGGTGCGGTGACAGGAACCACAGTATTGGAGACGCTATCGATTAGCTCACAAACTGCGGCGATGACCACAACTGTTGGCGCTGTCGCTACGGCAGGCGCCCTGACTAGCCTCACCTTGGCTGCAAACTGGGGTGATGCGGCGGTAGGAGCTATCGGTGCAACATCCAGAGCGGATGATCTGGCTACTATTACTCTTACAGCTGACAACGGTGCCACGGCAACAATGGGCGCAGTTACTGCTGACACTTTGGATAATACGACCGATCTAACGCAGACCGTTACGTCGACTCCAGGCAGCAGTTCAATCGTTACGTATGGCAACATCACAAACACATACGGAACTACTACACTCACTACTGCCGGCGCTGGTACCACAACTGCGACCGGCACTGTCACAGCGGCTGACGTTACAATTAATAACAACGGCTCTGGAACGCAGACGATGAACGCGGTTACCGCGAGCGACGATGTGACTATTGTGGCTGCTAACAGCGGTGCTGTGACCTACACCACAGTGACTACTGGCGCTGCGGCAACCGGCCTGCTGGACATAACTGCCTCCGGAAGTTCTACTGTAGGTATAACCACCCTCGCAGCATCTGCTGGTACCACCGTCATAGACGCCTCTGGTGCTACTGGCGCTGTCACAGTTGGTACAAACAACAGAACCGGTAAGATGACCCTCGACGGTGGTTCAGCAAACGATAGCCTCCCAGGCGGTACTGGTATCGACTCGATTACTGGTGGTGCGGGAGACGATACCCTTGAGGGCGCTGGTGGTAACGATACCGTTAGTGGCGGTGCCGGCAACGACACTATTGACATGACCGGCGCCGCTGGTGTGATCAATGTTGATGGTGGTGCCGGTAACGACACGATCAAGCTGTCAACTTTCCTCGGAAGTACCGACACGATTGACGGTGGCGATGGAACGGATACTGCCGAGTTCACGCTTGCGGCTACCACTTCCGCCGCCTTGACCAACGTTGAGGTTGCACAAGTGACTTTCAACACTGGTGGAGCGTTCAACGCAGCAGACTCTGCGTCGTTGTCTACTATTAAGCTTGTTGCTGGCACTACAACAACCGGCATTGTGGTCAACATTCCGTCAGGAATTACTGTTACTAATACAGCCACTGAGGCGGAGATCATAACGCTAGATACCGCAGCTGCGGCCTCTCTGACGGTGAATCTCCTGGAAGCTTCAACCGGCGCCTTGACCATCACAGATGCTGCTTCGGTGACTATCAATGCCACCGGTACCGCGAACACTGCGAGCGTCAACAATACCGTGCTGGACGCGACTGATACTACCTCGCTCACGGTCACTGGCTCGAACAAGGCCTACGGATTGTCCACTGGTGCTATTACCGGAACCACCGCGTTGCAGACGTTGACTGCATCTACCTCTGTAGCAAGCGGCACGGTGACTATCGGTGCGCTGACTGACGCAACAGGTCTCACTACCTTGGATCTGACAGGTAGTGTGTCTAACCTGACGTTTAACACTAGCGCGGATACCGGTGATGCAGGAACGGGCGAGGCCGATTCACTGGCTACGATCAATCTGACAGCAACTGGCGGATCTACGGTTGATGTCGGTGATGGTCAAACCATTGAGATGGATAATCGGTCCGATAGCGCAGTAGTAGGTGGAGACCTTTCGAGCACGGTAACCACAACGGTTGGTGCGTCTTCGACTCTTAATGTCGGCTCACTAACCAACACCTACGGTGTTCTGACGGTGAACGGCACCAACTCTGGTACCCTCTCCATCGACAGCTTGGGTGCGGAAGACGTGATAGTAACTATCTCTGGTACTGGTGGCACTACGATTGATCAGATCGACGCCAAGACAGGGACTGGTGATGACGTTACTGTGACGTTCTCGGGCGGTGGTACCTATGCGATTAGCGATCTGGATGCGACCGACGATGTCACTATTGACGCCAGTGCAGTGACAGCGTCCTCGGGTGGCGTCACAATTGTGTTGGATGACATTGCTGGAGCAATCACCGTCACCGGCGGTGCCGCTGCGATGGCCTTTACCTCGGCCGATGATACTGACGGGGTTGATTCCCAGTCTCTCACACTTGGTGCAGGTAATGGGGTGGTAGACACGATTCAGTTAAATACTACCGACACTGCAGCGCTTACCATCACTAACTTTGCTACTAACGACACGATGGATATCGACATCGTTGGTGCGAATGCAAAGATAGCTGACACACTGGTAACTCTTGATGGTAATGGTGCGACCTTGGGTACAGTCGCTGTTGACCTGCTCGAGATAAGTGGTGCGACGACATTAGGTGCGAACCCAACAGACAATATCCTTGTCCTTGATGGTAACTTCGCACTACCGTCGATGGTGGCTACGGCGCTCGAAGCGAGTGGTACGTTCCAGCTCACCAACAACGCCGCGTTCGGTGGTATGACTGCCGGTACCGACGCATTCTTGGTGCTCTGGGATGATGGTACAGACTCTTACCTTGGTGCGTTTACTGGTACGGCAGCTGCTGGTGCCGGAACATTCACCGGCGGGGCGGGATCTGTAACGACCATAGTAACCTTTGTAGGTATTTCGGACGCTACCGACATCACTGCTGCAATGTTGGGTACCACTTTCACATAAGCGGACCAAACCCCAATGTTGCACCTGAGTGTGACAACAAAAAAAGCCAGCTCTCCGAGCTGGCTTTTTTTATGGGGGATTTGACAGCGGTAGGCAGCAGGGTGGCCGGAACATCGCCACTTGATTAAAATTTGAAGCGACAATTGATAAATGAGCGAATTTGGAAAACGCATCTCACGAATGGCAACCGAGCGCCTAGGGCGCGCTGACGGCCATTCTGAAAAAGGCCTGAACGAAACTCTCAGGCTACTGTGTAAATGGAGGAGCGTCTTACTGCAGAACACACTGACTAAGTCGGAAGGCACGACAGTCGGTGGAGGGCCTCTATCCGGGTTGAAATTTCTAAGCCAATCTTCAGAAGGCTGCCATATTGCGAAGTTGCTAGGGACTTATGAACAGCCACTCCACCCATTCATTGAAGAAGCAATATCGGAGGAGTACGAGTACGTGGTTAATATTGGGAGCGCTGAGGGCTACTACGCTGTAGGAATGGCCCGTAAAATGGAGAAGACGATCGTCCACACCTTTGATATCGATGAAAATGCCCGACACGCTTGTTCTCACCTCGCAGCCAAAAATAATGTCAGCGAACGAATAGCAATTAGTGGTCATTTCGACCACAAGGACTTCGGGAGCTATGCATCAACAAAAAGTCTAGTCATATGCGACATCGAAGGAGGTGAACAATCTTTACTCGATCCGGTCAAGGCGCCGGCTCTTAAAAATCTTGATTTAATTGTTGAGTCTCACGAGTGTTTAATCCCTGGCATTACCGACAGATTGATGAAAATATTCAGTGATTCTCATGAGATCCTAAAAATCGATGATGATGGAACACGTGATTTGAGCCAGGCACCCGCATGGATCAATAAGCTTAGCCACCTCGACCAACTTTTGTGTGTCTGGGAATGGAGAACTGGCCCAACCCCTTGGCTGGTGATGCGTAGTCGGGCCAGAAGCTAGCAATGAACGCGGCAATTTTCTATCACAACGAGGCGTATTCTATAAACGGCTCAAAGCTTATGGGGCGCAATGCCGCGGGCGAGTCATTTATAAGAGGCTATTTAACTTATGCGCCACCCAGTGACTCTATCTGGGTGCGAAGTTTGAATCATGATGATGCATCAGAGTTCTCCGAGCTGGTAAAGAAGCACGGGCGGACTGAAGAAGTAATAGAGGTGACGCAGAATAATATTGGTGAGCTAAGAAATGCTGGAACGCTTTTCTACCCCGGCCCTGACTTGGGATTTCAATCATTTCAGAGACGACTAAATGGTGACAATCTCTGGAGCTTGTGCGGGATCCTACATACTACCGCATCCGCTGGGGCTATGGACTCGATTTGCGCCTTATCAACGGCACCGATTTATCCTTGGGACGGAGTGATATGTCCGTCAAGAGCTGTAAAAAATAATGCGCTAGAAATTATGGCAATCCAAGAAGAAGAGCTGTCTTCTCGATTGGGTGCTTCTCGATTTCATCGCCCACAGATGCCTGTAATACCTTTAGGGGTCCATGCATCCGAGTTCGACTTTTCAACTGAGGAAAAACAACAGGCGAGGGAAAAGCTAAACATCCCAAATGAAAGTATCGTTATTATATACCTTGGGCGATTATCGTTTCACGCCAAGGCTCATCCAATTCAGATGTATGAGGCGCTAAAGCAAGCGTCAAGAGTTACCGGCAAAAACATTGTACTAGTCGAATGTGGATGGTTTTCCAATGCTTCGATACAAGATTCATTTTCTGAGGCATGGGAATTGTTGTGCCCCGGTCTGGAAAGAATCGTACTGGATGGGCGAAAGCAGGAAAACAAATTTCTCGCCCTTGCAAGTGGGGATATTTTTTGTTCCCTCGCCGATAATTATCAAGAGACCTTTGGTATTGTTCCTATTGAAGGGATGGCATCAGGTTTACCGGTTATAGTTTCAGATTGGAACGGGTATCGAGATACAGTTCGGCAAGCCAAAGACGGCTTCCTTATCCCAACGGCAGCTCCCGGTTCAGGGTTATTTAAAGACTTTGCCTATCGACATGCTGTTGGCATCGATTCTTATGACAGGTACTGTGGCTATACTTCTAATTTTATATCTGTGGACTTGCCAATTTTAATAAGCTCTCTTACTGAGTTGATACGTGATGAAACATTAAGAGAGAGGCTCGGTCAGGAAGGCAAACGTCGTGCTAACCAAGTATTTGATTGGTCGGCAATAATACCCCGATACTTAGAATTTTGGAGAGAGCTTAAAGATATACGAGATCGATCAACAGATGCCATCCAAGGTGCTTCGTTCACTATCTCCAGGACCTGGCCAGCCCGAATGGACCCGAGTCACACATTCGCGGGTTATCCCACTATCAATATAAACAGTAATACTAGGGTTCGACTGCTGCTTTCATCCAGCGATGAGGCTCTGAGTAAAATACGACTGTATAAGAAACTAATGATGATAAAGTTTGCGGATCCGATACTTCCGCGTGAATCTGACATCATCCATCTTCTGAATGCTCTAACGGCAGAGCCGAAATTAGCTCACGACTTACTAGAGCATGTAACAGATCTAAAAAAAGCAGAAATCTTGCGTACTATTGGATGGCTTGCCAAGCTCGGAATAGTCTCATTCTCGTGAACATATTATTCATCCATCAGAACTTTCCGGGGCAATTCCAACATTTAGCGCCGGCTCTCGCTCGAAATGGGCACAATGTCGTAGCCCTTCACATGGGCAAAAAGGGACTCAGTACATGGCAAGATGTCAAAATGGTTTCTTATTCGGCATCGCGTGGTACCAGCAAAGAAATTCATCCATGGGCCGGAGATTTTGAAACAAAAATCATAAGGGGTGAGGCGTGCTTGGCTGCATCAATCAAATTAAAAAAGGCAGGATTTACACCAGATAAAATTATTGCTCACCACGGATGGGGAGAAAGCTTATTTATAAAGCAAGTTTGGCCAAACGCAGCTCTGGGTATTTATTGCGAATTCTATTATGAGCCCAACGGGCTCGATGTGGATTTTGATCCGGAATTTTCGACCAAAGGAGTGGGCGAGCAATGTAGGGTGTTACTTAAAAATATTAACAACCTATTGCATTTTCCGTTCGCAGATGCAGGAATAAGCCCAACTTCTTGGCAGGCGAGTACTTTTCCAGAACACTTTAGAGAAAAAATAGCTGTTATTCATGATGGAATCGATACGTCGGTTGTAAGGGCAAATAAAAATGCCACATTTAAACTCCCTAATGGGACGGTTCTTAATTCTCAAAATGAAGTTATCACTTTCGTTAATCGGAACTTTGAGCCTTATCGCGGGTATCATATATTCATGAGATCCCTTCCCGAAATATTAAAGCTCAGAAAAGACGCGATCGTTGTATTAGTTGGTGGAGAGGGAGTTAGTTACGGTGCTCCACCAAATGCGGGAAAATATGGGAATAAGACTTGGAAACAAATATTCATTGACGAGGTTGCGCCAAATATTTCACCGCAAGATTTTAAGAGGGTGGCTTTTGTCGGAGAATTGGAGTACGAGCGCTATATTTGTCTGCTTCAGTTATCGTCCGTGCATGTATATCTCACATTCCCGTTCGTTTTGAGTTGGAGCCTGATGGAAGCAATGAGCATTGGTTGTCCGATAATAGCCAGTGATACTCCTCCCGTAGCAGAAGTCATCCACGACGGTATTACTGGTCTGTTGGTAGATTTTTTCGATCATAAACGCCTCGCATTTTCTATAAATGAATTATTAAATGATCCTTGCCGCAGGGAATCATTGTCAAAAGCCGCGTCGGAATTTATAAGATCAAACTATGATTTGAATGATGTTTGTCTCCCTAAGCAGATCGAGTGGGTAAATAGTTTGTGATTAAAACCTATATTTCAATTGCCTTTTCATTTCCAGTCACAAGATTAGGTGTTGCTAGTGCTGAGGCTACACTTTCTAAAGGAGTCTAGAGGATGCCTAGATTTTTACATGTTGGCTGTGGGAAAAAAAATAAATTTCAGACTACAGCAGGGTTCGCCTCAGAAGAATGGCAAGAAATAAGGTTTGACATTGATAAGAACGTAAATCCGGATATTGTCGGCAGTATTGTTGACATGGCGCAAGTTCCGAACCACAGCTTAGATGCCGTATACTCTAGTCACAATATCGAACACCTTTACCCTCATCAGGTAGGTATAGCTTTAAAGGAATTTTATAGAGTTCTGTCAGAAGATGGGTATTTAGTTATAACCTGTCCGGACTTACAAGAGATATGTAAATTGGTTGCGGACGACAAGTTAACCGACGTTGCATACAATTCGCCCGCGGGCCCGATAGCACCTATTGATGTAATATACGGTTACCGCCCGGCAATTAAAAATGGAAATGAGTTCATGGCGCATAAGTGTGGATTTACGAGGAAGGCACTTATTGGCAGTTTAAAGGGAGCCGGATTCCAAGTTATCGCTAGCATAGTGAGAGAGCCTCCGTCATTTGAAATATGGGCAGTCGCTTCTAAGAAAGCGAGGACTGAATTCGATATTATTTCTCTCTCTGAAATTCACTTCCCTCCACAAAGACCCAAAATAAACTACCGAGAGCAAAATTAAGAGGATGAATCATGAAGATTAAAATAGATGACAAAGAATATGATACGGACGAAATGTCGAAAGAAGCTATAGCTCAAATTCAAGCGATTCAATTTACCGATACAGAAATCACGAGATGCCAATTATTGCTTGCGTCTCTCCAAACTGCTCGAAACGCATACGGCCGTGCCTTGAAGGAAATTCTTGATGGAAATGAAGATACAGATGATAAGTCATCTGTCGAGCTGCCTGATAACCTTACATTTGATTAGCCTGCACTACGGATGCGTGGTTATTAATTTGTAAAGGCGTTTTCGGAGTAACAGTTTGCAGCCACTTAGAGAACTTCTGCTGGATAGAATCCAGAGAGGAGAGAACCATAGGCGGGAGAAGTTCAAATTAACGGATGTATTGCCGTACGACAATTTTGTTGAAATAGGACAAATTCTAAGGGCTTGTGCTACTTGTCCTGAGCTTGCTGAGCTCCTTTTAGATAGGCTAGCGCCTTTTCGGAGCTCGATTGTCGGCGCTTTGCCGCAAAGCATGCAATCTCATGGGTTGGTCGCGGATGCGGCCTCGGAATTAAGTGTAGAAGAGCTCAGGGCTAGCTTGTTGGGCATTGCCGACAAAAAGCTTAAGCAGTGGATAATCGACGACAGTAGTTTGATTTATGGGGAGTTAAGTAGAGATGAGCTTGACACTCTATTCCTTGAGATAAATCAAACGATAGAGGACCGCAGACAATTCGTAGATCTCGGAAGCGGTCTAGGAAAGGTTGTGATGACTGCCGCGGTAAGTATCCCATTCACTTCTTATCGGGGGGTTGAATTAGTCCCTTACCGTCATAGTCTCGCGCTTCAGAGATTTGATGATTTCTGTTTAACAATAGAAAGTGAATTGGCCCCCAGTTTTCAACATTCCCATAATTTCTCCTATCTGACAGATGACTATGCGGCGGATATACCGTTGTTGAGAACACTACGTGAACGCGTAAGCTTTGAGTTAGGTGATTTGCTTTCTTCCGACCTCAGCGTAGCGAGCCTAATTTTTATGTACAGTACCTGCTTTGGCTCTTTTATACACAAGATAGCTGATAAGATTGCCCGCGACGCGCCAAAAGGATGCCTAGTAATAACTACTACTTATGCTTTTGATCATCCGGGTCTATATTTGGTAAAGCATTACCCCTCAAAGTCATTAGCTTGGACTGATATTCGGATATATCGTAGGGTTGGAGAGGGTCCTTGGCCTGTGTCTTTGAGTAAAACGGGGCATCATCAAGAGCTGGAAACTTGGAAGAAGAACGCAAGGGATCTGTTACAAATCAGTTAAAGTGAATTAAAACTACTCATATTTAAACTTAACGTTAATAAGAGCTTCGTCATCATGCAGACATTGCTACTTGTTTCACTTTTAAATACATGTTTCATAACTTTGAACAAACATATCGCAGACTCATAGTTAGAATTAAGAGGGGCGCCTGTCTCTTAAAATTAATACTCACAAGTGAAGAATAAAGAGGCATTCGACTTAGCTTCAACTGACGGTTGCATACCAATAATAAGCGTTGCAATCGTCTGTTATAACACTCCCTTCGGAGAGATATCACGTGCCCTAATTTCTCTAATCGCTGCAACAAGCGCATTACAGAAAAAAGAAAAATACGGCCATAATCGCCTCCTTACAGAAATAACACTAATCAATAATAATGAACCTTATCAAATAAAGCTCAGTGACTATGCTGAACTCGATCGCCTGTTACAGCTAGCAGGTGGCAAGCTTTTATTACTTGAAGGGCATGGCAATATCGGGTTTGGCGCCGCACAGAATTTAGCACTTAGGAGTTCTAAGTCTCAATTTCATCTGATCATGAATTCTGATGTCGTGGTATCAGAAAATACCTTTATCAATGGCATATCCTATCTGAGACAAAATCTCGAGATAGCTGCTGTGAGTCCGGCCGCAGTGGATAGACATGGCGTCAAGCAGCATCTTTGCAAGCAATACCCCACAATATTGGCATTCCTACTGCGAGGCTTTGCTCCTGATCTGATGAAGCGTGTATTTGATGGACGGCTTTCGCAATACGAGATGAGATCCCTCCCCGAGGATAGACCTACCGCTGGTATCCCTATAATTAGTGGTTGTTTTATTTTCAGTCGGACGGCTTGTTTGCAAAAAGTCGGCGGTTTTGATGATGCCTATTTTTTGTACTTTGAGGACTTTGATCTATCGATGCGGCTGAATCAGGAGCATAGCTTGGCGTATTTGCCCAGCATTAGAATTATTCATGAAGGCGGTAATGCAGCGAGAAAAGGGATATTGCATATTTACATGTTCGCAAGGTCAGCAATTCGTTTTTTTTCTACATATGGATGGAATTGGTTCTGAATAGATCAAAGCGTAGTATTTAACTGGGTTGGTATTGCCTTTTTAATAGCATTATGTTCGGCCCGTATTCCATAAATCCGCGAGAGGAGAGATACTTTAGATGTTGATGCTCAGCATTTGTGCTTTGTAGTAATTTAGAGCTTACGCTTGGGGATCAGGGTACGAAAAAATTACAATAGTGCGGTACTTAGGCTGACATTTTTATTTACACGTGAAGCCTTCGAAAGAAATACTGGGCCTCGGTTATCCTAATTAGCGTAAGCAAACTAAATTAGATAGGTGAATATCAATATTGAAGGAATATCCTATGCCATCTGCCCTAATAACTGGCGCGACTGGGTTCGTAGGAACCACGCTAGTAAAATCTTTGCAAGAGGCTGGATATAGGGTTCGGATTTATTCGCGGCGGTCCCATTTAAAATCGGAAGGATTTTGTATTCCTGAGGAATGCTGGATTACCGGCGAGCTAAATCAACAGTCCAGATTTATATCTGCGTGCGAAGGAGTGGATGTGGTATTTCATCTTGCGGGTGTCGCTTCGGATGATCGTGACCAAAATGAGGTATACAGGGTGAATTATTCGCTCACCAAAGGTATTTATTCTGCGAGCGCCTATAGCGGTGTGAAGACATTTGTCTATCTGAGCAGTATTCACGCTTCGGCCCCAACGCTATCCGTTTACGCAAAAAGCAAGCGATTAGCAGAAGAATATCTGATGTCCTGTAATGCTACGCACCCCGACACCAGATTAGTTATTCTAAGACCTTCAAATGTGTATGGCCCTGGAATGAAAGGGCTAATCACTACTCTTCTTCGCCTAATCAAGAAAGGGATCATCCCCGCATTGCCTAAGCTTGAAAATTCTTTCCAGATGGTGTCTGTGCAGGACCTTTGCAGTGTAGCCATCACGGTTGCCACAAGCATTGGAGGAAAGGGCAGAAGTCCAGAGATCTATACGGTGACAGACAATGAGCACTATACGCCGAATAGGATTGAAGAGGCGGCCTACGCTGCGCTTCAGCGGAAAAAGCCAACCGTCCGGCTACCGCGCTCCTTGCTTTATCTGGCTGCAATACTCGCATCGTTGATTGACTGGCTCGGCTTGAGTAAAAATCAGCTCGGGACGAGGCTATATAGAAGTATCGGCGGCCATCAACTACAAAACATAAGCGCATCGGCTCCTGTTTATACATATACGCCGACTGCTACAATTGAGTCCGAAATGCCAAAGATACTCAATTCATTAGAAGAAGCTTAGCTGGAGAAAACCAGATGCGGTACAGCACAGACACCAAAGGCATAATCCTTGCCGGAGGAACGGGGACAAGGCTTCACCCCTCAACTATTTCAGTAAGCAAGCAGCTCCTGCCGGTCTACGATCAGCCAATGATCTACTACCCTCTCTCGACTCTCATGCTGGCAGGGATTACTGAAATCTTAATAATCACTACCCCTTGGGATCAAGCATCTTTCGAAAGACTCCTAGGTAATGGTAATCAGTGGGGGCTGAGCCTGTCATATGCGGAGCAACCTGAGCCCAAAGGGCTCGCTCAGGCCTTCATCATTGGGGAGAGGTTCATCGGAAGCAGCCGTGTATGCTTAATTCTGGGCGACAACATCTTTTATGGTGATCGGCTGGAGCAGAGGCTGACCAATGCGGTGGAAACTGGCAGTGGGGCGACTGTATTCGGGTATCATGTCAATGACCCTGAACGCTATGGGGTTGTGGTTTTGGACTCTTCAGGCCGTGCTACTGATCTCGAAGAGAAACCAGAGACTCCAAAATCCAACTATGCCGTTACAGGGTTGTACATGTATGACAACGACGTAATTGAGATAGCAAAGGGGATTAAACCGTCTCCCAGAGGTGAGCTGGAGATAACAGACGTTAACAAGGAGTACTTACGGCGCGGGCTATTGAATGTTGAGCTCTTTGATCGTGGCACAGCCTGGTTAGATACTGGTACGGTTCACTCCCTGCTCGATGCAGCTAATTTCATTAAAGTACTCCAGGATAGGCAGGGACTCAGGATTGGCTGTCCAGAGGAGGTCGCCTTCAGGCGGGGATTAATTGGCCCTGACGATATGCGCGCCCTGGCGAACGAGCTTAACAATAGCGATTATGGCCGGTATCTTCAAAGTCTTGTGAGTGGATCATCCTTAATCAAAAGCGCCTCATAAAGAATTTACCCATGAAGATTTTTGAGACTGCGCTCCCAGACGTGCTGCTCTTCGAGCCGGAACTCCATGGCGACAGCCGCGGCTTTTTCATGGAAACGTTTCGCGCAAGCCACTTCGCGGACCGCGGAATAGACTTAAATTTTGTGCAAGACAATCAGAGCCGTTCCATCAAAAACACGCTGAGGGGTCTGCACTTCCAAAGAAATTACCCGCAAGGAAAGCTGGTTCGTGTGCTTGCCGGTACGATATTCGATGTCGCAGTCGACATCAGGGAAAACTCTCCTACATTTGGTTCTTGGGCTGGCGAGTACTTGTCGTTCGAAAACCGAAAGCAGCTTTGGATCCCGCCGGGCTTTGCGCATGGGTTTTATGTACTGAGTGAAATAGCCGACGTTGCCTACAAGTGTACGGACTATTATCACCAGCATGATGAGTGTAGTGTGCTTTGGAATGATCCTAGGATCTCTGTAAAATGGCCAACTGACGGGGCAATACCGTTGCTGTCTGACAGAGATAACAAAGCGCAGCGGCTAGATGAAATTATTGTGTCCAGATGAGACTTTCAAATCTTCTACTGACGGGCCGCGAAGGGCAGTTAGGCTTGGCTTTCTGTGAGCACTGGGCACACCAAGGGCTGGACAAAAAATTCAACTTGGTAGCTGTTGATAGAAGAGAGTTGGATATTACCAATCCTGTTGAAGTTGAAAAGCTCCTCACACAATTCCGTCCCAGCATTATCCTTAATACTGCCGCGTACACGAGGGTTGATGATGCAGAGTCCAATGAAGACTCTGCATATGCTGTTAATAGTCGAGCAGTAGGATACCTGGCCTCCTGGTGCGAATCCTACTCCTGCCATTTAATTCACGTGTCTACGGATTTTGTATTTGATGGTCTTGCTTCTTCGCCCTACTCTGTGGATGCAGATCCAAATCCGCTGGGGGTTTACGGTTTAAGCAAGCGAGAAGGTGAGCTAGAAGTGTTGAGCCGACCTGAACTGCGAGGCACTGTTATCCGGACTTCTTGGCTATATTCAGAGCGAGGCCAAAATTTTGTTAGGACTATCTTACGTTTAATGTCAGAGGGTAATGAAATCAAAGTGGTCGACGATCAAATAGGGTCACCAACATCCGTCCACTCTCTGTGTTCCTTTATTAATACATTAATTTTAGATGATGGAGATCCAGGTCTATATCATTTCACAGATGGGGGGGAGATAAGCTGGTATGATTTTGCGGTGATGGTCAGGGAAGAAGGCATCGATATCGGACTGCTGCCAGAGAGCTCCTCGGTAAATCCGGTAAAGACCAAAGACTATTTCACTGCGGCAAGGCGACCGTCATATAGCGTCCTGAGTATTGAATCAGCCGCCCCTTACTCTCAAGGCTGTGCTCCGGACTGGAGAAAAGAACTCCGAAAGGTGCTTATTCGTATCCATCAAAGAAACAAGTTCCTTGAGGCGCAGAGAGACGAGAAATGAATGTTTTAATTACCGGGGCCGCTGGGTTTATCGGTTCTAATTACGCCAACTATAGACTAGCAGGAAGCCCAGGCGACCGCATTGTCGCCTTGGATCTGCTGACTTATGCGGGTAATCGGGCAAACCTGCAGTCTTTGGATAATGATCCAGGGTTCGTCTTTATTGAGGGTTCTATTTGCGACCAGGAGCTTATCGAGACAATACTTCGAAAGCACGAGATAGATCTGGTGGTGAATTTTGCTGCCGAGAGTCATGTCGATCGCTCAATCGACGGCCCCGACGCATTTATAGAGACAAATATTGTCGGCACACATGCCCTCTTGAGAGCGTGCAGATCGGTCTGGGGCGCGGATGGATCTTCCACCGTTGGCCATTTTCACCACGTGTCTACTGATGAGGTTTACGGTACCTTGGGCCCTGAAGATCCAGCCTTTAAAGAGTGCACACCATATGCGCCAAATTCGCCCTACGCAGCGAGCAAGGCAGCGTCAGATCACTTGGTGCGATCATACAACCGAACATATGGACTCCGGGTCACGACGAGCAATTGCTCTAATAATTATGGTCCGTATCAGTTCCCTGAAAAATTAATCCCCTTATGTATTCTTAACGTGCTCGCTGGTCGGCCGCTACCGATATATGGTGACGGTAAACAGATTCGTGACTGGCTCTACGTCGGCGACCACTGCCGTGCGATTGACGCAGTGATAGCACAAGGGTCTGTTGGGGACACTTATAATATAGGCGGCAATAATGAGTGGGCTAATATCGAGGTTGTGAACCTGCTATGCACGTTACTGGATAGTCGATTTCAGAATGATACTGATCTTGCGAAGCGTTATCCCAAGTCGCCTTGCGCAGTCGGGACTCCCGCCAGCACCTTGATTCGGTTTGTAGACGATAGGCCTGGACACGATACTCGCTATGCTATAAACGCAGAAAAGATCGCCAGTGAGCTCAATTTTACTCCTCGAAAAAATTTCGAGTCGGGACTAGGAATGACTGTAGACTGGTATCTCGATAACGAGGCGTGGTGGAAGGGTGTTCAAGGCATGAACAATACTCCGGCCGCAAAGAACTGATTCGTTGCTTTTTACGTCTTACAAAATTGAAACGTACTTAGGTCGACGCGATGATTAATAGCGACAGATATTCCATACTAAAGCAAGTTAAAGCGAGTCAGATGTCATGCCTTCTTATCGCTCTGCTTGCTGTTGCAGAGGGGTTGCCTCAGGGCGCGAGCGACTTTGACTTGTTTGAACGAGTCGAGGACACCGATCCTGGCGTTGATCGCCTTGGCAGGCAAACGAGGCAGCCTCAAAGCAATCCGTCATCGGCTGAGCCTACCTTCACACTTGTTGGCACATCAAGGATTGGAGGGACCACCGCGATAACATTGAGACACTCGAGCGGAGAGCAGGTCAGGGTCGAGTACACCGGCAGCCCTACGCAAATCTCAGGGTATGAGGGATTCTCAGTGTCGGGCTTCACTGGCCGGTCAGTTTCTATCAGACACCCCTCGAATTCTCCCTGCGTTGCTATTGAGGATAAGGGCGTTGATTGCGACCAGGGTGCCAATATAAGTCATATTAGGTTAACGACGGCCTCCGCTATATCAGCAGAATCTGAGCCCCTGCGAGATGTGCAAGAATTGCCTGACGAGCAACCTCAGGAAAACTTTACCAATCCGTTTGATGTGTTAAGGCGTTCAGCTGAAAATGGCGCACGGGTCCCCTCACAAAGGGATCCCCAAAGATTTCGGCCACGCCGCATCGACCCCGCAGATGTTCCTCCCGGAATGCGGGTTGTGTCTACACCATTTGGCGATAGGCTGGTAGAAATCTGACGACGCTACATGAGTCTGTTTCGCTTGCCTCATGTTAATGTGGGTAACTCTCCTCGTTTGATTCAATCGGCTCATGGGCATTGTGAAGACCTGTATGGATAATAGAACGCTCATGGCCTCTCTTATCGGACGACCATTTTATACTCTACTATTTGCTCCAGCTTGGTTACTTGCGACTTCGGCCCTGGCTTACGAAATTGATGGTGCGAAGTGGATCGGTGGCAGTACAACCTTTTATGTGGACATCGATGGGCAATCTTACTCAGAGATTTCTTGGAGCTTAGCAGCGTTGGAAGCCCTAGCTGAGTGGTCTGAGAAAACAGTCTTTGAATTTTCAGTGGTTGAAGAATACAAGGATCCCTGTCTTCTAGATTACTCTAATTCTATAGATTTTACGGACGATGTTTGTGGCTCTGATTATGGTGAGAACACGCTCGCGGTTACCCTCAATCGTTATGAATTGCAAGATCTAGGGCCGCCGGCAATTGTTGAGAGTGATATCGTTGTAAATTCAGCTCGACAGTTCGACATCTTCTCAGGAGCATTGGGCAGCTCCAAGGCTGGCATTTTTGCTGCCGACTTTAGACGGGTCGCTCTCCATGAACTCGGCCACGCAATCGGTATGGGTCATGAGGAGGTACAGCTAGCCGTCATGGCTCCGACCCTAGGAGACATTGATACACTGCAGGAGGACGATATCGCGGGAGTTAACTATCTGTATACAGGACTAACGCGTTGCGAAATAAAAAGGCTGCCATACGGCAAGATAGAGGGAGCATTGGAGTCTGGTGACTGCACGGTTGACCAGCTGACGGTTGGCGGCTCTGATGAAAGTTACATCGACTTGTATGAATTTGATGTCTCGGATGGCGTTGTTGACTTCGAATTTTCGGTTGAGTCTGGTCAACTAGATGCGGTCCTGATCCTGGCCACCAGAGATTTACGCTATTTAGCTGTAGATACTACATCCTCTTCCACCTGTAACTCTTCCCTGTCTGAGCGCTTGGAGCGAGGAACATATCTGATTATGGTGAATACTTATGACCAACCAATAAAAACCGAGTGCGGTGGCGCTGGTCGATACTCACTAACGTCTCAGTTCGAGTCTTCGAGCATGCCTGCTCTCTCGGGTGCTGTGAGCCTCCTTGGTACCCAACACGGAGCGTCGTTCGAGGGCGGGATTCGTGCAAATGGTGAGCAAGCTTTTGGGAATTTTTTCCAGCCCACAGACTCGCTTGATATTGACGCTCGGATTTTGGTTGACCAGTCTCACGCAGGTAGGCCTGGATTCATTCTGGTTGCTGCTATTCTGTCTGATCAGTTCTTGATGCTGAATGAGCAAGGTGTGTTTGTTGATACGGGCTTTAATCCCAGCCCATTTGTCCCTCACAGGCTAAAAATCCTTGAACCCGCAGAGGACATTGTTATTGCGAGAGACCTCATCCCAGCTGAGTTAGGAATTAATGAGATCGAGGTCAACATTGTGGTTGGTTATGGGCTCGAGTCGGACCCTGGTGAGGTTTACTATCATTCAACACCAATCAACTTAACCATCGGTCCATCCGGTAGCCCCGCCTCTTGAACAGGGTGAATTTACGACAATATCTTGCCACTTACGCAGGTTCATGAGGACCGCATTTACTGTATAATTCCACCGGTATTTGGGGCACGCCGCCCGGTTAGCCGAAACCCCGTAATTCCTCACATGCCCGCCGGCGGGATGCGAAATAGGAGCCAAGTAGTGAACAATTCGTTAGTACAACGCGGTAGAGTCAGTGTGTTGGTGCTGCTAGCCTGGGCGCTGCTGCCCCATTCAGTTTCCGCTCAGAATGTGGCGGATAATATTCGCCCTGTCGGCTCAATTTGCCTGGCCGGGCAGGCCTGTGTCGGTTCCATTGCCGGCGTCATGATTGAGGGTAGCGCTGAAGCGGGCGTGGCAGACGCTGCGGAGCCGGCTATGCAGGTCGAAGCGACTGATGCAGTTGCCGAAGCTGCGGTAGCGCCTGCAGCAGACGCGGCTTCAATGGAAATGGCCGCAGTGGCATCAGATTTCGATGCGGCGGCTGCCTATCAGATGAGCTGCAACGCTTGCCACGGGACCGGTGCTGCCGGTGCGCCGATGCTGGGTGATGCCGGAGTCTGGGGAGCCCGCATGGAGAAAGGCATGGACGCGTTGATGTCCAACGTCATCAACGGCGTTGGAGCGATGCCGGCACGCGGCATCTGCATGACCTGTAGTGACGATGACCTGCAGGCGATCGTGGACTATATGCTGGCGCAGAATTAAGTGGCCAGCCTGATCGGGCCTCGCACGCGAGTAAGCGATAGAAGCTTTCGGTCACCGAAACTACGACAGATTTTTTGAAAAGAAGTGAAGAGGGTTTTACGTATGAACAATTTTCTCAAAGCCGGCCTGATGGTCATGACTGCCTGCGCTGCAACCGCGAGCTTCGCTGATAACAGTAAAGCAGGGCTGCAGCTGGCTCAAGTCAGTGACGGTTTCAACGCTGAGCAGAAGTACATGGCTTCCTGCTTTGCCTGCCACAGCACTGGTGCTGCAGGCGCGCCTAAGGTAGGCGCCGGAATGATGGGCGAGTGGGAACCTCGCCTTGAGAAAGGCCTGGATGCGGTAGTCGCCAATGCTATCAACGGCGTGAACGCGATGCCTGCCAAGGGTCTGTGCTTCGACTGCAATGAAGACGATATCCGCGCGCTGGTCGAGTACATGCTCGAAACCAGCCAGTAAGCGATCCGCTTGCCAGAAAATGGGCTTTTCGGAGCCCATTTTTTTTGCGCGAAAAAATGCTGCCGCCGCGTGGACAGCAGCCTTAGCTCTGAGGTTGCTGTTGCTCGAGCGTGGCAAGCCGTGACTCGAGATCAGCGATAAGGGTTTCCAGCTCCGTGACGCGTTGCTGTGCTCTGTCCAGCGCTCGGGCCTGAGCATCAAACTCTTCGCGCGTCAGCACGTCAAGCTCTTTGAGTCCATGTTTGAGGGTCTGTTCAACCTTGGCCCGGGTCTCCTGACGCAGCTCCTTGGCGGCAGGCATCAGACTGGCAAGTCGGGCACTGAGTTCATCGAGTAGACGCTTGTCCATGCTTTGGGATCCTCGGCAAGGGCGGTAAGGGTTCCAGAGTTTGAACTGTAGTTTAGCACTTTTGCCGGAGCAAGACGTGTTTGCACGGGGCAGCAGGAGTCTGCGCCTGCCGGTTGGTCCGGCCCTGCGCGCTTGTTCTAAGTAGCACCGGCGCCCCGGCACTGGGAAGAAAACCGGTAATCTAGTCGATATAAGCACTATAATGATGCATATATAAAAGCAGCGCACCACTAAAAGGCAGGTAATCACACTAATATAGGGCATAAATGTGCCTCAGGAGGCCGACCGTGCCCTGATGCGCCGGAGAGTTGGAAAAAACAAAAGCTGGCACGGCACCTGCATTAACAGTCCCACGTTTAATACATCGGCGCGGTGAGGCGGCCTTGAAAAAAAGCGACCGGCCAACATGCGGTTAGTAGTAGATGGAAGAGGTAAGGAGTATACCGGCATGAAGTTTGTGACGGCGATAATAAAGCCTTTCAAACTGGACGACGTCCGAGAGTCGCTGTCCGAGATAGGCGTACAGGGTGTAACCGTGACCGAGGTCAAAGGCTTTGGTCGTCAGAAAGGGCATACTGAGCTGTATCGTGGTTCCGAATACGTGGTGGACTTTTTGCCCAAGCTCAAACTGGAAGTGGCGATTGCCGACCACCTGCTCGAGCGTACGCTCGAGGTTGTCGCCGACGCGGCCACTACAGGCAAAATTGGTGACGGCAAGATATTCGTCACTGATCTGGAACAGGTGATTCGTATCCGCACCGGTGAGACCGGTGAGGATGCCGTGTAGGGCCGCTGCAGGACTGGCAGTTATCACACAGAATTTGTGTTTATCTTAGTTCGAGCACATTGCGAAAGCAGATCGATCAGGTTTGATTCCGATCCGACGACATTGTTTTCAGTTCTACCCTAGCGATTGCTAGTGGATTGGTAGTTTCTCTCCCTTGACGTATCTTACGTATACGCCTCTGTCCTTTAGAGGCGTTTTTTTTGCCTGCAGAAACCTCCTGTGATCAGAGTCTCGGCACAGCCCCGGCGGAGTGCTCAGGGCTGGGCCTTACTGTGCCTGCAGGTACCAACGCGCTGGTCGAGGGGGTCTCACCGGATGAATTCAGAGCCTTGGTAGCGGTCCATCAGGCAAGAGGTGCTCTTACGCAGGGACGCGGCAGGCAGCAGTGGGAACTAGTGGCCCAGGCAGTGCTGGATGATTGCGAGCGCAGCAACCGGCGCGGTTTCTGTGCGCAGCACTCTGGGGCCGAGAGTTGTGGGAATGAACGTGGCCTCTACGCTGCGCGTGACCTCAGCAGGAGACAGTCCGCCTTCGGGGCCGATCAGAAGGGCAACGGAGCGGGACAGCGGAGTATCGCCCAGACGTTCGGCGCCCTGGGGGTCGAGGCACAGGCGGGTTTCTGCGGATTGCTGGCCGAGCCAGTCAACCAGATCCAGAGGCTCGGCAATGGTCGGTACATCCAGTCGGCCGCTCTGCTCGGCCGCGCTGACCGCAATGCGACGCCAGTGCCTGAGCTTGTTTTCAATTCTTGAGGCCTGTTTGAAGCGCACGTCGCCATACTCACAGTTCACCGGCGTGATCAGGGTAACCCCAAGCTCGACACTTTTCTGAATGCCATAGTCCATGCGGTCGCCTTTGGACAGCCCGAGACCGAGTTCGAGCCGAACTGCCTGCTGCTCCGGTGCCAGTGCTGCCCGCTGTTGGTCTCCCAGCGTCACCGCCAGCGCGTTTTTCTTGACGTCACTGATGACGGCATGAAACTCGCCGCACTCGGCATTAAACAGCGCCACCGCATCACCGGCTTTAAGTCGCAGCACATTGGCCAGATAATGGGACAGGTCTTTGGACAGGTTGAGGTGCTTACCTGAGGCCAGTGCTTCTGGCGAGTAGACCCGGGTCAGGCGCACGAATCAGGCGTCTCTTTTCTGCAGCTGCAGGGAGAGGTCATTCCAGATCTGACTGACGCTTTTGGCCAGGTTCATCGAGTAGAAATGAATGCCGGGGGCGCCACCTTCGAGCAGGTCATAGCAGAGCTCAGTCACGACATCGATACCGAACTGCCTCATGCCATCAGTGTCGTCGCCAAAATCTTCTAGCCGGTTGCCGAGCCACAGAGGAATCTCGGCGCCGCACTTACTGCTGAAACGCTTGAGATTGTCGAAGTTGGTGATCGGCATCACGCCCGGCACAATCGGAATGTCGATGCCCTGCGACTGGCAGTAATCGACAAAACGAAAGTAAGCATCCACGTTGTAGAAATACTGAGTGATGGCCGCATTCGCACCGGCGTCGACTTTCTGTTTGAAATAATCCACATCGCGGCTGAAGCTTCGTGCCTCCGGATGGGTTTCCGGATAGCAGGCCACTTCGATGTGGAAGTAGTCGCCGGTTTCCTTCCGGATGAATTCCACCAGCTCATTGGCGTAGCAATAGTGAGCAGGCGCGCCGCCACCGGAGGGGATGTCTCCGCGCAGCGCTACCAGCCTTTTGATCCCGGCGCCCTGGTAGCTTTGCAGCAGCTCACGCACGTCGGATACATCGGTGCCGGCGAAGGAGAGGTGCGGAGCCACCTCGGACCCGGCCGCCCAGTATTTCAGCACCAGCTTGCTGGTGCCGGCGCGGGTCGAGCCGCCGGCTCCGTAGGTCACCGAAAAGTATTCCGGGCCGAGCGCCGCCAGTTCGGCGTGCACGGCATCCAGCCTGGATTCCCCCTCCGCAGTGCGCGGCGGGTAAAACTCAATGCTAAAAGACGCGTTGGTGGAATCCATGCCGGAGTCAGCCCTGTCGGTGTGACTAGTACTTGTAACTGTCGTTCTTGAATGGGCCGGCTACCGGGACGTTGATGTAGTCAGCCTGAGTGGGTGTCAGCTCGGTCAGAACACCACCGAAGCCGGCAACCATTAGCGCGGCCACTTCTTCGTCGAGGTGCTTCGGCAGCACGGCGACGGTGATGGCTTCCTGCTTGGCACTGTCATCGAGATCGGCAAACTTGCGCTCGTAGAGGAACATCTGCGCCAGCACCTGGTTGGCAAAAGACCCGTCCATGATGCGTGAAGGGTGGCCGGTGGCGTTACCCAGATTAATCAGGCGGCCTTCTGACAGCAGGATCAGGTAGTTGTCCTTGTCCTGAACGTCGCCCCGGTAAATCTTGTGCACCTGCGGCTTTACCTCTTCCCAGGCCCAGTTGTCACGCATGTACTGGGTGTCGATTTCATTGTCGAAGTGGCCGATGTTGCAGATGATCGCGCCGGGCTTGACCGCTTCTAGCATGTGCTTGTCGCACACGTTGACGTTACCGGTGGTGGTCACGATCATGTCCATCTTGCCGAGCAGATCGCCATCGATGGCGCGGGCCTCGCCGGTGTTTTTGCCGTCGATGTAGGGAGACACCACTTCAAAACCGTCCATGCAGGCCTGCATGGCGCAGATCGGATCGATCTCGGTAATTTTCACAATCATGCCTTCCTGCCGCAGGCTCTGCGCGGAGCCCTTGCCCACATCGCCGTAGCCAATAACCAGCGCCTGCTTGCCTGACAGCAGCATGTCGGTGCCACGCTTGATGCCGTCATTCAGACTGTGGCGGCAGCCATATTTGTTGTCGTTCTTGCTCTTGGTCACCGAGTCATTGACGTTGATGGCAGGAACCTTCAGTGAGCCTTCTTCCGCCATTTCCAGCAGACGATGCACGCCGGTGGTGGTTTCCTCGGTGATGCCGTGGATATTCTCCAGCATCTCCGGGTATTTCTCATGCACCATGGCTGTGAGGTCGCCGCCATCGTCCAGGATCATATTGGCATTCCAGGGCTCGCCGTCCTTCAGAATGGTCTGCTCAATGCACCACTCGCCTTCCTCTTCAGTCTGTCCCTTCCAGGCGTATACCGCGATGCCTTCCTCGGCGATGCAGGCAGCAGCATGATCCTGAGTGGAGAAAATGTTGCAGGACGACCAGCGCACCTCGGCGCCCAGCTCGACCAGCGTCTCAATCAGCACGGCGGTCTGAACGGTCATGTGAATACAGCCGAGAATTCTGGCGTCAGCCAGCGGCTTCTGGTCGGCATACTTCTTTCTTAGCGACATCAAAGCCGGCATCTCGGCTTCGGCCAGGGTGATCTCGCGACGACCAAAGTCAGCCAGACTGATGTCGGCGACCTTGTAGTCGTGCAGGCTGGTGACGTTATTTTGTGCAACTGCAGTACTCATGGTGTGCTCCTGAGTGAACTCGTAGTGGTAAAAGGTGATTAAAGTCCGGCGTCGGCGCGCAGCGCGTCGGCCTTGTCTGTCTGTTCCCAAGTGAAGTTTGGCTGTTCCCGACCAAAGTGTCCGTAAGCTGCGGTGTCGCGGTAGATCGGACGCAGCAGATCCAGCATCTGGATCAATCCCCGCGGCTTCAGTTCAAAGTGCTGGCGTACCAGCTCAACAATTCTGCTGTCGGCGAGCTTGCCGGTTCCAAAGGTGTCAATGCTGATCGACGTCGGCTCGGCCACACCGATGGCGTAGGACAGCTGGAGCTCGCAGCGCTCTGCGATGCCGGCCGCGACCAGGTTT
>CACBCS010000016.1 GCA_902537815.1 uncultured Pseudohongiella sp. | reverse complement strand
GTCATTAGTTGTGGTGGGTTGCGCCGCAGTGGTCCAAATTTGGTCCAAACTGCTCCTAGACGAAAAGAGGGACAGAGTAAAAACACGATTCTGTGTTTCTACTCTGGTCCTCGATGATCTGATTTTGGGTCTTACAGCCATACTTCCCGATTATTGTGACGGCCAATCTTCCTTGTGAGTCGCGTTTTCAGCAAGCTCTTCATGCCGCACTGCTGCAGCAGTTCTTGAGCGGCTATTTTTTCGTGATCTGGTAAAGAGTCAATGTGGCTCTGCATACGACTCAACAAATAAAAACGGTAGGGCTGTGCGCTAGCCCGAATTTTGGATTCCCCGACTTCAAACTTTGTGAATCCCAAGTGTCTTTCAGCGGCCATCTTCGATGGTATAGCCTGGTTTTCTGCCAGCCAATGATTGATAGTGACAGCGGAGGCAGTAGTCTCTGGTACGAAGTCGATAGCGAAATGAAAGATATCTACTCAGTAAATGTGGTTGATCCAATTAGGCCTCACCCACTGTAAAAGTCACCATCTGGCAGAACTTGCCCATGGGGGTGGTGCCTTCTTAACTTTGACTTATAAGCGCTTTATAAATCTGTGCTTACAGCTTCTTTTTCATATTGAAAAGAACAAATACTATAAAAAGTTTTTGCTTGGAATATCATGGTTGATCTTAAGGTCCTGATAACTTCCTGGAATTTTTCATCGACTGATGACATGCAGCCTTTGTTTTCGCACTTTATAGTTGAAGTAATCTCCCCGTTCTGGCCTATAAAAGTGTTCATTCCAACTATGCCATCTATAGATAAACATTCATTAAGGCATGTATTTATATAACTATTTGCGATCTTTGCTTGATCGAATGTTTGGAATTTTACTTCAATTACGTACGACAACATTTACATATTCTCTATGAGTTGTATTTGATTATCTAAGTAACTCTCGTCGATTTTTACTACTCGCCTATTTTTTCTGCTCTCAAATATTTCTTCTTTAATCGCCGTCCAATCTTTGGAAAATACTATTTCACCACCAGAGCTTTCGATTATCCCACCTGCAAGTAGCTTCTGTTTAAATTCTCCATCGAGCTCAAGCCTGCCTTCTCTTTCTCGGAGATTTAGGCAGAATAGGAGCTCATCTACGGTCAGCCCCCGAAACTTTTTAACGATACGGGCCAAGATATTTGTTAAATACTCAACGTCTTGATTCACTTTTTCCTTTGAAAGTTCTAACTGGTGTGCGACTCTTCTCGCGAGCTTGTCAAAAACACCTATCAGTCCGGCCTCAATATGTTGCGGCTCGTAATCAATTAAACACAATGTGCCCATAACGTTACCGCGTTTTGAAATCAATGGAAAACCAGCATAGAACCTTATATTTGGTTCGTTTATAACCATCGGGTGATCATTAAAAAGAGTGTCTTTTTCGAGATCCTCAATAATTGTTGGCTTGTGACTGAGTAATGCGTACTGACAAATCGTCATTTCCCGTGGCGCTGACCGGATAGTTTGGAAAACTTCATCAGGCAAACCGAAGCCACACAATGACCATTGAGTAGAAGAATCGATAATATTAATCACCGACAACCTGCAATTCGCGAGCTCAGCTGCGAGTGAAACATAATCATAGTATGACTGCTTTTGATCTGTACCCATCACCGCAAGGGCTTCAACTTCAGAGACTCTAGCTTCTTCTGCAGTCGGTAAAGGAGCTGGTTTAAAAGACATAGTTATGCACCTTAAGACATCTTTGAGTGAACTCTCGAGAAGACTACGAGAAGAGCCATAATTTTTCAATACCGCTGAATTGGGCTAACGGGCCAAATTTAATTGAATAAGCATCATAGTCAGTTCTGTCAGACCGTGATTTGTTTTTTAAAGAGGGTGGAGTCGTTCGAGGGGTTAGATGATATATGGTAAAATTGTGTTTACATCCATAGTTACATCGTTAATGATTCGTTGGATGAGGTGCAGAGTAGCAGCACGTAACTTATTGATTTAGTTGATGGGCCCATCAGGACTCGAACCTGGGACCGACGGATTATGAGTCACTCGCAGACTCTCTACCTAGTTCACAGACTCGATAACCAAGTTAAAAAACTCACTATCGTCCCAGTTAGCAGGGGCTTCTGTGGAGTGGTAGGAATCCTCTCTTGAATATGAATCCCCAACGTGTGTGTAGAGGCTATTTCTGACTACTACAATATCTAAGCCTGGATAGATATAGATGTTATTATAACGACTACCTTTGGCCGCGAACCACTTCCCAGATCTGTCCGGCCACCAATGATATCCATACCCTAATGGGAAGTCTTCCGTTATCACAATTGAAGGAGCTGTAGATTCGATGACGTATTCTCTCGGCACAACTTGAACGTCCCCCCACCTTCCATCTCGTGCGTATAACAAACCAAACCGGGCAAAATTTCTGCTCGTCATATCCAGACAACAGTAAGCCATATAATTAGAGAATTTATCTGTCCACCATATAGCTGAAATGCCGATCTTTGAAAAAAGATTCTCGCGTGCAAAATCCAACAAAGATTTACCAGCTGAACGCTCTATAATTTCGCCAAGTATTTGGGTGTCAGCATTTGCATAATTCCAAGTATATCCAGCGCCCAACCATCTGGCCCGCTCGGGGTTAACGGTTCTATCAATAGAGAATAAGACATTGTCGACGGCGTCATATTGGTCATTTTCATCTTTGACGCCAATATACATGCTGGTGCTATCGTCTCCATCCTCACTTAGTCCTGAAGACATTAGCAACAAATCTTTCAGTGTTATATTTGCTCTCTCATCCCCTGACCAGTCGGAAATGAATTCAGCCGCGGATGCATCAACAGAAGAAATGAACCCCTTTTCGATTGCGACCCCGGCTAAAGCGCTAGTGAAAGATTTTGCAGTCGACCAAGAAGTTGCTATTGAGTCCTTGTCTGAACCTTCGGCATATCGTTCAAAGACAATTGATCCGTGTCGAACTACTACGAGTCCCTGAGTGTTTTGCCCTTCTCCAAACGCATAGTCCACAACCTTTTGGAACTTCTCTGCGTCCAAGCCGACCTGTTCCGTTGTAGCTGTTACCCATGTTTCACCTGGAACCGCTGTAACTGAAAATGTTTCAATGGCAGAGTCCAATGTAAAAATTAAACTGTCCGGATCAGTAAGTTTGAGGGCAACGTCATAGGATGTCGCTCCTACGTTTACTCTTCTCAACCTGAGAATATCTCCAGAAACATCGTTTATCGATAATTCACTGCCATCTTGGATTTCCGTTGCGCTTGAAACTTGGAAGCAAATAGAAGCGCATTCAATTAATCGCAATTCTGCTCGATACTTTTTGTCTCCAACGCTTATATTCTCTGCGCTTAGTTGGCCGTCGGAATAAGTGGTATCAACCGGGTATTCGACTATGAAGTTCAGGCTGTTATCACAATCAATGTCGTTCCACTGTCCCGCCGCACCGTAGAAACCTGGATTAGCCGCCGGCCATGCTGTGACTGCCATGGCGAGGCAGTCTTGATTGTTGAAATTATCTGGCTCGCTTCCACCTATTCCATGGCCTGCGCCATCGCCCCAAAATGCACGACCAGAAATTTTGCTTGTTTCGAGTGTTGAACCATCTGCCCAAGCCCAGTTATTTTCATTTATCGAGTCTGATGCTCCAAGCCAGTGATATTCAGCCCCACCTCCATCAGGCGCAACTTGCCCGTAATTTGACATGAGCTTCTCGATATAGACATTTTCTTGAAAAGAATTAATCACCAGGAGCCTGCCGCCTATAGAGGCTGCATACTCTTCTGCTTCAGACCACGACTTTGGAGTGGTAATTATCTGATATGAATGACCATTAAACAGCGAGAATGCGTTTTGTGTTGAGCCTTGCTCGGCCGCATTAAGGCCTAGCTGCGGCGCTGACAGCCATAAACAAGCAGACACTAGTATTTGAAGGTGATACGAAAAAAATATTTTCTGAGTGAAACGCTTACACAGCAAGTTCAATGTGTTTATTCGATATTTGCACATAGTTATAACCGACTTCCTGCCCTTTTGATTGCTAATGTCGCAGCATGTAACTATTTCATTAAGATTGTTGGTCAACGTATCTGACGCCGTCGTACTTCGTCAAGATCGTAAGGAAAATTTCAATGATGGCAGCAGAGGTATCAGTAGGAATAGATGGAGACGCCTTCCGCAACCAGTTTGTAGGCTGAGTTAGCAATATCGGTATTGATTACCTCACTGGTCAGTAAGCCATGCACGACCTGGGCGTCGTAAAAATTACCAAGCGTAAGACCGCGCTCATAGCTAACATGGATGATTTGATTTGGCGGTGGTGGAGGGAGATGAATGCAGGCCCCGAAAAAGGGCACTAGGAAAAATTCTGTGATCTTGCGTTCTTCATTGTAGGCTGTGGGAACAATAAAACCCGGTATCATAATCCTTTTGTTAACAAGGTCAGGGTTTACGTCATAAGATTGCAGCGCGTCGCTGTAGGCTGTGGCGTCTGGGTTATTATCGAGTTGTTGTTGCCAGCCGTAGAGGTCGTGAGACATCTCTGGTGGATTTAGAATGGCTTCCAAATCGGATTGACTAAGTAGGTCCGTCCATTCCACTGACAGCACTGGGTCCTGGCTGTAGGCTCCGTGTGAGAGAAATACCAGTAGGAACAAGCTAAATGTTTGGAGTGTAGGATTCATTTGGATTTGTACCCTATGGTGGGATAAGCTTCTAGGTCTGTAACAGTGTAACATTTCACTGCATAGATATGTCGATCATAAGCATAGAAAATATGCGCTACACCTGGCCTAAGACGGACTCTCCAGGACTGGACATCTCAGGATTAAGCGTAGGGCAGGGAGAGACTGTATTCCTGCGCGGTGCATCCGGTAGCGGTAAGTCTACTCTGCTCGGTCTCTTCGCTGGCACATTAACCGTCCAGTCAGGCACTCTTAAGGTCCTCGGCACTGAACTCGCCTCACTCAGTCCACGCGAACGAGACAGTTTCCGTGCCAATCACATCGGCATCGTCTTCCAGCAGTTCAATCTAATTCCTTTTCTAACAGTGGCAGGCAACCTGCGGCTGGCGGGGAGTTTTTCCAGAGGGTCTCGGCAAGACTTTAGAGAAAAGTCGGAAGTCCTTCTGCAGGCGCTCAATCTAGATCTAGGATTGCTGCAGCGGCGTGCCGATACCCTAAGTGTCGGCCAGCAGCAGCGAGTAGCAATTGCGCGAGCCTTGATTAATGACCCTGAGCTTTTGCTGGCAGACGAACCAACCTCCGCATTGGATGCCGATACACGCGACTCATTTATGCGCCTATTGATGTCAATACGGGATGTCAGCGATTGCACAATGATTTTTGCGAGTCATGATCGCTCCCTCATGAAATATTTCGATACCGAAATTGAGCTATCTGAGTTCAACAGAGCACAAAAAGGAAAGGCAAGCCGTGTTTGAGGTTGCTTTGAGCAGTCTGTGGAGCAGACGGGGTAGCGTCATGTTGACTGTTGCCTCTCTCACCATCAGCATGGTCATCGTAATCGGGGTCGAGCATATTAGGGCGCAAGCAAAAAGTAGCTTCGTTCGCACAATATCTGACGTCGATTTATTGGTTGGTGCGCGTACTAGCCAGATCAATCTCTTGCTCTATTCCGTATTTAGAATTGGAAACGCCACAAACAATATCAGATGGGAAAGCTATGAAGAAATCGCCACTCGGCCAGAAGTCAGCTGGAGTATTCCGCTCTCCCTTGGAGATTCCCATCAAGGCTACCGCGTATTGGGCACTAATTCGCAGTACTTCGAACATTTTCGCTATAGCGATTCACAGGAGTTGAGGTTCTCTGAAGGGAGGCCATTCTCAGATGTGCTACATGCCGTGCTAGGTAGTGAAGTGGCAAATTCACTAGGTTACGAGCTGGGTAAAGAGATAGTGCTCTCACATGGCATAGGCAACACAAGCTTTGTAAATCATGAAAACCTACCGTTCACCGTGTCAGGTATTTTGGCGCCCACCGGCACGCCCGTGGACAGGACGATCCACGTAAGTCTTCAGGGAATAGAGGCGATTCATCTTGGTTGGCAAAATGGCGCACAGGTCGCCACCTTGGGTATTGAGAAGGAAGACCCGCGTCTAGTAGACCTGCAGCCCACTCAGATTACCGCTGTGCTACTTGGCTTGGAAACACCGATGGCCGTTTTTGGTTTGCAGCGTGCTATCAATAATTATCCCCGTGAACCGCTTACAGCTATTTTGCCTGCAGTCGCGCTGGGCGAACTATGGCAGATCATTGGAACCTTAGAGGGCCTGCTGAATATTATCTCTATTCTGGTACTAATCGCTTCGCTGCTGGGCTTGAGTACAATGTTGCTATCTTCCTTGCGCGAAAGAAGCCGTGAACTAGCACTGTATCGGGCGATCGGCGCCCGGCCTTTGTTCATACTATTGATTATTGAACTAGAAGCTTTGAGTCTGACTCTAATATCGGTGTGTATGAGTTATTTTGTCGTGACTGCTGGGCTCGCGCTCACTCAGTCCTGGTTGAGTGAAAATTTTGCCATTGTGATCGAGGTCTGGCCAACCACATCGAACATCTGGCTTTACATGGGGGGAGCCATAGCCGCCTCAGCTGCACTATCTCTCATCCCAGCGGGCATTGCGTATAGCCGGTCCCTGGGTTATGTTCTGCGATCTGCGTAATTGGGCTTTTGTCGCTGTTCGCTCGGCAAAATCGCCAGCATTGTGCCGCGAAACGTGGTCGTTCGTGGAGCAGTTGAAATAGATCGTACCGCATGTTCGTTGCGGATTTCCCTGCTTAAGAAATTATGGGAGTTGATTGGATCAAATGGCTATAGCCACGGATAAGGGCTGGAGAAAGTAAGAGGCGATCAGTAATCATCTGCCAAGACAGGAGTACTCACGCCCGAAATACCAACTAGAGTGAGTATGTTGATCAATACCGCCTGCGGGCCTAAGTACGAGTCCACCGGTTCAAACCACTCGGATGGCGAGTGTGCACCGCCACCATCACCACCGCCCGAAATTGTAATCGCGGGGATACCCAGTGCCATAGGTACGTTGGAGTCGGTGCTGGAGACCGTTATTCCCCCGATGTTGACCCCAAGCTTTGCGTAGGCCCCTGCCGCAACCTGCACGATGGGACTTTCGACGGGAGTGCTGCCCACTGGTCTGTCACCGATTAACTTAAATTCAACGCTAACGGCGTCGCTGTCCCAACGCGAATTTTCTTCCGAGACAGCGGTGAGGGCAGCTCGCTTTGCTTTACGCTCTAAAATGGCGAGTGACTCGCTGCTGTTGGAGCGCATATCGATGGCGAACGTTGCGTCTGCCGCGATTGAATTCACCGAGGTACCTCCGGCCACTGTTCCCACAGTGAATGTTGTCCTTGGAAATTGTGGCGTCTGCAATTCTGCAATGTAGGCTATAGCTCTGCCCATAGCGTGGATCGCGGAGGGCAGGCCGAAGGCTCCAAAGGAGTGTCCACCGGGGCCCGAGAAAATGAACTCGAAGCGGCGACTGCCGGTACCACCGGCGGTGATACGGCTGAGGCGCACACCATCAACTGAGATGAATCCGTCTACGCCTTCAAGGTCACGAAACAGGGCCTTTACTCCTCGCAGGTCACCGCGGCCTTCTTCGCCAACGTTGCCGCTAAAAATAATGTCGCCAATTGTTTCGATGTCATACTGGTTCATAACATCGATTACGGATAGCAATACAGCGAGACCACGGGTGTCATCGCCGATTCCGGGCGCGTAGTAGCGGCCTCCACGCAGCTTGACAGTGGTGTCCACTGATTCCGGGAAAACCGTGTCTAGGTGAGCGGCGATTAATAAGGTGGGCCCTTTCCCAGTTCCCCGTCTATAGCCCACCACATTTCCCTCACTATCGATGTAAGCATCAGAAAGCCCGAGATCTGAGAGTCGTTTCAGATAATCATCAGCACGGCGCTTTTCCTGGAAGGGTGGAGCTGCAATTTCCGTAATTGCCAACTGCTCCTCTACAGTAAGGGGTTCTCGTTCTTGAATGCGTTGCAGTGCGGCCTGCACAATGGGATCTATCAACACTGCCTGCAATTGCTCAGAGATGGGCTCGTCAACTGGAAGCAGAGGCTCAAGCTCTTGTGCTGAGGTCGAAAAAAAAGGTTGCAGGCAAAGGATTAGGGTAATTGCTAGATTTTTCATAGTTGAGGGAAAACTCAAAATTCTCAGCGGAAACAGTCCGGTGTCAGAAAAAAGTAGACTTTGAAAGATACCGAAGGTTAGGCGCTGTAATGATTCGCAGGTGTATCAGCAAACCTACATGCAGCTTAGGCCTCATTTTGAATCTCGATGCCGATGCGCTGTACGTCGTCTAGTACGCGTAGCAGGTTTCCAGACCACATCAACTCTATCTCTTCTTCTGTATAACCCTTGCGCACAAGTTCCGAGGTCACATTGAAAGTCTCGGAGGCATTATCCCAGCCGACGAGACCTCCCCCGCCATCGAAGTCTGAACTGATGCCGACGTGCTCGATGCCTATGAGATCCACCATATAATCAATATGATCCACAAAGTCAGAGATCGTTGCGGGTGGTGCGTCAGCGAAATCGCCACCGGACGCCCAGTGCGCCCGACGCAACTCGCTGACATATGTGCCAAAAGCCACAGTCTGGATGACGCCGCCATTGTCTTTTAATGCTAGTAGCATTTCATCGTCGAGGTTACGGGAGTGGTCTGTCAGCGCCCGCGCTGATGAGTGAGATGCGATAACTGGTGCGCGGCTTAATGCCAAGGTCTGCATGATCGATTCTCTTGAAGGATGAGAAATGTCGATCATGATACCCAGGCGGTTCATCTCCTTGGTCGCAAACCTGCCCATTTCGCTCAGACCGCCATGCCAGTAAACGCCATCGGCCTCTCCGGTATGGGAATCAGAGAACTGGTTGTGGCCATTATGTGCAAGGGACATGTAGCGACCGCCCATGTTATAGAATTTTTCAATGTTGGAAAGGTCGGGACCTACTGGGAAGGCGTTCTCAATTCCGATCATAGCTACTTTCTTACCAGATGACATTATTTGTCTCGCGTCATCGGAGTTGTAGGCCAGTTCGATCTGCTCTGGTGCGATCTCTTCAGCCAGCCGGTGTATCGCCTCGAACTTGTCGATGGCGTTATCATATGCCGCACGATAGCCCTCTGGCCCCAATTCGCCCTGAGCGGTGTACACGATGAAAAAGGCCACGTCTAAACCTCCCGCGTCCATCTTGGGCAGGTTTACCTGTGTATCTATGTCCTGAGTGTAGTTGGTCTCATGAGTGAAGTTGCTGGTGTTTATGTCGACGTGCGTATCTAGAGTGATTACTCGCTCATGAATGGCTCTCGCAATGTTGGTTATTTCTTCCTCGCTAGGTGGTGTTCGGATCGAGGAGGGTTCACTGCAGCTCTGTATTAGCGCACACCCGATATAGAGCAGTGAAAACCTGCCGATTTTGAACATATTATATGCGGCTCCGTATTAGCTAGTGGCTAGAGAACCAGTCGAAAAGCAACGGTTAGCTGGGATCGATAACCATCCCTAAGCGAACGCATTGCTCCTCCTCTGGCCTGACTAAGCTCCCAATTATGCTAAATCTAGGGCTATTGCGAGTAAAAGGACCCTAGTTTTCGAACCAAGGTCGAGGCACGATATGATCGGGATCAGCGTCTCTTCGTTGGACCATTTTTTGGGGCCTCCCAGCTTGATTGTCAGTGCCATACAGGTTCCCTTCCTCATCGGCTGACAGGGAGTGCATCTCTATCCACATGTGTGGCCCTTCTGTTGGCAAGTTCCATACATAGTCCTGGGTGCCATCAAGATTATATTTAACAATCTTTGGTGGCCGGATATCGGTTACCCACGCGGCGTCTTCGCCAAGTGTGATATCCAGCGGCAGGTCGAGGCCGGTCCAGGTTGTTTCGTATTCATAATTTGGATAATCGACTGAATCCAGTGCCGCAGTCTGGCGAAAGACTTTTACATCTCGCTTGTCGCGATCAAGGGCATAGAGTTTTTGCTCAGGCCCCATAGCGAGCGAGTGCACTGAAGCGAATTGATGGAAGGCATCACCACCTTCACCAAATTCCGAATGATAGGAACCGTCGGCATTACGCACGACTATACGATTGTTGCCGCCAAGGCCGTCGCCAACAAGGAACATCCCATTTGGGAGGAAGGCGACATCTTGTGGCAGGCGATAATGAGTTTCATCTTTACCCGGTATGCCTTTCTCACCCAAGGTCATCTCCAGACGTCCTCCATCGTTGGAGAATACG
Organism: uncultured Pseudohongiella sp.; assembly: GCA_902537815.1. Taxonomy (GTDB): domain Bacteria; phylum Pseudomonadota; class Gammaproteobacteria; order Pseudomonadales; family Pseudohongiellaceae; genus UBA9145. The sequence goes on along the minus strand of CACBCS010000016.1, from coordinate 24,731 downwards.
TATATTATGTGATTGGTTTCGTCCACCAGCCACAGTCGGTTTTGCGGGTCATAGGGGCTCATTCGTAGCCGGTGGGGACCAGGTCCATTTGTCCCTTTGAACAGGTGGTCCCATTGATTCCATATTTCAAGCACCTCACCCTCGCTGTTAGCAACATATATAACGTTCTGCCAAACTCGACCGCGGCCCTGGAGGACATTCCAGCCCAGTGAAGCGGGAAAGCCTGCATAGCTTTGCGGAACCGGATTGGGAAGACGCGTTTCACCACGCTGCAGGAAGAATATGCGCCCCTTGTTTTGCACATAAACTCCTGATGTACCGCCGAAAGTCATTCCCTCTTCTGCGAAGGTCTGCATCCAGCTATCGGTGACAAAGTTGTATGGGCTTGGACCGATGATGTCAGAATTCTGGCCATATGCTGGGAGGGTCATAATCGTGGCGACGGTGCTCAGTCCCAGCCAAATCACAAGCGATTTCATGTTCTTTTCCTTTTTTGTTAGTTTGGATCTACTAAATGGGCGCTTTTACCCTGTGCAAACTACCATTTTGCTGAAACTAACTAAAGTTGTTTGAAGCATATGCCTCCTGGGATAGATTGGTCCTTCCAGTTGGCCCAGGCGCCCGAAGGATCTGGATGTAATATACTGAGAAATATAGAGATATTTTGGTGAGTAGCGATGCGGGCTGGGGGGGTTTGGTGTCGAATTTTAATGATTTAGCAATGTGTCCATCATAGGGTTGAGTTATAATGTATCATCTCCTACGTCCAACGCTATAAAGGGAAGAGCAATTTATGTTTACCAAGCTGCTCAAAAAGTCGTTTATCGTGGTCATCGGTACAAGCGTACTCAGCGGTATGGTTTTCAGCCAGGATTATCAGCTCGATTTCGAGCTTGAGAATCCCGGGGATGTCCTGGCTGTTAAATGGGAAGATTTGATGAGTCAAGCTGACCTGGCCGCGATTCTTAATGCGCCGCCTGTTTCCCACGATGGTTACGGTTGGGACGATAAATTTAGTGCGGATAGTCCGGTAGAAAGTGCCTTTCAGAGGGCATTGCAGTCATTTGATGTCAACCCGGAATATCTGGGTAAACGCATTGTTCTACCTGGATTCATAGTGCCCACTGCTTACAATGAAGAGCGTGAGGTTACTGAGTTTTTCTTAGTGCCATTCTTCGGTGCCTGCATACATGTTCCTCCGCCCCCGCCAAATCAGATAATTCATGTCACCTTTGAGCAAGGGCTTCAGTTGGACAATATGTATGACGCGTATTATATCTTGGGAGAGCTTTCTAGCCAGGTTGTGCGACATGAACTGGCAGACTCGGCCTACAGCCTGAGGGCAGAGCATGTGGAAATGTACAACTACTGAGACCCGAGCTTAAGATAATTTGATTTACTTCACTTCAACTCTGACAAAGCCTAAATCGTTCGACGGTCGTTTGTTAAGTTCCTTGATCATTCAAGGTATAGCACGGGGTTATCTCTGCTAAGCTGTGTGTAACCTTGCATCAGATTAGTGATCCATTGCACAGTCAATGTTTCAATTCCATTATAGTGATCGAAAGCGAGTATCCTGAGTTGCTTTTTCAGAGCAGCGTCACAATCATATAGATACCTTACCCGAAAGTTGCTGTGCGCTTCAGCTTCATGCTTACTGCTTTCGTGTTCGTGATCATGCTTACTGCTTTCGTGTTCGTGATCATGCTTATTGCTTTCGCGTTCTTCAAAAAAAGGGGCTTCGAATTCCTCGGTCGACAGCTGGCAGGTTGACGGTACGCCTTCAATAAGCCACCCACCATGCTGGAGTTGTTTAATGGTATTGTTCATTGTAGCGGACTCGACATCGGTGATGGGGGGACGCTCGAATCCGAGTAGATTGATTGCTGGGCTTACGAATTCGACTTGTAGTTGCTTTTCCATCAGAACTACGTTGAGTTCGGCATTACCATGGACATGACTTACCGGGCTCTGAGCTATAGCAGTTGAGTTCCCTGCGATCAAAATCAGCAAAAATGTGCAGATGAGGTTGGGTCTGGAAGCGCTCATGATTGAATGTCTCCTGCAGAATTGACTTTAGGTATAAATTTACTCGGCGAAAAAGGGCAGACCATTTTTGAGTTTATGCATTTCTAATTCGCAATATCCTTTCCTTTAATTCTTTTTGTAATTTAGCTCTTGCATAGGGTTTCATAGTATTCCAGTCCCTGCATTCTTTTCGTGTTCGACCGCAACCAAGGCAATAACTAGAAGGGCCTAAAAACGTGCAGACATTTATGCAAGGGCTTTTTTTCTTTCTCATTGCTTACTTCTTTTCAGCCAATGCTGAGTAGCGTCTCATCTATGCTTTCTGCAAGAAGCCTGAGTTGCGAAAATTCACCAAGAATTCTGTTTTCTAAGTTCTTAAAATTCAATGTCAGTGTTTTTTTCAAAATTGTATAACCTTGATCATGGAACGAATACCCACCCCAGGCTTTGATGCGTTCTTTCTCCAATTCAAGGAATTGATGAACAAACTCTGCTCAATGCATGCAGTCTTCCTCTGCATGCATTAGAACTGGAAACGCCTTATTCTTTAGCTGAGGAGTCTCTATAAAAGTTTCGAAGTGGATGCCAGAATTATTCTCGTTGAACCAATTCGATTTATAAAGTTGTATGTAAGGTCCTCGATTAAAAGTCCTCCAGTCGTCGCCAAACCAGCTTGCCTGTCTCAGCTGGTTTTCAACGTTGCGGAAGATTTTTTTACGTCCTTCAATGTCGAACCTTTAGTTTTTCACTCTCCACGCATGGACGCTACCCTGAGAACTTACCGCCGCTAGAGCTCTTCCGTCCGGACGCCAAGTTAACATACTGATTGGTGCAAAAGTTGCTACAGCTCCGATTGCGTCGCCCTGCCCATTCTGATCGAGTAACCAAACACCCACAGACCCGTCTTTCGAGCCAGATGCTAGACGCATCCCGCGTGGCGCGAATGTGAGGCACGTAATAGGCTTGACATGTAGTTCTAGCTCTCCGGGAGCGGTTCCCTCTGGCCCTTCTCCGTCGAAGCTCCAAACAGTAACTCTTTCGCTCCCACCCGTGGCAAGAAGTACTCCAGAATTATCAAAGGATAAGCTGCGTGGTTTACCTTGATAACCGGACATCATTGCGTCCCGTGAGTTGCTTCGTCTCCAAAAATGCACGGAGTTGTCCTGACTGCCGCAAGCGACGATCTCCCCGTTAGGGCTCAAAACCATAGAGATAAGTGATCCTTTCCATTCTAGGCTTTGGTTGACTTTGTCGTTTATAAAGTCAAAAAAAGTTACTTTTCCGTAGCAAGCGGTAGCGAGTTCTTCTTCGCTAGACCATGCAATTGCACTAACCGTGCTCTGATGTGCATTTGACTGCCATTTCTGGGCGCCTTCAATTCAGTGTCAGGCGCCAAGATGTATGAACTCAAGCCAGATGGTTGGGACAGCTATGCCGATTACGGCGTCACTCTCCAGAAAGCTGCTGAAAACACTCAGTTCTATCAGATCATTACAGTAGACGGCGCCCGGTTGACCTATGAGGCCTATACGGCTGACGATCAACTCTATGATTACTTTGAAATGGTAAAAGGCGGCACCGGCGCTAAGTCAGTCAGCGCTGGAACGCGCCAAACTTTAGCCCCTCGCAGATTCAGCAACACTGCAGATTACGGGAATGCCCCACCGCTCTAGATGGAGTGCTTGGCAACGGTGGAGGTCCTTAAAAAGTTTTTTGAAAGAAGTGCCGAGTGGCGAAGTGTAATCTATTTGTTTAGTTGGTGGGCCCATCAGGACTCGAACCCGGGACCGGCGGATTATCAGTCCCTCGCAGACATTCGATCACAACTCACTACAACAGCCTGCGTCACTGTAAGTGAGGTACCACCAGAGCTTCTATGTCGTCACTAGTTGTGGTGGGTTGCGCCGCAGTGGTCCAAATTTGGACCAAGCCAACCTTCAGCGGGTTTGGGCGAATAATACGCTCTGGAGAACTGCAATAAAAAGAGGCCTCGGAAACCCAAGGCCTAAATGTTTCCGCTAATCTCTTGCCTCGCCAGCGAGTGCAGAAAAATCGCATTGAGCGGAACCCACAATGAAGCTCATTGAGAGAGATATCGATGAGCAACAGAGTGACTGAACGCAGCTATTGTTTCACAGGAATTACTGACCGATGAATTTTCGATGACAATATGTCGCGACGTTAAGCCCCCAATGTTCTTCATCTCGAAACGACGCTCTATGCAAGAAATAGTTGGTGCCCCTTAGTCACGATCCTTTTACGTAAGCGTACTTGCACAGCTTCGTCACTTTCGTGCAATAAAAAATTCATCAGATCGTCAATCTTTTATAATCGCGTTGTCATATTCCAACCTTACTCTGCGACGTCGGAGTGCGTTAACTACAGCGATGAGAAAGGCTCGTCGGCAATCCCAAAGCTGTCCTTTTCTGCGCTCATCCATCTTAGCCTCTCAAGCGAAAACTTCGCCATTAAGAGCATCGTCGTTTTGGCTGGGCCTTACTAGAATTATCAAGGAAAGGAAAATGTTTCTAAGATTCAAAAGAACCCGCTCCGTAGGGGCAGAAATCGCTTTGCTCTTCACTGTCTCTGCCACGGGACAAGCTCTGGCCCAGCAGAGTGGGATCGAAGAAATTGTCGTATCGGCCTCACCCATCAGAGATAGCCAACTCGCAGCGCTTCAGGCCAAGCGCGATGCAACCAACACGATGGACATCGTCGCAGCCGATACCATTGGTAGGTTTCCGGATCAGAACCTCGCCGATTCTCTTGGACGCTTGCCTGGCCTCGCTATTGAGAGGGATCAGGGTCAGGCCAGGTTCATCAACTTGCGCGGGGCTCCCTTCCGTTATACCGGTATTGCTTTCGATGGCATAAATGTGCCGGGTGCTGACAATGGTCGTGTACCACGCTTCGACAGCTTCCCCTCAGTTATTACCAGTCGATTGGAAGCGAATAAGGCGATACTTCCGAGCATGCCGGGGGAATCAGTTTCTGGCTACATCAACATTAACACCTTCAGCCCGTTTGATCAGGAAGGCTGGACCGCCGTTGCCGACGCCGGCCTGGGCGAGCAGAGGCTGGGTGATGGTGATATGGAAAGAGCAGGCCTGCGCACGTCCTGGTCAAATGACGAGATTGGCTTTGTCGCCTTTTTTTCCGAAAACAGCCGCGAGCAGATCACCGACAACCGCGAATATGATCTGGCCACAGATGCCGCGACCGGTCGGCCCGTCGTTAACGAACTCGACTTCCGCAGCTACAAGATCAAGCGAGAAGACAAAGCTTATGGTGGTAGACTCGAATGGCGGGGAGAGGGTGCGGTGGAACGAATTTTCGCCTCAACTCTGTACAGCGAGTTCGTCGATAATGAGGAGCGCAATCAGTACGTATTTGATATTGGTGGAGAAGTTGGCGTAACGGGTGTGGGGGGCGGCACAGTAACGACTCAACTGCTGGAATTCGGCAAGTACGATAATTCGACCGACACCACCACATTGGGAATGGACCTTTCCCTTGGCGAGTGGTTCGTGGAGGGCCGACTCAACTACACAAAAACTGAAAGCAACGTCTTTCTGCCGATCACCCGCGACATAGGTCTTTCTACTACGACTTACGATCTGTTCAATATTGAAGATCCAATTGTTAATGTATTCGAACTGGGCACACAAACTCCACTCGACCCAGCGCTTGTCGATTACTCACTCGCTAATCTAGGCATCATCTATGCCGCGAAGATGGACGCCGATGTCACGAAGGTCAAACTGGACGCGCAGCGCGAGCTCTCTATGTTTGGTCGGGACGCGATCTTTCAGCTTGGACTGCAAACAGATACCCGAGAGGCCGATGGCTACACCAATCTCGGCATTGGTGCTTCACCACGCCGCGGTGGGATCGATGTAGAAGCCTTCAATTCGGGCATACCCTGGGAATCCGCGACCACGAATTCGATCGGTGGCACTTATTACGATAATCCCGGTCTGCGTCGGGCTTGGGAAGCCAGTCCGGTCTGGTCAATACCCACTCCGCCGGACGACGAGTTGGTTTTAATCGATGAAGATATCCTTGCAGTATATGGCATGAGCACAGTGCAATACGACTGGGGCAACGTGGTGTTCGGTCTGCGCATCGAGCAGACCGATTACACGAGCCGCGGCACCAACGAGGGTGCGCCTATTTCCGTGTCAAATAACTTCACTAATATTCTGCCCAGCGTTCACTTCAATTACGATATCAACGAAGACCTTAAATGGCGAGTGTCAGCATCTTCAGGACTTAGCCGGCCTACCTACAGCGAGTGGCGGGCCTCGGCTTCCGTCGACGTTGTGGACAAGACTGTCAGCGGAGGCAATCCGACCCTTGAAGCGGAGGAGACCTATGGTTTCGACTCCTCGCTGGAGTGGTATTACGGGCCGGTGAGCATCCTCTCAGCCAGCGCATTTTATCGTCGTATTGATAATGTGATTTATACTGATGAGACTCAGATCGATGGCGGCACATACCTGCCATCCTCTGTCGGTGAGATCTGGACTTACAATGGTTCGGTCAATGGCAACGACGGGAAATTCAGTGGCATCGAATTAAACGCAATGCACGATCTCGGTGAGTCACTTCCGGCACCTTTTGATGGTTTTGGTGTAAGTGCTAACCTGACCCTTCTAGATTCTGAATTTACCGGAATCGATGGCAGGTCATACCAGCTGCCAGGCACATCGGACTTGATTTACAACGCTTCTCTATACTATGAGAACTACGGCTTATCAGCGCGGGTGAATTATCAATACCGCGACGAATGGATTAGCCCTATCGAGAGCCCAGATGAGGTGTGGGGAGATCAAAAACGAGTCGACTTTTCGGTATCCTACCAAGTGCCCGGTGATTTCGGCGGAGCCATGTTCTCAATTTATCTCAATGCAAACAATCTAACGGACGAAGTGGATCTACGCTTCGCCGGAAATGGTACGGTGAACCAGCGTGAAAGCTATGGCAGACGATTCCTCGCCGGGGTCCGTGCAAGCTTCTAATAGTCACATGCTGATGTGCAGCTTCGCTTAAATTAAAAAAGAAATGCTAAGAGCCATGTCTACACAATTAATTCGACAATCGCGTTTAGTGCTTTCGATATTTTTGCTAAGCGCATGCTTCCCCAGTTCTGTTCAAGCCCAAGCTTCAAAAGACTTGCTGAGATCCTATGATCGGCTGTTGCCGCTGGAAGGCGGGTCTAACTTCCGTGATATGGGTGGTTATACGACCGCAGATGGGTACCAAGTCAAACGTGGTCTGCTGTTTCGTTCAGGTTCAATGGTTTCGCTCACAGAGAACGATACGGATTACCTGAGCCAGTTCAGCTTCAAGACTGTTGTAGACCTGCGATCCCAGGAAGAACTGGAGCTGTTTCCGAACCACTGGGCCGAAAAAGCGGCGATCGGCTACACTAACGTGCCCTACAGCATGGCTAACATGATGGGCGGCAGCCTGTCGCAAGTGGCAGAGGATGACATGAGTGCGATGGATATGCTGAGCCAGATGGGCCCGATGTATCGCTCCATGCCCGAGACCATCAAACCCCAGCTAAACCTGATGTTCCAACACCTGCTTGCTGAAGAAACCCCGCTTGTGGTGAACTGCTCAGCCGGTCAGGACCGCACAGGAATCGCCTCGGCTTTGATTCTGACCGCACTCGGCGTACCCCGCTCTACCATCATTGACGACTATCTGCTATCTACCCGTTTGCGCCGACCCGAGTTTGAACAGTCCCAGATTTCTGAAGCTGATCTGCAGCAGGCCGCTGAGACCAATGTCTTTGCCGCCATGATGCTGCAATTTAATGATGAAGGGTTCGGTGAGCAACCCAACTCCCTTTATACTGAAAACCGTGTCCCCTTCCTCCAGTTTGCATTGAACGCCATCGAAGAAAATTACGGCTCTGTGCTAGGTTATCTCGATTCGGAGCTTGGAATCGGCGCGGAAGAAGTCGAACTGCTCAGAAGCCTATATCTTCACTAGGGCCAGAGTCGATTAACCAATGACTGAGTCTGTTAGAGCCTGTTGTTGAACAGCTGACTCGTACAGTCCTGGCGGTTCAGATGTGAGAGGCTATTTTGGTCCAAATCGATTGGGCTGTTACGCGAGGGAGGTGAAACTTATTGATTTAGTTGGTGGGCCCACCATCACTCGACCGACATACACATAAGGTCTTCAGCTATCGTGAGCGGTCCAGAGTAAACTGCTTTCAACGCAACCAAATTAGATTCGAAATTTTGATTGATGGAGAGGTGACTTAATATCAAGCGGCCAACTTCCGCTTCATTAGCAATTTTTCCCCAGACACTTGGTTTCGCGTGCAAATCGGCCCTTCCCGTTCCGTCTTCGTTGCCAGCAAAATGCACTACTAGCAAATCCGCATCCTTGACGAATTCTATGAATCTGGGATCAGTTCCATTTTGATCGCTGCTGAACGCTATACTCCGGTCGCCGACCTCTACCCGAAAACCTAACGCAGGGACATCGCCGTGGGGGACGCCGATGGATTTAACAACGACAGCCCTTTCATTTAGTATTTCTTTGGCGTCGCCATTTATGTCCACTTCGATTGTTTCGAACTGAAATCTGTCATTCAATACCCGAAATACGCCGTCAACCCCAAAAAGACCATCAATGAACTCCGCGACAGAGGGGAATGCTTTATCACCCGAAGGGCCAACGACAGTCAACGGGCCGTTTCGAGGCCACAGTAGCGCAGGTAATTCAGCGGAGTGATCGGGATGGAAATGACTAATAGCCAACAATTGAAGGTCCGCTATATTTGCTCCAGCCTCATGAAAATGCGCGAAAGTACCGCCACCCGCATCGATCATGATTCTGCTTTGACCATCTACCCACAATAAATAGCCAGCGGATGCCCTACCATTACCGAAAGGACCACCAGAGCCGAGAATTTGTAAGGCGAAATCGTTTGCACCACAGCTATCTGCTTCTTCTTCCTGAGCAAAGACAGGCGACGCTATCAAAGTGACTAAAAACAGTATGTTTTTCATTGTGATTCTCTGAGGGCTAATCGTTCACTCAGAATAGTATCTACTAGCAAAATATGGAACCTTGCTGCGCAAGTGGGGTACCCCCGGGGGTGGGGGATGCTAGATCACGGTTTGTTTTTATAGGGGTAGGGTCGTTCGAGGGGGCAGATGATCTATGGTAAATTTGCACTTACATCCGTAGTTACATCGTTAATGATTCGTTGGACGAGGTGCAGAGTAGCAGCACGTAACTTATTGATTTAGTTGGTGGGCCCACCAGGACTCGAACCTGGGACCGACGGATTATGAGTCCGGCGCTCTAACCAACTGAGCTATAGGCCCAAACTTTTTCTGATGTTATCGCACGTTCTGGTACTGTGCGGCGATGGACTTCTCTACCGCTTTGGCGTCTGCCTTCATGCCCTGGGCGAGCCCTCTGGCCATGTTGTCGGTGAAGATCTCTTCAATGCCTTGCGCCAGACCTTCAAACACGGCACTAGCCACTTCCTCTGTTGACGCTTTTTCTACGGTCATGCCGGCCGTCATGTCCGTGTCGATTGGGCCGGGATAAATGCCACATACCAGTGTGTTCTGGCCGGCCAGCACCGCCCGCTGGCCCTGAGTCAGTGAGTGTCCTGCCGCTTTGGAGGTCGAGTAGGTTGGTGCGAACGGGAAATTAACCAGCCCGGCTACCGACAGCACGTTTGCAATGGCGCCACCACCATTGACCTTCAGAATGGGCGCGAATGCCACGCCCATGCGCATCGGGCCATAAAAGTTGGCGTCCATTTCCAGTTTGGATTTCTCGACCACATCGTCAGACATCAGCTGGGCGCCTGTCCCCATGCCGGCGTTGTTGATGACGATTTCAACGTCGCTGGCAGCCTGCGCGGCCGCGCTGACCTGTTCCTGATTGGTGACATCCAGCGCCAGGGTAACAACGCGGTCGCTATCAAGGGCTTTCACTTCAGCGAGTTTGGATTCGTCCCTCGCAGTGGCGTAGACCTTCTTCGCGCCCATTTCCAATGCCTTGCTCGCGAGGGCTTTGCCAATGCCTCGGTTGGCTCCGGTAATTAGAATGACCTTGCCTTCTATGTCGACACCGCTCATCGTTTTCTCCCCGTTCAGCTTATGGGGCAGGCACTTCTGCGGTCGCGGGTTCAGCCCGCGCCACCGAAGCGTGCTCTACAGATTTCAGTTTATTGTCTTTATTCGTCCAGGAATGAGCGCAGATGATCAGAGCGCGTGGGATGGCGCAGTTTTCTCAGCGCCTTCGCTTCGATCTGTCTAATTCGCTCACGGGTCACGTCGAACTGTTTGCCGACTTCTTCCAGAGTGTGATCCGTATTCATGTCGATACCAAATCGCATACGCAGCACCTTCGCCTCTCTGGCGGTGAGGCTACCGAGCACGTCCTTGGTGGCTTCCCGGAGGCCCTCGTCGATGGAGGAATCCACTGGTGAGTCCACATTGGCATCTTCAATAAAGTCACCCAGATGCGAATCTTCATCATCACCGATCGGTGTTTCCATTGAGATCGGTTCTTTGGCGATTTTCAGCACGCGGCGGACTTTGTCTTCCGACATTTCCATGCGCTCGCCAAGCTCTTCCGGTGTAGGCTCGCGCCCTTTCTCATGCACCATCTGACGGGAAATTCGGTTGAGCTTGTTGATCGTTTCGATCATGTGCACAGGGATACGGATTGTGCGTGCCTGATCGGCAATCGAGCGGGTAATCGCCTGACGAATCCACCATGTTGCGTAGGTTGAAAACTTGTAGCCGCGGCGGTATTCGAATTTGTCCACGGCCTTCATGAGGCCGATATTGCCTTCCTGGATCAGGTCCAGAAACTGCAGGCCCCGATTCGTGTATTTCTTCGCGATCGAAATCACCAATCGCAGGTTGGCCTCAACCATTTCTTTCTTGGCACGGCGCGACTTCGCTTCGCCGATCGACATCTGTCGGTTGATGTCCTTGATTTCCGCAATCGTGAGCCCGGTTTCTTCTTCGAGCAGTCGAATCTTCTTCTGGGCCCGAAGCACTTCAGTTTTCACGTTAACCAGCAACTCTGAATAGGCGGCCTTGGCTCTAATGTGCTGGTTGATCCACTTTTCGTTGACCTCGTGGCCCGGGAAAGTCTCGATGAAGATCTTGCGGGGCATCTTGGCATGTCGAACCGCGAGGCTCATAACCGTTTTCTCGTGACGGCGCAGGCGGCTCAGTACAGCACGTATGTGGCTGAGCAGCGGCTCGAACTGACGCGGCGTCAGCTTGAAAGACTTGAACAGCTCTCCGAGTTTTTCCAGTTCAGCCTTGGCTCTGGCATGGTCACGCCCGTTTCTGGCGACGGATCTGCTGGTTTTGACGAACTGTTTCTGCAGTTCAGCAAAGCGGATCGCAGCCTCTTCCGGATCAGGGCCGGTAGCCGCTTCGTCTTCGCTGTCGTCATCCATGTCTGAGTCGCCACTGTCAGACGAATTTTGCGCGGCAGCGCCGCTCATGGCGGGAGGAGGGATGTCGTCCGTGTTGTCCAGGTAGCCTGTGATCAGGTCGCTGAGCCGCCGCTCATCAGTTTCGATCAGTGCATATTCATTGAGTACGTGCTCAACGGTGCCGGGGAACAGCGCCATGGCTTTCATCAGTTCGCGCAGCCCCTCTTCGATGCGCTTGGCGATGACAATTTCGCCTTCCCGGGTGAGCAGTTCAACGGTGCCCATTTCTCGCATGTACATCCGCACCGGGTCTGTGGTGCGGCCTGCCTCGTTTTCGACCGCAGCCAGCGCGGCGGCGGCTTCAGCCGCTGCCACTTCGTCAGCGCCGTTGTCGCTGTCGTCTTCATTCAGAATCAGAGAATCGGCGTCAGGTGCGGTCTCAAACACCTTGATACCCATGTCGTTGATCATCTGGATGATGTCTTCAACCTGATCCGGATCAGAGATGGTATCCGGCAGGTGGTCATTGACCTCTGAATAGGTCAGGTAGCCCTGCTCCTTTCCTTTGGCGATCAGTGACTTAAGGCTGGACTGTGGTGCAATAACTTCGGCCATAAATTCTCATCTCCCCTGCAGGCACAGGGACGCAAAATAGGTAAATAAGAGCGAGCCGCGCATTATAGCGGTGGGCGATAATTATGTATATCGACTTTCGGTGAATTTAGGACAGCTCAGACGCTGTCTTGATTTGATCCGGGCGCTTCGGAGACGCGGGATTTGAGCTCATCTTTCAATTTTAGCAGGTGCAGTTTTTGGCTGATATCAGACAATATATTGTCAAGTATTTGCGTGAATTCGGCTTCGATACCTTCCTGAGGGGTAATTTTCTCTGCCTGCAGCAACTGGGTCAGCTGGCCACCGAGGGGTGTGCCGTAGCAGTAGCCGAGTAGGTGGTAGGTCTCTGTTGCCGGCTCCCTGCGTATTTTCTCGATCAAGGTAAGCAGCAGTTTGCGGGCTTCGTCCTCCGCATGGCGCAGGGGCTCAAGCTCTGCCTGAACAGTCAGCGCTATCTCAGGATTGCGCAGCAAGAGCTCAATGGCTTTCAGGCTGGCGGACTTGCGGATGGTATTCAGGCCTGCCGGTTGCTGAGTTGTCCTTGATCTGGCAGGAGGCTGCGGGGCCATCACGGCCTCTGGTGGTTCGGAATGGCTGCTTTTCTGCGGGGGTGCGCTCGCGAGCAGCTGATCCAGAGACTCACTGCTGATGCCTAGAGTCTCAGAGAGCTTGTCCAGCATCAGCTGGCCGTAAACGCCTTTAGGGAACAGGCGGATCAGTGGTTTGGCCAGATTGCTGAGCCGGGCCTTGCCTTCGATGGAGTGAATGTCCAGGCCTTCGGAGAGCTTGTCGAAAAAGAACTGCTCCAGCGGCGTCGCTTGCTCGATCTCCCGTAAAAAGCCTTCAGTGCCGATCGAGCGCACCTGGGTGTCAGGGTCTTCTCCGTCAGGCAGAAACAGGAAGCGCACGCGTCTGCCGTCTTCCATCAGCGGCAGGCTGGTCTCCAGAGCACGCCAAGCGGCGTTGCGTCCGGCCGCATCACCATCGAAGCAGAACACCACCTCGGAGACGGCGCGGAAGATACGGGTCAAATGCCTGGCGCTGGTTGCGGTACCGAGGGTGGCCACCGCGTTGCGGATGCCCATTTGGGCCAGTGCGATGACATCCATATAGCCTTCCACTAGCAGCAGGCGCGTGAACTTTTCGCCTGATTTCTTGCTCTCGTACAGCCCGTAGAGCTCAGAGCCTTTCTGGAATACCGGTGTCTCCGGTGAATTAAGATATTTGGGCTTATCCTCTCCGAGCACTCGCCCGCCGAAAGCAATCACCCGTCCGCGGCTGTCGCGAATCGGAAACATGATGCGGTCCCGAAAACGGTCGTAATAAGGCGCTTTATCGGTACTTGGCTCGGCGCCGTTTTCCGGCTTGTTGCGCTCAATCACCATACCGGCTTTCAACAGCGTGCGCTGTCGCTCCGGGCTATCCCCGAGTACGTCGATTAGGTTATCCCATCCAGGCGGGGCATAGCCGAGCGCAAAATCGCGGGCAATTTCACCGGCCACGCCGCGCGAGGTCAGGTAGTTTACGGCGCGCTGTCGTCCCTGATGTTGGCGCAGTTGCTGCTGGTAAAATTTGCTTGCTTGATCGAGTACTTCAAACAGTTTGGCATGCTCGGACTGACGGCGGGACTCGGCCTTGGACTCTTCCCGAGGAACCTCCAACCCCGCATCCCGCGCCAGGATTTCAACGGCCTGCGGAAAATCCACATGGTCAAAATTCATGACAAAGCCGATTGCGTTGCCACCGGCGCCACAGCCGAAGCAATAGTAGAACTGCCGTTCGGGCTGAACGCTGAATGAGGGGGTTTTCTCGTTGTGGAAAGGGCAGCAGGCCTGATAATTTTTGCCGGATTTTTTCAGGCCGACCCGTTTATCCACCACCTCGACGATGTCAGAGCGATGTAATAAATCGTCAATGAACGATTGCGGAATGAGTCCGGCCATGGGTGAAAGGACAGTTAGGTTGAGTTGATGATCCTGCATTGTATGCCAGGCAGCAGCAGGAGCGCACGGGTCGGTGGCAATTCATTGCATACGATGAGACAACGAGTCCGGAACAAGGTAAGAGTGGAGTAAAGTGAGATGAGAGCGAGAAGAGAGATAGGTGAGAAAAGTGAGATAAATGGACTTAGAGTGAGCCGCGAATGTGCAGGGTCAGCTTAAGCGAGGTTAAAACCCAGGTCGTTTACAGTCGCTGCGCTCAGCCCAGGCGTTGCTTGATCAACCCGCTGACTTTGCCCATATCCGCTCTGCCGGCCATCTGCGGCTTGAGCAGACCCATGACCTTACCCATGTCCTGCATGTTTGCCGCGCCGGTACTAGCGATTGCCTCCTCGATCAGCGAGGCGATTTCTTCCGCATTCAGAGGCTGCGGCAGAAACTCCTGAATCACCTCGATCTCGCTCTGCTCTTTCGCGGCCAGCTCGTCTCGACCGGCGTCGGTAAACTGCTTGATCGAGTCTCTGCGCTGCTTCACCATTTTGTCCAGAATCGAGGTGACGCGGACATCATCGGGATCAATTCGCTCGTCGACCTCGACTTTCTTGATTTCGGCCAGAACCAGGCGGATCGTTCCCAGGCGCTCTTTTTCCTTGGCTCGCATGGCGGCCTTCATAGCTTCATTGATCTGCGCTTTCAGAGGGCTGTCGGGCATGTCACACCTGAACTGGAAGAGGGCGAGTAAGGTTGGGACGCCTGCAGAGGGCAGGCGTCTTCGTGATCTTTTTGGTGATCAGCTTGATGATCAGTAGAGGCGCTGAGTTCGGCGGCTTTCGCGCTGAACCTTCTTGAGGTGACGCTTTACCGCAGCCGCCGCCTTGCGCTTGCGCACGGAAGTGGGCTTTTCGTAGAACTCGCGACGGCGCACTTCCGCAAGAATTCCTGCTTTTTCGCAGGAGCGCTTGAAGCGACGCAGCGCCACATCAAACGGCTCATTTTCTTTAAGTCTTACCTGGGGCATTTGAACTCCGTTTGCCTAGAGGGCCCGCAGGCTGTGCTCTAGAGCGATTTACCAAATGTTTTACTGAATCCTGCGCAGATACGCACTGCCGCGCTCGCCTAATTTCAGAGGGGCCATATTCTAAAGATTCGGGGGTTGAAATGCAAAGGAATTGGCCCTGTCCGGGGCACATTTCTCAGGGGGTTGGGTGCGCCATCGCCCGAATATCGGGCTCGAGGGGCCAGGGCCTCGGGTGAAGTCCGTGCTTTTGTTGGCCGGTCGTTGGCAGGCAGCCCCTTGCTGGCCTCATTGAGAGTTGGGGTTGCGTGGTTTTTTTGGCATGATTGCGGGCCTCATGAAGCGACCCTCAACTGGCCAGCCGTGATAGTTCTTGGCATCGAAACTTCCTGTGATGAGACCGGCGTGGCGCTGTACGACACTGGCCGGGGCCTGCTGGCGGATGCGCTCTACAGTCAGATTCACATCCATGCGGAATACGGCGGTGTGATCCCGGAGCTGGCGTCGCGCGACCACATTCGGAAAACACTGCCGCTGGTACGTGAGGTCATTGAGAAGGCGGATATCCGGGATGCGCAAATTGGCGGTGTCGCCTACACAGCCGGGCCGGGCCTGATCGGCGCGCTGCTGGTTGGCGCTGCCATCGGGCGGAGCCTGGCGATGGGCTGGAATGTGCCGGCAATTGGTGTGCACCACATGGAGGGGCATCTACTTGCTCCCATGCTGGAGTCGGACGCGCCCGCATTTCCTTTTATCGCGCTGCTGGTTTCAGGCGGACACACGCAACTGGTCTGTGTTGAGGGCATTGGGCATTATAAGTTGCTTGGCGAATCTCTGGACGATGCAGCCGGTGAGGCTTTCGACAAGGTCGGCAAAATGCTTGGCCTGCCATACCCCGGCGGTCCGGAAGTCGCAAAACTTGCGCAGTCAGGTAAAGCCGGGGCCTACAAATTTCCGCGCCCCATGACCAATCGCCCCGGGCTGGATTTCAGCTTCAGTGGCCTGAAGACTTTTGTGCGTAACACCATTGCCGAAGAGGTCGAGGCTCAAGGTGAGCTGAATGACGCCGTTCGGGCAGATATCGCCTGCGCTTTTGAGGATGCCGTGGTGAACACGCTGGCGATCAAATGCCGCCGCGCTCTGGAACAGACCGGCCTGAGCCGCCTGGTAATCGCCGGCGGCGTGAGTGCCAACCGAAGGCTGCGTGAAGTACTTGGCGCTACCGTCGCAAAAAGCGGCGGTGAGCTGTTTTACGCAAGACCGGAATTATGCACTGACAATGGGGCAATGATCGCATATGCTGGCGCGCAGCGTTTGCTGGCCGGCCAGTCGGAAGGACTGAGTATTCAGGCGCGACCGCGTTGGAATCTTGAGACTTTGCCGGCCATTAACTCATAACCGATTGAGGAATTATCATGGATATTGTCTACATTCGTGAGCTGGAGGTTCGCACCATCATTGGCATCTTTGACTGGGAGCGTGAGCAGCGGCAGGTAGTGAGCCTCGAACTGGAGATGGGGTCGGACATCGCTGCGGCTGCCGCCACCGATACCATCAAAAATGCCCTGGACTACAAGGCAGTCGCTAAGCGGCTTATTGATTTTATTGAAAAGTCCGAGTTTTTTCTGGTCGAGACGCTTGCCGAGCGGGTCGCCGATATTGTGATGAACGAGTTTAATGTCCCCTGGGTCAAGCTCAGGTTAGGTAAGCCCGGCGCTGTCACTGGCTCAAAGGATGTAGGTGTTATGATAGAAAGAGGATCGCGTCGCTGATTGTGCGTGAATTCCTGTCCAATCCTTTAATTCTCTTGTGTTCTGAATAATCGTGCCGCTTCTCACTCTCAGTCTCGGTAGCAATATTGACGCCGATGCCAATATTCGAAAGGCAGTTGCCGAATTACGGACTCGGTTCCCCGGCCTCCGGTGCTCAGCGGTTTACGAAAGCGAATCGGTCGGTTTTGAAGGTGACAACTTTCTGAACCTCGTGACAGTAGCGGAAACGGAAAAGCCTTTGCCCGACCTGCTAAGAGAGATTAAAGCCATTGAAGATGCGCTGGGCCGAGATCGCAGCCAGCCGAAGTTTTCCAGCCGCTGTATTGATATTGACGTTCTGACTTACGGTGAACTCAGTGGTGAGCATGCAGGCATTTTGCTTCCCCGTGGAGAAATACTGGAACATGCCTTTGTGCTGCAACCCCTGGCCGAAATCCTGCCGGATATGAAACATCCCTCGACCGGACAAACGATGACAGCACATTGGGATGCGTACGATGAAACCGGACAGCAGCTTTGGCGCAGAGATTTTGACTGGTAGACGCACACAGCGCGTCCTGCTGCCGCCTGCGCAGCTGCCGCCGCTAGCGCGCAGAGACTAACTAGCGGAGCGCGCGCCCTCCATCCACCTTGATGACGGCCCCGGTCATATAACTTGCCTGATCGACGAGAAAAAAGGCGGTATTGGCGATATCTTCTACAGTGCCGGTCCGGCCGAGCGGAATGCCGGCAAGCGCTTTTTTCCGGGCGTCCTCTGCGGCTTCGTCCTGAGGGTTCTCAAGATGGCTTGGCCAGAGGATGGCGCCGGGTGCCACACCATTGACCCGCACCGCAGGGGCCAGTTCCCTGGCCAGTGAGAGCGTCATGCTTTTCAGCCCGGCCTTGGCAATGTTGTAGATGGGAAAATCCTTTATAGCCCCATCCACCATGGCATCGAGAATATTGATGATGTTGCCCTGACGACGCGTGAGCTCTTGGCTCAGGGCTACACTCAGAAAATAGGCTCCACGCAGATTGCTGTCTATGAGGTCGTCCCACTGTCCTTGGGTGGAGTCTTCCAGTGGTGTCGCATAGAAAGACGAGGCGTTGTTGATCAGCACGTCGATGCGGCCGAAACAGTCGAGCGCGTTCTGTGCCAGCTGAGCAACTTCCGACCTTTCAGTCAGTGCCGCCTGCAGGCAGCTGACTGAATCGGCACGCACGGCATGGCGTTCCGCCTGCAGGCTCAGCGCTTCTTCTTCCGAACCGTTGAAGTGGATAATGAGACGATAGCCGGCGTCATGAAAGCGCCGCACGAGGGCGGCGCCGATTCGCTTTGCGCTTCCGGTTATCAGTGCTACGGGTTGTTCATTGGTCATGTTTCAGGGACTCAATTGTCTTGGTGATGCTGGACAGGCGGGCTTCGTATATGGCCGCTTTCGGCTCGGCGCGACTGGCGGCCAGGACCGCGCGGCTGTCGATGGCGCTGGCTGACAGCAGTAAGGTTTTCAGATAGGCATTTTGTGTATAGTCGCGCGTCTCGAGGCCTGTGCGCCCCCGTGCATCGGCCTCACAGGCCAACAGAAATTTGTCCAAACGCTCTGGGCGGCGAAACGCGTCGAGAGATTCCAGCAGTTTCAGCACCGTTGCTGGCTTCAGTTCTTTCACGCGATGCAGCTTGGTGTGGTGTTCGCAGACCAGGCGAGAAAGCTGGGCATGCTCCTTGGGCACACGCAGTCGTGATTCAATCTGATTGAGCAGGATCAGGCCGGCTGCTTCATGGCCGACATGACTCGGCCATTGTTCGGGATCCGTCAGGCCCTTGCCGACATCGTGAACCAGAGTAGCGTACAGCACGACACTGTCGTCGCTCAGTTTACGGGCCTGCTCAAGACACAGCAGAATGTGCAGGCCGGTATCGATCTCGGGATGATATTTTTCCGGTTGCGGGACGCCGAACAAATTATTGACCTCGGGCAGTATTGCCGCCAGCGCATCGCACTTCCGCAATACCTCAATGAAGACTGAAGGTGCCTGGCTGGTCAGTGCCAGCTCCAGCTCTTTCCAGAAGCGTTCCGGAACCAGATGATCGAGTTCGCCACTGTGACAGATACTGCGCATGAGGTCGCGGGTTTCGTTGGCGACCCGGAATCCCAGATGGGCAAACCGGGCCGCAAAGCGCGCGACCCGCAGAACTCTCAGAGGATCCTCAACAAATGCCCCTGAGACATGACGTAGCACCCTGTCTTCAATATCGAACTGGCCGCCGAACGGGTCGATCAGTGAGCCGTTTTCATCCATGGCGATGGCATTGATGGTGAGATCCCGGCGCAGCAAATCTTCTTCGAGGGTAACCTCCGGTGAACTGTTGATGGCGAAACCCTTATGACCGGGGCCAGTTTTACGTTCTGTGCGCGCCAGCGCATACTCATCATGAGACTCAGGATCAAGAAACACTGGGAAGTCATGCCCCACCTGCTGATAGCCCAGATCCAGCATCTCCTGGGGTGCTGCGCCCACGACCACCCAGTCCCGGTCTTTGGTTTCAAGACCGAGGAGTTTATCGCGAACTGCGCCGCCAACCAGGTAAGTCTGCATGGTGAATTTTGCCGGTGCTTAATCAGTGTGAAATGGTGAAGCGTTTTTTGTCTTCCAGACGCATCATGGTCAGGGATCTGCCCCAAACGTAGCCGGTATCAAGCGCAAAAACCCGCGGCCGTCTCGTAATCCCGTCCAGTGCTGCCCAGTGACCAAAAAGTATCGTTGCTTTTTGCGTTATCTTCTCATATTCAAACCAGGGCTTGAATCCACTGGGCGCCGCGCAGAGGCCTTCCTTGATGTCCAGGCGCAGGCTGCCGATGTCGTCGCAGAACCGAATGCGGGTGAGGTAGTTGGTAATTGTCCGCAGTCGTTCGTGGCCCCGCAGAGATTTACTCCAGCGGATAGGTTCATTGCCATACATGTTTTTCAGATAGGCTTTATACCCGCTGCCCTGAAGCGCATGTTCGATCTCTGCTGAGAGATTGAGTGTCATCTGCAGAGACCAGCTCGGCGACACGCCGGCGTGAACCATCAGAAAATTTTCGGGACCTTCTTCCGTCAGCAGAGCTTCATGGTAGGCCAGTGGTTTGCTTCTCAGCCATTCGCTCAGTGCTGAACAATCCGGCGCAGCGAGCAGTTGCTCGAGGGTGTCCTTGCCGCGTGCCGGCGCGACCCCTTCGTGAATGGCGATGAAATGCAGATCGTGATTGCCCAGTACGACGTGGATGGAATCATCCATATCCTGAAGCAGGCGCAGGGTGTCGAGTGATTTCGGGCCACGGTTGACTAGGTCACCGACACACCAGAGGGTGTCGGTTCCGGGTGTAAAACCCGCCTTTTTCAGAAGTTTTTTCAGGGGCTTATAGCAGCCCTGGATGTCGCCGACTACAAAGTTGCTCATGGTGTTCCAGTGGAGGACTCTGACGGCAGTATAGCATCGGCTGGCCTGCCGGGCGCGACAGCCCACGCTGCAAACCCTTTGTGCCTAGCTGCACTAGTGCACCGTATGAGGCGGTGCCAACAGAAAGGCCGGAATCGGCGTCGTGAAGCGGTCGCCGCTGTCGGTGACCAGCTCGTAGCTTCCCTGCATGGTGCCAGTCTGAGTGCTAATGATTGCACCACTGGTGTACTGGAAGGATTGCCCCGGTCCGATCTCAGGCTGCTGTCCGACCACTCCAGGCCCTTTGACTTCCTCAACGCGATTGTTGTCGTCAGTAATGCGCCAGTGCCGGTTGAGCAATTTTACTTTTGCTTCACCCCGGTTGGTGATATCGATGGTATAGGCGAAGGCGTAGCGGCCCGATGTCGGATCGGAATGCTCCTGAAGGTATCGGGTGTTCACCTCAATTTCGATGTTGTGATCTGCGTCAGTCATGATGGCTCTGATTCAGCTCCTGTGCGAAAAGGTCGCTTATCGCGACGTAGTCAGACAGGCTCAGATTTTCCGGCCGCTCAGAAAGGCTGACTGGAATCTGCGCCAGCGTCTCTGTTGACATGATGGCTTTAAGGCTGTTTTTCAAGGTTTTGCGCCGCAGGTTAAAGGCACTTCGCACCACCGTTTGCAGTGCTTCCACACTGCGCGCTTCAACTTCACGCCTGGCGTGCGGCGTTAGACGCACAATTGCCGAACTGACCTTGGGTTTCGGCGTAAAAGCCGCCGAGGGAACATTAAACAGATGCTCAACTTCACAAAAATACTGGACCATGATGCCGAGGCGGCCGTAGTTCTTGTTGCCGGGTTTCGCGCCGAGTCGCTGAACCACTTCGAGCTGCAGCATGAAGGTCATGTCCTCAATCAGTTTGGCGTTCTGCAGCAAATGAAACATCACTGGTGTTGAAATGTTGTAGGGCAGGTTGCCAATGATGCGAAGCTTGCTGTTGCGATTGATCAGGGCATCCAGGTCAAACTTGAGAATGTCCTGCTGATGGATGGCGACGTTGCCATGCCGGGCAAACCTTTTTTCGAGGAAGTCAGCCAGGTCCCGGTCCAGCTCCACACAGTCCAGCGGCCCGCCCGCCTGAGCCAGTAAATCGGTAATGGCGCCCCGACCGGGTCCAATCTCAAGCAGGTGCTGGTCAGGCTGAGGGTCAATCGCGTCAAAAATCCGTGCGATGACCTGCTCATCGTGAAGAAAATTCTGACCAAAGCGCTTACGCGCCTGATGGGGCATCCCGTTGCTCAGGAGAATCTTCCGGGTTTTCGCGTTCATGGTTTCGATTGTGCCCCAATCATCTCCACCGCGGCGGCGATGGCGGTCTGCAGGCTGCCAATATCTGCCTCACCGCTGCCGGCAAGCTCCAGCGCGGTGCCGTGATCAACAGAAGTGCGAATGATCGGCAGGCCCAGCGTGATGTTGGCCGCATTGCCAAAGCCCTTATACTTCAGCACCGGCAACCCCTGATCGTGATACATAGCGAGTACAGCATCTGTCTTGCCAAGATATTTTTCGGTGAACAGGGTATCAGCCGGCAGAGGGCCGGTCAGATCCATGCCCTGCTGCGATAGCCTGTTTAGAACCGGTTCAATGATGTCGATTTCCTCAGTGCCGAGGTGGCCGGATTCGCCGGCGTGGGGATTCAGTCCGCATACCAGAATACGTGGTTCTTCAATGGCGAATTTGTGCTTGAGATCGCGATGCAGAATGGTCAGGACCTCAGTCAGGCCGTCCTCAGTGATCGCGGTAGCAACCCTATGCAGCGGCAGATGGGTAGTGGCCAGTGCAACTCGCAGGCCCTCTGTGGCAAGCATCATGACCGTGAGGTCAACTTCACACTGCTGCGCGAGAAATTCCGTATGACCGGAAAAAGGGATGCCTGCTTCGTTAATGACGCCTTTATGCACCGGGCCCGTCACCAGCGCATGAACCTGCTTGCGAAGCGCGAGGCTTGTCGCGACTTCGAGTGTGTTCAGAACATAGGGGCTGTTGGCGGCATTGAGGTTTCCGGGGTGGGCAGGCTCAGAAAGAGCGACGTTGCAAACAAAGAGCTCTCCCGCTTCGTTACGCCGAGGCGCAGCGAATTCGTCAAAAGGCACTAAGGTAAGAGCAAGGTCCAGCGCGGCAGCGCGCTGCGCTACCAGCTGCTGGTCGCCTACAACGACAAGCTGGGCGTCCGGTGGGTGCTGCGCCAGTTTAACGCAGAGATCGGGTCCGATGCCGGCCGGTTCGCCGGGGGTGAGTGCAAGTCGGGTAATCACGGCCTTTATCCGGCATCAATCGACCAGTTCTACGAAAGCTTCTTCACGAATCTCGATCAACCAGTTTTGGAGTTCCAGTTCAAATTTGCGGTTTCGCAACATGTTGGCCGCCTGGCTGCGGGTATACTCGCTGGACAGGTCAGACTCTCTGCGCCCGAGTACCTCTGCGATATGCCAACCCATCTGCGAGCGGAACGGCTCGCTGATTTCGCCGACTTCCAGCGTATCGACAACCGATTCCATTTCAATGGGCATGCCACCTTCAGAAACCCAGTCCAGATCCCCGCCGGCCACCACTGAAGTGGCGTCGTCAGAATTCTGCCTTGCCAGCGACGTGAACTCTTCGCCATCATCGAAAATGCGCTGTCTGAGCTCATTAATCAGTGCGATAGTCTGCTGTTCGTCGCGAATTTCATTGGGCGCCAGCATGATGTGTCTGATGTGTGTCTGCTTGACGATCTGTTCCGTTCCGCCGCGCTTGTCCCGCAGCTGAATAATGTGAAATCCGTTACCGGCTTCAATGGGACCCTCGATTTGCCCCACACTCATCGGTTCCACCGCATTGGCAAACAGTGAGGGGAGTTGGTCCAGCTTACGCCAGCCAAAATTGGTGCCATCAAGGGCGAAACGTCGTTCGGCCAGGGCGCGAGCCCGTGTTTCTGTGATCGAGCCGCCTTCCTCCAGTTGGGCGGTCATTTCAGCGGCATAGCGCAGCTTGTCGCTCCGTATTTGCGGGCTGTCGGCCGAGGTCACCGGAATCAGAATGTGATCGATGAGGTAATCGGCGGAGATGACTTCCTGACCCATTTCGGAGTTCAGGAAGTTATCAATTTCCTGATCTGTCACCGTGATGCGCTGGTTCACATATCCCCGCTGCAGTTCCTGCATGGTGAGCTGCTGGCGGACCTGTTCGCGGGTTTGCAGATACACGCCTTGAGCCTCTAGTGCCTGAATATAGGCTTCAAAGCTCAATCCGGATTCCTGCGCCATGTTGCCCAGCACCCGGTTGATGGTGTCGTCGTCGTAGCGAATGCTGGCGCGCTCGGCGAACTGCATCTGGATGTTTTCCATGATGAGGGTTTCCAGCACTTCGTCGCGCAGCTGATTCGGCGGGGGCAGCTCTCGGTTGTCCCGTTCTGCTGTTCGTCGGATATCCCCCAGGCGATTGTTTAATTCGCTCTGCAGCACCACATCGCGGTCAACGATGGCGACGATCTTGTCGAGCAGGACACGCTGCTGCGCCGCCGCAGGCAGGGCGAGGAGCAGGCAAATCAGAGCGCCGGTGAGCAGGAGTCCCGCGCGCTGCGCTGTTTCTTTGAGATCTACATTAATCATAAATTGTTTTCCCGGAAGCCCCGAATACCGTCTTTCAGCAGGTTGCTGAGGCCGGCGCCGCCCAGATTTCCCAGGCCGTTGAGCGTAAATTGGACAAATATTCCGCGATTCGGTTCGATATTAGGAACAAACAATTGGTTTTCGTCAACCCACTCACGCGCGATCACGCGGATGGTCGCGCAGCAATCACTCCATTCTACGCCGGCAAAGCTTTCCAGGTTTCGTTCATTGCTGTGATCGTAGTTAATCCGTCCAAGCAGTTTCCAGCGGTCAGTGAGAGGCCAGACTCCGGAGACGTCGCTTTGTTTGGTGCGAGGGTCGATAGTCGGCGGAAAAAAGAATACGAATGAATCGGGCAGGCTCCGATAACGGAAGGCGACATTGAGCAGATGATTGCTGTCTCCCTGATAGCGCAGGGAGAGACTGCCTTCATCGAATTCCTGGCGATCTTCGTTCCACTGAAAATCCGTGTTGAAACGCCAGCGCTGACCGAGTCTCATGGCCACTTCGCCGACATAGGCTGACTGATCCGCCAGTGGTGCATAGCGGTGATCCCAGTTACGCAGAGGATTCGACAGGCTGACCAGACGATCTTCAAAGTACAGTACCTGCCCGAGGCTGGCGCGAAAGCGCTCCTCGCCGTTTGCATTCAGCACGCGGGTAGTGATCGCCAGCGTCACCTGATCGGCGTTGGAAGTCCGGTCGCCTCCGGAGAAGCGATCTTCCCGGAACAGCTGGGGAAAACTGAAATTCAGCTCTGATGAATCAAAAACAGGAATCGCAGACTGGTCCTCAAACTCGCTGAAGAGATAGAAAATCCTCGGCTCCAGCGTTTGCAGAGCTCCCTGCGATAGCTTGCGGTCGA
>CACBCS010000015.1 GCA_902537815.1 uncultured Pseudohongiella sp. | reverse complement strand
TCGGGCTCAGTACGGCGCTCTATCTCCAGGAAAAAGAGCGCCATGTCACATTGGTTGACCCTCTGCCGCCGGGCGAAGGCACCAGTTACGGCAATGCCGGGATTATCTCAGTCGGCTCCGTGCACCCCGAAGCCACACTTGGAATCTGGAGGGAGATTCCGGGAATGCTGTTCCGTGCCCCGGCGCCGGTACGTTTGCGTCCAGCCTACCTGCTGCCGTTTCTCCCCTGGCTGATGCGCTTTCTCATGAACAGCAGCCAAGCCCGTTATTTACAGTCGGCTGTCGCGATGCATGCGCTTTCCTCTCAGGCCATGGAATACCTGGAGCCTTTGGTCCGGGAGGCTGGCGCGACGCAGTGGATAAAGCGGCAGGGCTCCCTGTATGTATATGGTGAGCGGCATCAGTTCGACCGTGCGTTACAGCAAAATGGCTTGCGGCAACGTCTGGGCGTCGACTGTCAGGTGCTCAGGGGAGGGGAGGTCAATGAAGCAGAGCCTGCTCTGGCTGCAGGCCTTGCCGGTGCGGTGCTGGTCCCCGGTGCCTGCCACACTGTGTCGCCGGTCAAGCTGTCGCGGTCGCTGTTCGAGCTGTTTCTCCGGCGCGGCGGAAATTTCCTGCACACGCGCGTGACGCATTTTCAGCGTCAGGGCAGGCGCGTCGTTCAGTTTGAAGCCGGTGGCAACCGGGTGTCGGATGAGGTCTTCATTACGGCAGGCGCCTACTCCAAGGATCTGGCCAGATTGCTGGGAAGCAGCATGCCCCTGGATACCGAGCGGGGCTACCACGTGGTGATGCCCGATCCGGGAGTGTCGCTGGCCAGACCCATCCTGTTTCCGCCTCAGGGGTTTGCAGCTACCTCGATGGCAGATGGCCTGCGCCTGGCGGGAACCGTTGAGTTCGCAGGTTTGCAGGCTGATCCCGATTATCGCCACACCGGATTAATGGTGCAGGCAGCCCGCGGGTTCCTGCCGGAACTGATCGGGCAAGGAGAGCAGCCTTGGATGGGCTACCGGCCGAGCCTGCCGGATTCACTGCCGGTGATTAGCCGCTCGCCCCGCCTCGATAATGTCTATTTCGGCTTCGGCCATGGCCATCTCGGACTGACCATGGCGGCGGTCACAGGCGCTACCCTGGCGGCGATGGCTGCAGAGGAGGCGCCGCCTGTCGACACAACTCCTTACCGGATTGACCGACGGTACTAGTCCGGCAGCGCAAATACCCAGATGACCCCGCCCTGTGGGACGAAGGTTCGGGTGCCCCGCACCATATCCAGCCGAGCGGTCATACCTGCTGCGTCGACGCCCCAGCCGGCCTGTACGGCGACATACTGTTTGCCGTCAACTGAAAAGGTGGAAGGTACGCCGATAATCCCGGAGTTGGTTTTGAATTCCCACAACAACTCCCCGGTGGAGGCATTATGCGCCCGAAACAGCCGGTCACTGGTGCCTCCACTGAAAATGAGATTGCCGCTGGTTGTCAGAATACCGCCCCAGTTGTGCGAATCGAACTCACGGGTCCAGACCTCTTCACCGGTGTTCATGTCCCAGGCCTGAATTTCGCCGATGTGATCGGCTCCCTCTGGCACCGTCATTTGAGTGCGGGCGCCCATGTACGCGCTTCCCGGCATGTAGGTTACCTCCCGGCCCTCGATCACACCGCAGTGGTTGTCGTTGGCCGGTATGTAAAGCAGGCCTGTTTCCGGATTGTAGGCGGCCGGAGGCCAGTCTTTGCCGCCCCACAGCGAGGGACAGAAAGAAGTGGTGTTGCCGGTGGTTGGTTTGTGATCCGGATCATAAGTCGGACGTCCGGTTTCAGGGTCGATGCTGGCAAAGGCGTTCTGGTACACATAGGGCTCTGCATCAACGAAGCTGATGTCGTCGGCTGATCTCTCGAGGGTCCACAGGTAGCCGTTGCGGCCCGGGTGCACCAGCGCGTCAATCAGCCGGCCCTGGCGCTCAATCGGCATCAGGATAGGCGTAGAGACCTCATCCCAATCCCATGAGCCGTTCCAGTGGTACTGATGGTGCGCCCGGATTTTTCCTGTCTTGATATCCAGCGCCAGCACCGAGTTGGTGTAGAGATTGTCTCCCGGTCTCTGATCTCCGATCCACGGCCCGGGGTTGCCGGTGCCGAAATAGGCGAGACCGAGCTCGGCATCATAGTGGCCCGGCACCCAAACTGCTGCCCCGCCGGTGCGCCAGGATTCGCCCGGCCAGGTTTCATTTCCCGGCTCGCCCGGAGCAGGAACTGTATAGGTTCGCCAGACTTCTTCGCCAGTTTCCGCATCCAGTGCCACAATGAATCCCCGGATGCCCAACTCCCCACCGGAAGTGCCGACCAGAATTTTACCGTCAATGGCCAATGGCGCCATGGTGATGTAGTAGCCGAAATTATTATCCTGAACAGTGCTGTCCCATACCTTGCGGCCGGTTGTCGCATCAAGAGCCACGACACGGGCATCCAGCGTTGCGGTGTAGACCTTGTCACCATACAGGGCAACACCGCGATTGGTGCGATGGAATGCGATGTAGGTTTCCGGCAGGTCGTGCTGGTAGCGCCACAGTAAATCGCCACTGGCGGCATCAATCGCATAGACGAGGTTCCCCGGTGTGGTGACAAACATCACTCCATTGTTCACCATGGGAGGTGCTTCATGTCCGCCGAGTACTCCGGTTGAAAAACTCCAAACCGGCTCCAGTCGCTGGACATTACTGTCATCGATTTCGTCCAGTCTGCTGAAACCCCAGCCATCAAGCGTGCCGCGGTAGGACAGCCAGTTGCGTGCCTCCGGATTCAACAGGCGCTCGTCAGTGACTGCTGTATAGTCGGGCATCACCGGCTGCGCGGTGCTGAAGAATGGCGTCAGCCCGGTTATCATAAACAGCACCAGCGCGATTGGGGGGAAGCGGGTTTGCATGTGGAACCCTCCGGGTAAGTGTTTGAATTGTTTAGGTCAAAGGTATGTCTTCAAATGGTCTTTGTCCAGTGTCGCCCCGGCGGGCTCATGCAGTAAGCGCAGCACTGTCCGCAATGCCTTTCGTGAGGATGGTCGACGGGCCAGTTCAGGCAGTGCACTATGAACCACAGGCAGCGGATTGCCCTCTGCTACTGTCAGGCAAGTTACCGGTTCGTCCCTGATCATTCAGAAAAGGGTTTGGTGAGTTGGATAAAACTGGAGAACAAGCTTCCAGATGAACTTGTCTCTCACTCCTTGCTACACTGTGACAAAAAGGAGTCAGCCATGATCATTCAACACTATTTTATGGCCGCATCACTGAGCGCTCTGTGTCTGATGAGCATTGGTGTCCGGACAGCCCATGCCCAGACGCCTGTCGGCGATACTCTGACCCAAGCGCAATCTGCAAACGGCGAGTACATCAGCTGGCTGGAACATCTCATCGACGACCCTGTGACCGCGGGCGTCAATTTCAGCGGCAGCGATGGTTTCGTTATGGGCGACATCGATAAAGATGGCATCGAAGACATCGTTTCTGTGCACGAATCGGATGCGGAGTATGATTCTGCGTCCTACCTTGAAGATTTTGTGCCTCCCATTGCAGGTCACGTCCGCATTCATTTTGGATCAAATGATCCAGATCGTTGGATCAATGTCACCGTTGCTGAGGCCGAGGACGTGCCGGCACCCGAAGACGCGGTAGTGGTGGATATGAACGGTGACGGCTGGCTCGATATCGTCGCTGCCGCAGAACGTTCCCATCTGATCTATTTGCAAAATCCAGGCAGCGATGCGCGCAGCGCACAGTGGCCGCGGTTGATTCTGCCGCTCACCAGAGACAAGGGCTCCTACATCCGGGTGTTCGCGGCCGATTTCGATGGTGACGGGGTGCCGGAACTCACCGCCCCCAATAAAGGCGCCCAGACTCCTGGGCCCGAGGACTATGCACGGTCAACCCCGGTTGAGCTTCACACGCTCCATGGCGATCCGCTGCAGGGCGACAGTTGGCAAGTACAGGTTCTCGGGAACTACAGTATTCCTCAGAACGCCGAACCCGTTGATATCGACAGCGATGGTGATGCGGATATTGTGGTGGGTACCCGTGGTGAATCGCGCCTAATCATCTTTGAAAATCCCGGCGACAGCACACTGAATTTTACTGAGCGGGCCGTCGGCATTTACGGTGCCAGCATGGCCGGTTTTAATCTCGAATACACGGACCTCAATGGTGATGGCCGGCTGGATATCATCGGCACTGCGCCGCGGGGCATGGTGTGGATCGAGCAACCCGAGCGTGAGGGGGATGCCTGGAATGCGCACTACATAGGCAGCTTTGCGCCGGACAGCCATACAGGCTACGCACTTGCGGACATTGATGAGGATGGTGACATCGACCTGATCGCCGGCAGCTACAGTCGCGGTGATCGTACCGGGGACGATTCCTCTGTAGGTGCCAATGGCGCATTAGGACGCATTGGCTGGTTTGAGAATCCAGGTGTAAGTGGGGTGTACAAAGAATGGCGGCGCCACGACATTTCCAGACGTAAGCGGGGCATGTTCGATAAGTTCATGGCGCGGGACCTGGACGGGGACGGCGATATGGATTTCATTGGCACCCGGGGCAACAGCTACCCCTATGACGGTGTGTTCTGGTTAGAGCAGGTTCGCTCAGCCAGCCCGCGCGCTGCGTTTGAGCGGGCTCGCGAGCAGGAGAGCGATGAGATGCCGCTGCCATAGGCCCCCACTAAGTTTGCATGGTGGTCGGGCTTTGAAACACCCGGTCAAGCTACGTTCACTATCTGCGTCGGCTTCCGCTCCGTTTCGAGAGCGCTATGCCTAGGGCTGCCCGGCCAAGGCGCTGTAGTGAAAGCGTTCGCACAAGTCCCTGAAGGCCTGATGTTGGGAAAGGTAAAGATTGCCGGACAGCCGATCCATGAAAGCAGTGCGGTGCAGGCGATCCAGGACCGGCCCCTTGACCTCTGAAAGGTGCAGCGCCAATCCTTGCTCTTCAAACCGCCTGTTCAGTTCTTCCAGCACCTCCAAGGCACTGAAATCGATTTCGTTCACAGCGCTGCACATTAAGATGACGTGCCTGATAGCGGGTTGGCTACTGAGTTTCAGAAAAACTTCGTCTTCAAGAAAGCTTGCGTTCGCAAAAAACAGGCTTTCGTCAACCCGCAGAGTCAGGATTTCCGGGACAGTCTTCACCTCATAACGGCGCACATTGCGAAAGTGCTCTGTTCCCTCGACCAGACCGACTTCGGCGATATGCGGCCTAGAAGTACGATACAGGTGCAGTGCCAGAGAGGTCGCCACACCACAGCTCACGCCTGTCTCCACCCCAAAGCCGAGGGTTGCGCCAATAGTTATCAAAAGCGCGAAGCTGTCACTTCTGGAATAGCGCCAGGTCTTTTTGATTATGGATAAATCCACTAATGAAAGAACAGCGACAATGATCGTCGCGGCGAGTGTGGCTTTTGGCAAAAAATACAGAGCCGGAGTCAGGAGCATTGACACCAGCGCGATGAGAATAGCCGTGTAGATACTGGCGCCCTGAGTGACGGCGCCGGCATCAAAGTTCACGACGGACCTGGAGAAGCCTCCGGTTACCGGCAGCGCGCTTGAGAATGCTGAGGCGAGATTTGCCGCACCAAGACCGACTAGCTCCCTGTTGCTGTTCACTCTTTCTTGCCTGTGCGCGCCCAGGGTTCTGCCAACAGAGATCGATTCGACGTATCCGATAATAGAAATCAGCGCAGCCGGGACGAGAAGCATCTCAATCAGCTCCAGGGGAAAAACAGGCGGTGCGAACGAGGGCAGACCTGTCGGGATTTCTCCGACGATAGCGACTCCACGCGCTTCGAGTTCAAATCTGACAGTGAGCAGGATTGTGGCAATCACGCCCATCACCGGTGCTGATTTAGCAGCCAGCTCGGCGCCTCGCGCAGACAGACCTGCTTTCTGCAGCACACTGGCACCCCAGATTCTCACCGCAAACAAAAAGCTCAGCGTCGCAATCCCGATTAGCACGGTATAGAAATTGGCATTATTCGACTGCATGCCGATGGCGTGGGCCAACTCGAACAGGTTATCGCCCTCGGCTTCTATTCCGAGCACGTGACGAACCTGACTGAGCGCAATGATCACGGCTGACGCTGTGATAAACGCAGAGACCACCGTATGAGACAGGAAATTGGCCAGAAAACCCAGTCGCAGCAGGCCAAACCCCAACAGCATGATGCCGGACAGGGCCGCCAGCGTAATGGCGCCGGTCAGATAGTCGGCCGTGCCCTGTTGGGCAACCTCTGCCAGAGCAGCGCTGGTCATCAAGGAGGTGATCGCGACCGGGCCTACAGACAGCGTGCTGCTGGTGCCGAGCAAGGCATAGGCAATCAGCGGAGCAATACTGGCATACAGACCGACTTCCGGCGGCAGCCCTGCCAGCATGGCGTAGGCAAGCGACTGAGGGATCAACATTATGGCCACGATCACCGCGGCAATCAGGTCGCTCAGGAAGCTTTGCTTATCGTAGTGCTTCACCCACCCGGCAACAGGGAATGATGCCGTGTGTCTTGCCATGAACTATTCTGCCTCTTCTGAAACCGGTTGGCCCGAGCCGCTGATATTCATATTAGCACTCCCAGCATAGTAAGGCCTGATGAGTTGCGCGATGTCGAAACCGAACTCTTTCGACAGCGCTGTGATTTCCCTTTCGGGTTTGCCTGTGCTGGCATGAAATACTGCATAAAGGCAGAAAGATCGGTTGCCTGTTCGACAATAGGCATGTGTTTTTTTGCCAGTATTGAGCAAGCGTGAAAATGACTCAATGTGTTTATGGTTCATCTCACCGGTTTTAAAAGCAATCGAGACCGCTTCCATGCCGAGTGCTTCTGCTGCCTGTTGAATAGCACTAAATGAAGCCTGGTCGGCAGATTCGTCATCCGGTCGATTGCAGATCACCAACTCAACGCCTTCATCAGCCAGGCCCTTAAGATCTGGTTCACTTAATTGAGCTGATAGGGTCACTCCCGGTGACGCTTTCATTATTTTCATGGCAGTCTCTCCACAATCTTCTTCAGCATCAAACTCATGCCGGCAAACCACTTTACCTGATCCTATTGATTGTCGAAGTTGCCGTTCAAATTTAATGCAGCATTTTTTGACGGGAACTCTTATTGCTCGAGATTCGGTACAGAGAACCGGGAGTCCGGGTCATTCCACTGTCGCAACGCGAAGACGTTTCCATCAATGTCATGCGCATAGACCTGATGGTACTCGCCCATATTTACCGGTTCACTCACGAATTCTACGCCGAGGCTGCTCATTCGACGGACTTCCGCTGCAATATCCCCCACCTCGATCGAATAGGAATATCCAAAGTCAGTGACGCCCTTTTTGCCAGTAGGTTTCGGAGTGATTGGATCGCGGTATTGCCAGAGCTCAATGGTCTTGGCGCGTGAGTCCATGCGAAACCACGAGGCCAGCAAAGACAGATAGGGTTCACCTGCGACTTCGGCGAAGCGTGGATTGCCCTCGTAATCGCCTGTCCGATAGGGCATGAATGCCATGATGTTGGCATACCAGTTAGTCAGCCTTTCAATATCATGGGTGACCAGGGCAACCTGAGTCATCCACATACTGTGCCCTTCATCGATCCAGCGCAGCTTGGCTTCAACCTGTGCTAATGGCTCAGGATCTAGTTGTTCCATCTCGAACATATTGCCTTCAGGATCATATCCATATGCATAAGTGACCCCATAACCACCAAGATCTATCGGCTCGTTGCTGTATGAGAGAATGGCCGCGCCGGCGTCGCCGAATTTTTCATACCCTGAGTCATTCGATGCGGATTGAAAACAAGTATGCGTCATACCTGGGCCATTCACCGGCATTTTCCTCATCGGCACATCAGCATTGTGTTCAAATTCAATGAACTCGAACAGCATATTGGGCGCTTCCAGCACGGCAATTTCGTAGGCGACGTCTTCCACACCAAAGAGTTGATCAGCTGCAGCACTGTTGCGAACCGATTGCCGAAAGACAAGTTCAAAGCCGGAAATGCTTTGATAAAAAGCCAGCGTCCTGTCCAGATCTTTGACCGAGAGGCCAACGTGATTCACTCCCATTAGGGTGGTAGGGGAGTCATGAATGGTAGCATCAGGATCAATTTCTATTTCTGCCCGAGCATTCAGTGTGAGCAGTGCGCAAGCGAGCGCACTTGCCCCGGTTATTGTTATTTTCATGAGAACCCTTTCAATGTTGCCACCGTTATCCTAGCACAGAAAATATGCTACAAAAGAGCAGCTCGATATGATCGGATAGGGCAATGGACCAAAAGAAAGTGCATGTCTGATCGATGGCAAAACACCGTGACACAGAGAGTCTGCACCATAATATTATCCGGTTAGCAAGATCTCGCTGTCGGCAGCGGATCTGGGCGCAGAGGTGGGCCGCTACAATTCTTGGCCGGTGCAGACACTGTCCTATAAGCTGGACGAGCTCAAGATTCTTGAACTCGGGGCTCAAGCAGAAATTACTCTCGGTGATCGCTTTTATCTCCGTCAATTTCACGATGTGCGTCTAGGATAGCAGGCTCTGCCGCTAGATCTGCTTGAGCGGATCATT
Organism: uncultured Pseudohongiella sp.; assembly: GCA_902537815.1. Lineage (GTDB taxonomy): Bacteria > Pseudomonadota > Gammaproteobacteria > Pseudomonadales > Pseudohongiellaceae > UBA9145. Next base: position 26,513 of record CACBCS010000015.1, on the reverse strand, counting down.
TATGACTGGATTGAGCTTGAATTAAATCCGAGCCGTCTGTAAAAGCATGCCTTCAAATGATTTACAGTTCATTTAAGTCTCAGCGAATTATAAAGTAGAGGTGTAAAGCCCCTTAATTGAAGCTAACTTCACTGTTTTTCTACACCCAGTAGCAAACCTGTGAGATTCTATCCGACCCTTACATGATCTGGAGTAATCCCGATGCGCAACACGATGAAAACAGGCGCTCTAAGTCTGACACTGACTGGACTGGTCGTCTCAGCGGCTTACGGTCAGATCGAATACTCGCCACCAACTCTGGATTTTGGCGTGCCCGATCTACAGGGCACCTGGAGTTATGAAACGCGCACAGGCCTGCAACGGCCCGCTCATTACAGCGAACTTGAGATTGACGAAGCTGCTATGCTGAGCACACTTGAGCCCACCTCCGAGATTCTTAATGACTATCAAAATTTTGGCACCAACAGACAAAATGACCCTGCCAATGTGGGCGGTTACGATCCTGAATATTTCAGCATTGGGGAGTCCCTCGCACTGATTGACGGGAAATACCGTACGTCCATCATCATTGATCCGCCGGATGGGCGAATTCCGTATCGGGAGCAGGGTGCTGCGGTCCGACGCCGGCAAGCCAGTGCCGTATTTCAGTTTCCCGATTCCCTTGGCCGGAGCGATGGCCCGGAGGGAAGGCCGCTCTCTGACCGCTGCCTGAAGGCTTTTTCGTCGAGCACACCGTTCATCAGCAGCGTCTATAACAACAATCTGCAGATCATTCAAAGCCCTGACCACGTTGTCCTTGTGGTCGAGATGGTTCATGACGCGCGGATCGTGAAGATAGACCAGGCCCATCGTGACCTGCCTTACAACAAATGGCTGGGAGATTCTGTGGGTTACTATGACGGCGATACCCTGGTGGTCACCACTAAGAACTTCAGTGAGTGGGAAGTAGCGCAGGGCTACGGCATCAATGCGTCGATGAATATGGTGCTTACAGAGCGCTTCCGCCGGGTGGCTGACGATGAAATCCGTTACAGTTTTACCATTGAGGATTCGGAGCTTTATACCCAGCCCTGGACGGGTGAGATGCCAATGCGGCCCTCTTCCGGTTTGTATGAATATTCCTGCCACGAGGGTAACCACGCCCTGCCGGGCATTCTGGCGGGGGCCCGGCGTCTCGAGATTGAAGAAGAGATGAATCGCTAACTGCGGATGTGAGCGACACTTAGTGTCGTAATCTGCCGTCGTAATTGGTAACTTGGCTGCAAGAAAAACAACATAGAGGCCGCACCGATGACTCTGGAAGTCACCCAATTCGTAGCTATGTTCCTCGCTGCATTTTACAGTGCAGTCGCGCTCTTTTACCTGATGTTCGCCAAGCTCCTCAAGCGCAAACACCAAGGTCAATCAATGATTCACATGGGTGAACGCTACTCCCGGCATTGGTGGAACCATCTGACGTTTCGGCTTTTTCGCATCGCGATTTGGGCAGCTTGTGTGCTGCGCCTCTTTTTTCCGGCGATGGAGCGCTGGTTGCTGCCCGTGGCAAGCTTACAATCGGACTGGATCGCGCTTGCTGGTCTAGGTTTGTTGTGTTTCGGTTTTGCTCTGGCGGTCTGTGGCAGCCTGAGCTTGGCAGTGGCCTGGCGTTCTGGCATTGACGAGGCTGCCAGTGAGCAACTGGTAACGACTCAACTTTACGCATTAACCAGAAATCCGACCTTCGTCGGTGTGCGCCTCGCTCAGCTGGGGTTTTTTCTTGCCTGGCCCACCGCGTTCTCTCTGGTTTGCCTGATCGTCGGATGGATCGCTGTCAGTGTGCAGGTCGAATTGGAGGAAGTGCATCTTCAGCAGCGTTTCGGCGATAGCTACTCAGATTATCAGAGTGCAGTAGGGCGCTGGTTTCTGACAGGCAGGCAGGCAGCCTGAAGCACTTAACAAGGCGCCCCGCCTCACCAACTGGACAAGAGTTAGGCTAGGGAATAGCCTTTGGGCTTTTAAAGTTTCTCTGAGTCCACTGGGGGTCGTGATGACACGCCTTGATTGCAATAAACTGCCGGTCATTTTTCTGCTCACTGCAACCGTCCTTGGCGTTACAGCCTGCTCTGAGGCGCCCGACTCTACAGCTGCCCTCGCTCAGTCCGAGCCTGCGGCTGTTACTGCTTCGCAGAATGAGCCCCGAAACGAAGTACAGCTGCGCTGGACCGAACACGGCATTCCCCACGTCAAGGCTAACAGCTGGGAAGGTCTTGGCTACGGGTTTGCCCACGCTATTGCCGCCAACACCATATGCGTCCTGGCGAGAGAGTTTGTGACGGTTCGTGGTGAGCAAGCGAAATACTTTGGCGCCACTGAGGCCAATATTAATCAAGACGCCTTCCACCGCGCCCTGTTGCATCAGGATAAACTGGATGAGTATCTGAGCTATGCTTCCGCGGATTCGACCGCGATGGATGCGGGCTATATCAAAGGCTATAACGATTATATTGATAGTCATCGTGGTGCCATGCCTGAATCCTGTAATAACGCACCTTGGATCACAGCAATCCATGAAAGTGACCTGGCCCGTATTACACTTGGCGTCGGCATTCGCTATGGTCTAGGTCGGGTCGCGAACCAGATTGCCAGCTCCGAACCCGGTCTGGAATTGGCACAGCTGCAGCCGCTCGATCTGGAAATTGATCGCGATATGATTGGCAGCAACGCCCTGGGATTTGGGAGCGCGCTGACCGAAAGCGGTCGTGGCGTGCTGATGGGAAATCCGCACTACCCCTGGCAGGGGTCTTCCCGGTTTCACATGGCGCATTTGACCTACCCCGGTGAGATAGATGTGATGGGAGTGGGTTTGATCTCTACTGCCCGCATCGCCATTGGTTTTACCGAATATGTAGCCTGGTCCCACACGGTATCCACTGCGCTTCGGTTCACTATGTTCCGTCTGGATTTGGTGCCGGGCAATCCCATGGCCTATCGCCTGGGTGATGAGGTGCACGACATCGAGGCGATGGAGATTCAGGTTGAGATTCCCGACGGGATGGCAACGCGCACGGTTCACATGACCCACCTGGGTCCTGTGGTAGTAGGGCAGGGTAAACCCTGGACCGACGAGAATGTGTATGTGATCCGCGATGTGAACTATGAAAACTATCGCTCCGGCGATCAGTATCGAGATATCAGTAATGCGCGCAACGTGGAGAAGCTGCGCACGGCATTAGCGACCCACCAGGGTGCAGCGTTCGTCAATACCATCGCAGCGGATCGTGATGGTGGTGCGCTCTATGCCGATATGTCTGCGATTCCCAACGTCTCTGCCGAACTGCTGGAGCGCTGCGCGGTAGACACGGGCAATCCAAGGGTTATTACTCTGAATGGATCAGACCCTAGCTGCGATTGGCAGGTGGATCCCGCTGCGGCCTATCCGGGCTTGATGCCCCCAACTGAACAACCCAGTCTCATCACTGACACCTATGTGAGTAACAGTAATGACTCCTACTGGTTGTCCAATCCGGACAGCAGGCTAGAAGGTTTCTCGCCGATCATTGGTGACGAGCAAACCACCCGCTCGCTGCGTACACGCGCTGGTCTTGTTATGGTGGATGAAGTGATTAGCAGCGGCGAGAGGTTCACACAGCAAAAGGTGAAAGATTTACTGTCTAACCATCGCCACTATGGCGCCGAGCTGCTGCTGGATGAAATTCTTGAGATTTGCGCTGATCAGGTCAGCCTTGCTGAAGCCTGCGCCATTCTTGCCAGCTGGGACCGGCGTCAGGATATAGATAGTGTTGGTGCACACATCTTCAATCAGTTCTGGGTCAACGCGCGCGGTCTGTCAGAACATTTTGCCACTCCTTTTGATCTGGATGACCCGTTCAATACGCCAGCGGGATTAACCACAGAAAATGAAGATACCCGGGCACTGATTGTCGCCGCTCTGGAAGCGGGCGTGGCGTCACTGCAGGAAGCCGGTATTGCTCTGGATGCCCCTTGGGGCGAGGTTCAGTTCGCCATGCGCAATGGTGAAAAGATCGGGATCCCTGGCGGTTCCGGTGGGCAGGGGCTGTTCAGCGTTATCACTGCACGCTTCAATCCAGAAAACGGCGGATATACCCCGATCACTCACGGTAACAGTTATGTCCAGACCGTGACCTGGGATGAGAATGGCCTGCCGGACGCTGATGCCATTCTGACTTATTCTCAGTCTCCGGAACCAGATTCGTCTTATTACTCTGATCTGACCAAGATGTATTCACAAAGTGGTTGGGTGGATTTGCCTTTCACTGACGAGCAGATTCAGGCTCAGCTAGTGAGGGAAGAAATTCTTCACTTTTGACTAGTATCTTGATTCAACTACAGGGCATTTGCACGACTGCCTTACTGCATTTCTGATCTTCGGTTAATACACGAGAGAACCGCAGGCGGACCGGTTATTCCTTACCCCGGTAAGCGTATGTAAAAATTCTACTGAAATAACCCGGACGACAGGAACAATGGCAACACTGTCTGATTAAGAGGGCCTCGTGATAGGCCGTTTGGCAGGATGTGGTATGAAATCAGGTGGAATTAACCCTGAGCTTGATTGACTGGACGCACCTGAACTCGCCCATCAGTGTAGTACCAGCGCCCTTTGTGGCGTTCGAATACAGAAACTTCGTGATGGCGCTGTAACTCCCCTTTGTTGTCGATAAAATCTGCAACGAATTCGACGCCGCCCCTATTGCCCTGCTGCCCGGACTGAAGGATCTCGAGATTTCGCCAGTCATGGGTTTTCAGAGACAAAGAGTTGGCGGTGTTGCCACGTACATAGGCGGGGTGCCAGGTATCCACCAAATATTGGCCATATCCACCGATTGTGTATGCTGTGAATCGCGACCGCATCACCTGTCTTGGTGTTTTTGGTACGTTTTTGCCCTTTAAAAATGGCTCGCAGCACTTTGTAAATGGCTTGCCGGAGCAGCAGGGGCATGGGTCTAAGGGGCTGATGTCGACCATTGTAGTTTGTATAGAAGTAGCTTCGCTGGTGTGCTGTCCTGTATACCTTTTAACAGACTCAATGCTTCAGTATCAAGCGCGTTTCAAACATCCTCCGACTGCCAATAATTCGCGAAACTTCCGTCTTATCCTGCCTAATGGTGAACTCCTGCTAATCGCGCTTTGTAATAATTTGACACGATTTTCTAAGGCTAATGCGGAGTGAAAAAGGCATAATCCACGTCACTTTGTTGACCTTAATTGTTTTTCGTCCATCGCATGAGGGCACTGCTTTTGTTGCTCCGGGGAGCTAATCGAATCTTGAATAACAAAAACTTAGGATTTTCGTACATTTACTTTTTTGTGCTCATCCTGGGAGCCCCACACGTTTGTGCGCAGGCCCCAGAAACCGCTAGCGACGCAACGGTGACTTATCCCGCTGAGTACTTTGCTCAATTCAACCCCTACTCAGTCAACGACATGTTGCAACGCATACCCGGAATCTCTCTCGCGCGCAGCGGTAGCCGCAGTCAGAGCCGGGGCGGTGGTCGAGGTCTTGGTGCAGGCGGCGAGCAAGTATTAATCAATGGTCGACGGATAGCAGGCAAAAGCAATGAAGGGGATTCTCAGCTTTCACGCATCCCTGCATCAGAAGTGCGCTACATTGAAATTATTAGGGGGACTTCAGGCGAGTTGGATGTCCGCGGGGGAACGCAGGTAATCAATGTTGTCCTTAATGATGCTCTCTCAAGCGTCAGGTTTGCCTACGAGGTAAACTTGGACAGGGCCCTTGATGGGACTCTTATTCCGGGTGGTAAGATCGCGGCGACGGGGCAATACGGGGCGTTGAACTACTTTCTCAGTGCCGAGCGCGAGCCTCGTTATGACTTTCGAGACGGTTTCGAAAGCGCGTTTGACCGATCAGGAGATCTTGCCGAGACGGTGAACCGTGATGAAACTACAGACGGTTGGCCGATATCATTAACCGCAAACTTTGGCTATGAGTTTTCTCCGACAGATACGGCTAATCTCAATTTTTCATGGACTGGGAATGACGTCGAATATGACACGGACCGGGTTATTACCCGATACCAATCCGACGCGGTCGCAAGCCGGATCTTTGAGCGGGACACTCAGCCAAGTGAATCCACCGGATTTGAGGTTGGTGGCGACTACATGCATGTCTTCGATAACGGGAGCAGGTGGAAGACGATTGCCATCGTCAATGAAAAAGAAAACGAGTTTGAGCGCAGTCGTTTTAAGGTAGACCCTTCCTCATCGGTCGAAACGAAAGATCTTTATCTGTTCAATTATGAGAAGTATCAGGAGCGCATAATTCGGTCGTCATATGTTTTTGATTTATCGCAAGGCCAATCTATTGAGGCGGGTGTTGAAAGGGCCCAAACCATCGTAGATACGTCTCTACGACTTGGTTTGCTCGCTGGAGTAGCCGGCGGGCAAGAGTTTGGCGGTCTCACGCCGGTGACTAGTTCAGTAGGCACAGTAGAAGAGATGAGGCTGGAGTATTTTACAATTCATAACTGGTCAATGAACGACCGAATGACACTTGAAACCACTCTGCTTGTTGAGGACAGTTCAATATCTCAGAGTGGTACCCTGGCCAATTCGCGCGACTTCTCATTTTTCCGCCCCAAGGTAGACTATCGATTCGATATCACACCAAGCATCCAATTCAGAGGCATCGTTCAGAAAATAGTGAATCAGCTCAGCTTTAGGGATTTCACCGCGGGCGTAGACCAGATGGATGATGAGCAGAACTCGTTCGAAGGAAATTCAGACATTCAGCAGATGTCATGGTGGAACTATGAAGCAAATTTAGAGTACCGACTCCCCAATGATGCCGGCGTCATCAACACTCAGCTATATTATCAAACGGTGTTCGACGTTATCGACAATGTCGACGTGTCGCGGAATGGAGAAATTCTCTCGGCCCGTGGCAATACCGGAGACGGAAGGCGCTATGGGCTAAACCTCAACAATAGCCTCCGCCTGGGGTTTCTGAATCAGCCCAATATGCTGCTAACCGCCGGACTCAGCCTTGAGGAGGCGACTCACTATGACTCAATCCTCAAGAAAGACCGAGAACGCAGAATGGGTCCGCGTGACGGGGGAGGGAGCAGATATGCAATTGGTTTCCGTCATGATATTCCCAGATTAAACAACACGAATTGGGGTTTTAACGCCAACAAACGATTCCTGAACGATTTTATGGTCTGGGACATTGATAAGACCGAGCATTACTCTCCGGATTGGTCTTGGTTTGCCTGGGCGGAAACGCAGGCTTGGGGTGGCCTTGTATACAGGTTTGAGGCTCGAGACTCTGGCGAACGTTGCCGGTTGCGCACGCGCTACGCGGGCGGTACGACTGTTACGGGATACGTGGACGAAGTAGAGGACTCCTGCTCAATTAACGGACCTATCTACGCCATTAAGGTACGAGGCACATTTTAATGGGCCGGTAGCGCTGGGAGAAATGTCGCGCTCATGTCAGAATATGGGTCTTTTTTCATTATCTGTCTCCGTCTATGTCGCTGGCGAATGAACTGGTCGTAACAGCCCTCAAAGACCTAACCCCTTACCAATCAGCACGCCGGATAGGCGGGATGGGTCAGATTTATCTGAACGCAAATGAATCGGCTTTCCCTCCATACCAGATGCCTGAGGACGAAACCTGGAATCGCTATCCGGATTTTTTGCCGTCCGAGCTGGCGAAAGCCTACGGTCGTTATGCAAATGTGAGCCCTGACAACGTGCTGGCGGTGCGGGGGGCTGATGAAGCGATTGATTTGCTGATCAGGACCTATTGCGAGCCGCACCAGGATGCCATTCGAATTCAGAGTCCGACCTATTCGATGTATGAATTTGTCGCGCAAGCCCACGGGGTGGAGGTAGAGACGGTGCCGCTGGACGACCAGTTCGCTCTGAATGTCGCCGCGAATCAGCAGGCCGCGGCTGATCAGAAGCGCTTGAAGATCGTGTTTATCTGTAATCCCAATAACCCCACTGGCAATCTGATGGCGGTGTCGGACATTATCCGCATCGCGGAGGCGCAGCGTAATCGGGCATTCGTCGTCGTTGACGAGGCATATATTGAGTACACCCCGTCTGATACCCTGCTTCCGCTGCTGTCTGAGCATCCCAATCTGGTGATCATTCGCACCCTATCCAAAGCATTTGCCCTGGCTGCCATTCGGGTAGGTTTCATTATCGCGGCAGAAGAGGTGCTGGCGCAGATCAATAAACTCATTCCTCCTTACCCCATGCCAGATGACAGTGCGCGCATTGGCATTAATGCACTCTCCGATCCGGGCATTGAGTACATGCGGTCCTGCTGCGAGCGGGTTATTGCTTTGAGAGAGCAGGCTCGCAAGGAATTGATTCCGCTGGATGCTATTGAGCAGGTATACGACAGCACGACCAATTTCCTGCTGGTGCGCTTTAAAGAGGCATCTGACGCTATGAAGCATTTACTGCAGGCTGGCGTTGTCATTCGCGATCAAACCCATTTTGAGCAACTGCCGCAGCATCTGCGAATTTCAGTAGGTGTTTCGGAAGATATGCAGCAAACCTTGAACCACCTCCGCCGACTCTGAGCAGGCAGCACAGAACCTACTGATGCAAAAGGAACGGAATATTGAAGAGCTGCCAACTGCCAACTGGCTGAAGTTCCTACTGCCGTCCGGTATCGGCATCGTGTTTTTCCTCACGCCTCTGGTGATTGATGGCCAAATAACGGTAGGCATGGCCTGGTTCGGTGATCTGTTTATCGATAACAGACAGACCCAGTTGCAATGGATGGCGGGCACATTCACGGTAATTTCAGTCCTGCTTACCCTGATTTTTCAGGTCTCTGAGCCGGCCCGCGTCAGGTTTTACTGGCTGGCGGAGGGGCTGACTCTTTACTCTGTCTGGTTTCTGCTGAGACTATTCGGTTGCGCGACCGCCGTTTGCTATCTGTTTCAGATCGGTCCGGGCTGGCTCATCGGTGGCGCCACCGCCGGCACGACCCTTGGTAGTCTGATACCGATCACCATGACCTACATGGCCATCGCAACAGTTTTTCTTCCCCTGCTGGTTGAGTTCGGATTGATGGAGATGGTTGGCGTCTTGCTGAGCAAGGCATTCGACAAACTGTTTCATCTCCCCGGCCGGAGCGCGATTGATGCGCTGGCCTCCTGGATGGGGTCCGGTCCAGTGGGTGTGCTGATCACCCTCCAGCAGTATGAACGTGGTTATTACACGGCCAGAGAGGCGGCTACCATCTGCACTAATTTCTCAGTAGTGTCTGTTTCCTTTGCGCTGGTGGTCGCCAACGCCATTGGCATAGGGGATTATTTTCTGCCGATGTATGCCTGCGTCATCGGAATCGGCTTTGTCTGTGCGCTGATCACGCCAAAACTTCCGCCATTGAGCAGGTTGAAAGACGAATTCTGCCCCGGCGTCGAGCCTCAGGGACTGCGGGACTTCAGTAACTATCAGTCACTCTGGAGTGCGGCGGTGCATGAGGCCCTGGCAAGGGCAGGCAGGGCGCCCACCCTTGGTGAGCTGGTACCTCGCGTCGGGCGTGGGATTGCAGAGGTCTGGTTATCCCTGATTCCGGTGGTGATGGGCCTCGGTACAGCTGCGCTGATACTGGCGGAGTACACCCCGCTGTTCAACTGGTTAGGTCTTCCCTTGATTGCCGTACTTAATCTTTTTGGATTGGCAGAGGCTGACGCAGCCGCGCCGCTGATGTTCGTCGGCTTCACCGATATGTTCTTACCGGCGCTGGTGGGGGGCAGCATAGAAAGCGAGCTGACTCGATTTGTCGTCGCTACGGTTTCCGTGTGTCAGCTCATTTATATGTCGGAGGTCGGTGCACTGATTATCAAGTCGAAAATACCTCTGGGTTTTGTCCACATTGGCGGTATCTTCCTTATTCGGACGGCGATTTCCCTCCCGCTGGCTGCCCTGATCGGTCATGCGCTTTTCTAGTCCGAACTGATTAGCGAAAGCTGTTCGGGCTGGTTTAAACAAGCGGCATTTCGGTGGTTGATTTCAGGGTTTCCATGACGAAGCTGGCGCTGACATCAAACAGATCGGCTTTGATCAGATCCTTATAGAGCTCGTCGTATCCTGCCATGTCTTTGACTACCGCCTTGATGAGATAGTCGAGATCCCCACTCATGCGATATACCTCAAGCACTCCGCCAATGTTTTCGGTGACGGTTCTGAATCTTTCTACCCAGGCGTCATTGTGCTGATTGGTTCGCAGCTGCACATAGACGGTCAGAGGCAGGCCGATACTCACCTGATCCAGCAAGGCCACTCGCTGGAGAATAATGCCGTCCTTCTCCAGATTCTGTATTCGTCGCCAGCAGGCCGACTTCGAAATGCTGACCCGTTCAGCGATGTCACCAACGGAGAGCGACGCGTCATGTTGCAGGAGTCTGAGAATCATTCGGTCAATTTTGTCCATCGGCGCCGGCCTCGATCGTATGCCCTGGGGCATGCGAATCACTAATTGCATGAATATAGAAATAATATTCTAATATAATCATTTTTATATAAAAAATATTTTAAATTTATACCTTATAAAGGAACAAAAAGGAACAATGTCCGAACAATAAATGGCTATGGTAAGTTCTTTTCCAAACCAGACAAGCAGTCCATGAGCCGTTCGCTAATTTCGAAGATACGGGAAAACATCATCGGGGAACGCCGCGGTATCGAGACTGCATTCGGGACCAAGCCGCTGGTTTATGCCGATTACACAGCTTCTGGCCGGTCGCTCCACTTTCTCGAAGACTTTATTCGCCGGCAGGTGCTGCCGCTGTATGCCAACACGCATTCGGAGACCTCCTTCACCGGCGCGCAGTCCACAGCTCTGAGAGAGCAGGCGCGAACCATTATCCGACGAGCGGTAGGGGGATGCGATGATGATCAGGTCATCTTCTGTGGTTCCGGCGCGACTGCCGCAATCAGTAAGCTGATTGATATTCTCAACCTTCGTCTGCCGGCAGATTTATCTGATCGGCATGATCTGCTGGCAGCCATTCCGCCAGCCCGGCGCCCGGTTGTTTTCGTCGGACCCTATGAGCATCACAGCAACGAATTACCCTGGCGCGAATCAATTGCCAGAGTCGAGGTGGTGCCCCTGGATTCAGAAGGCCAATTGGACATCGGTGTGCTTGAAAAACTGCTGCGGCAGCATATCGGCGGCCCCCTGCTGATAGGCAGCTTTTCGGCCGCTTCCAATGTCACAGGCATTCGGACAGATGTTGAGCGGGTCACTCGTCTGTTGAAGCAGTATGGCGCACTGAGTTTCTGGGATTACGCTGCCGCGGCACCGTACGTCCGCATCAGGATGAACGGAGGTGCTGACAGGTCTGGCATAAGTTCTGAACAAACCAGAGAAGAAGTCAGCGGCCGTGTTGGCCCGAATGCTTCCGGGGATTTACCGGAAATTACAGATACGGACTCGAACCAATCAACCCCTAAAGACGCCGTGTTTATTTCTCCGCATAAATTCATCGGGGGTCCGGGCACACCTGGACTGCTAATTGTTAAGAAATGGGTGATGCAGAACAGAGTGCCTGCCGTTCCCGGTGGCGGAACCGTGTCCTACGTGTCTCCGTCAGGCCACCGGTTCTTGTCAGATCCTCAGCGGCGGGAGGAGGGAGGCACGCCGGACATCGTGGGTGCAGTCAGGGCGGGGCTTGTTTTCAAACTTCAGCAGGACGTCGGAGCGGAGCGGATTGAGCGCATCGAACAGCAGCATATTCGCTATGCTCTGGACAGCTGGCAAACTCATTCAGACATTGACGTGCTGGGTAATCCGGAAGCTGATCGTCTGGCAATCGCCTCGTTTCGCATTAAGCACGGAGATAAGGATCTGCACTACGGCTTCGTTGTTGCCCTGCTGAATGATTTGTTCGGCATTCAGGCCCGGGGGGGCTGTTCCTGTGCCGGCCCGTACGGACACGCATTGCTGAACATGGATATGGACTACAGCCGCCGCCTGGAAACCGCTATCACCAAGGGCCAAATGATATTGCGGCCGGGTTGGGTCAGGCTTAATTTTAACTATTTCTTTGATCAGGAAACCGTCGACTACCTGGTTCGGGCGGTCATGCTGATTGCTGAACATGGATGGCGCTTGCTGCCCTACTATTATTATTCGGAAGACTCCGGAACCTGGAGTTTTCAGGGAGCTAAAACGCAAGCGGCAGTGAATCTGATGACTGTCGACTTCCTAAACCCAGAAGTCCGGTCTGAGCACCAGATCCGCTGCGAGGCGCAGGCACTGCTTTTACGTGACACCCTGAAACAGGCGGAGATGCAGCTGAAAAGCAGGCAGACCGGTGAGGCAAGCTGGGTCGACATTCCTGACTGCTATGACGCACTGCGCTGGTTTGTTCTGCCGCAAGAGGTGGCGGCAGAAGTCCGGATCAAAGTCGCAGGTTGATAACGGCTTTCAGATTAGTTCCGACAGACATAAAGACAGAGCCCGGACAACGGCTCTAATCAGAGCGGGCCTCGCGAAAGCATAGCGCCAGACCGATTACTGCGGCAGCAATTAAAACCAGATTGCCCGCGGCACCTGGCGGTGTTGTCAGCGTTGGCAGAGGTTTGCTGAGACCGATGGCTATGCGGCCCAGATATTCCATTAGAATTAGTACGTACGTGGCCGGAATCAGCCCACGGTAGCGAACCGCAACCAGCACCATGACCACTGACAGCAGCAGTTGGGAGAGACCCCACAATGCGAAACTGGTGATGACAGCGGCGGCGCCCTCCCGGCTGAACTGATCCAGAGGGACGGTAGCGATCGACTGCGCACCCCCATCCGGAAGCAGGATGTGAGCGAGGCTTCTGCCTACCGTGACTGTGGTAATGAAAAAGAACAGCCACAGTGCGGCCGGATTTCCCGGACACGCATTATCAATTGTTCTGGGCAGTATTTTTAGCCACATGATTCAGGCCCGGGTTACATCGAAAGAGCGATATATTTATCAACTCGTCGTTCCAGTATTTCCAGTGGCAGTGCACCTCCGCCCAGAATTACATCATGGAAAGCCCGAATATCGAAGCGCTACGCAAGAGCCTCTTCCGCATGGGCTCGCAGTTCCTGAATTTTCAGCATGCCAATCTTATAGCTGGTCGCTTGCCCCGGCAGGACGGTGTAACGCCGTACTTCGGATACGATAGAAGGTAATGGCGTTGACACATTACTGGCGAAATAATCAATTGCCTGCTGTTCGGACCACCCCATCGCGTGAATGCCGGTGTCTACCACGAGACGAACGGCGCGCCACATTTCGCTGACCAGTCGACCAAAGTCGGAATAAGGATCCTGGTAACCCCCCATTTCCTTTGCCAGTAATTCGGTATACAGGCCCCAGCCTTCTGAGTAAGCGCCAAAACTCGCCTGACTGCGAAACGCTGGAACAGATTTCAGCTCGCGGGCAATGGCTATCTGCATATGGTGGCCCGGCAGACCTTCATGATAAGCCACCGCTTCCAGCTCCGTAACGGGATTGGCAGACATATCTGACAAATGGACATAGTATGTGCCCGGCACGGAACCGTCAGGGCTGCTGGCGAAGTAATGGGCCGCTGCGCCGTCCTGTTCGCGGAAAGCCTCTACTCGTTTAACCACCAGATCTGCCTTGGGTAAAATTCCAAAATACTGCGGCAGCAGCGCTTTCATGTTTTCGATGTACTCGGTGGACTCATCAAGATATCGCTGACGACCGTCGTCATCATTCCCGTAGAAAAAGCGTTCATCGCTGGCGACGGAGGCAAAAAACTCAGACAGGTCGCCGGAAAATCCGACGCGGTCCTTGATCGCTTCCGTCTCAGCGTGCAGTCGTGCAACTTCATCCAGACCAATCTGATGAATGTCGTCTGCGGTCAGGTCGGTTGTGGTCCAGTTGCGCAGCATCTGGTTGTAAAAAGCGTTTCCATTGGGGCAGGGTAGCCACTCCAACTGGTTCGGCGGGGGCATTGCTGATATCCTGGATGAGCCAGTCGATCAATGTCTGGTAGGCCGGCTGAAACTGGTTTACCAGTGCGTCACGAGCGCGCTCTCTCAGGCTTTCCGCCGCTGCCTCATTAATCTCACCGGCTTCGACCAGTGCATCAATTTTCGTCTGGGCATCATTCCATAGGGCAGAATCCTGCTCGTGATCGTCAAAAGGCTGCCCTCTGATGAGGCCGCTTGATGCTTCCATAACAAACTCGTAGGCGTAGCGGGGCGGACGCACACCGCGTTCAGCATTGTCTCTCGCCCAGTCGAGTTGCTGTCCCAGCGCCCGGGAAACGCCGCCGATGCGGCTGATGTAAGCCTCCATGTCAGAGAAGCTGGCGACTGAGTGGTAGTTCATCAAAATGACCGGCAATTGACTGTGCACTCCACTCATCTGCTCAAAGACATATTCCTGTGTGTTGAACTGAAAGCTGTCTCTGGCTTGCTCATATTGATATATCCAAAGGTCGTAGGAGGTTTTGGCTTCAAAATCCAGCGCCTCATAGTTGAATTCGGATTGAAGCTCGCGCACTGTCGCCGCCATCCAGTCAAGCTGCTGCTCGGCGGCTTCGACGGACATATCGTCGATCTGATCATACAGTTCCTTGCGTCCGAGCGCTGACAGGGAGATCGGACTGAACCTGAGTTGCTCTTCGTTTTTTTCGTCAAACCAGGCGTTGATGCGGGCAGTTTCATCCACGGTCGCTGTCGTTTCAGCGGTACCCGGTTCAGAGCCTGGGGCGGCGCTTTCCGGAGCGGGGTCGCTACAGGTGATCAGAAGCAGTGACAAAATAAGCGTGATTAAATGTTTGATCGGACAGTCTCGGAACAGAATAAAAGGGGCATCGCTATCGCGACATTGAAAAGCGCCAGCTCACGGTCAACATGCGCCAGCTCGGTCATATTTTCACAACAGCACTTATCGGGCGTTGTCTGTGGCGCGTCAGACTATTGCAGTGGCTGGAAGTCTTCTTTATACCTGACAGAGCAGTCCGGGCACACCCAGTCTTCCGGTAACTTGTCAAACGGGGTGCCCGGGGCAAACCCCTCGTGTTCATCACCGAGGTCCTGATGATACTGATAGCCACAGCCCGGGCATTCATGCACTGAACTCATCAGGCTGCCTCTGTAGCGGACAGGTTTTCGTTGAGGCCTGCTACTCCGTATTTCGCATACAGCGCCTCTTTGTTGTCGGGGTCGATGTTGACCCGGGTCATATCTCCGTCAATGTGAGGCAGAGCCATCAGTCTTGGGTCCATCACCCTGAACCACAGTGGAGGAACGTAGGCGAGCGGGAACATGCCGTTGTAGCCGTTGGGCAGTCGAGGCACGTCTTTGAAATTCCGCAGCGATTGATAGCGCCGGGTCGGATGGGCATGATGATCGGAATGTCTCTCCAAGTGGAACAAGACCAGATTTGTGTATTTATGATTGCTGTTCCACGAGTGATGGGGCTGGCATCGTTCGTACTTTCCACTGGGCTCTTTCTGACGCAGCAGGCCATAATGCTCAATGTAGTTCGCGCTGGTCAGTTGCCACCAGGCCAGAAAATTGTGAATGGCCAGAAAGGGAATCATCACCCAGCCAAATGCCGCGATGAGAGAAATCTGCAAGGCAAAAGTCACCGTGTAGGACTGTAAAATTTCATTTGCCCAGCTCCATACCGAGACCCCCTTCCGGGTCAGGCGTTCATCCTCAACCGCCCAGGCCCGGCGAAAGGCACCGGGAATTTCGCGTCTGGCAAACTTGTAGATGCTTTCGCCCATTCTTGATGAGGCAGGGTCTTCTGGTGTCGCGACGTCGCGGTGATGACCCCGATTGTGCTCAATACTGAAATGCCCGTAAGCCGGCACGGCTAATACAATCTTTGCCAGGTTGCGCTCCAGTTGAGTCTTTTTGTGGCCCAACTCATGACCGGTGTTAATTCCCAGGCCGTTGGCGATTCCCGCTGAGACCGCGAGCAGGAGTACACCCCACCAGGACAGTGCCTGCGTACCCGCCCAGTACGCCGCGCCGATCAGAGAGGCAAAATGCAAAGGGACGGTGAGCATGGGCAGCAGTCGGTAATAGGGGTCCTCTTCCAGCAACGGCACTATCTCCTCGGGCGGGTTGTTTTCATCCTCTCCCAGCCACCAGTCCAGAATCGGTCCAATCACATAAGCAACAAAGAGCGGCAACGCCAGCCAGGCCTGATGACCAAACAAGGCGTGCGCCCCGATGCCCAGAAAAGGCATGAGGGCATAAGCCAGAGAGGCCATCCAGAGATAGCGTTTGGTGTCGGTGTAGGAAATGTCGCCGGCATCAGTGGCAAGGGCGTAGGTTTTCATGTTTCGCTTTACCATTGGCTTTCCGATAGGAATTGAGTCTAGCCTATCTTTTGTCGCTTATGAACAAATCCCGGTGTTTTAAGCTTATTTCTCATTAGGCGCGGCAAAGACTTCACCAACGCCCCGGCCTCTGGGGTCAGATGCGGGTCGTAAAGTGTCTCCGTCTCGCCAGATCACCTGAACATCGCCGAATTCCCAGTCATGGGGCTCCACCCGGTAGCCACGCTCCTCGAGTGCCAACTTGGTCTGGTCTGGCAAGGGGTTGGCAATGCTTGTCGTGATCAAATCCGGGGGTAACAACTGATGGTGAAAGCGGGTGGCGCCGACCGCCTCCAGAGGCGTCATGCCAAAATCGATAATGTTGATGACAGTCTGGAATACCGAGGTAAAGATGGTCGAGCCCCCCGGGGTTCCGACCACCATCATAACTTCATCACCTTCCAGCAGGATTGTCGGTGACATGGAGGAGAGTGGCCGCTTACCCGGCTGAATCTCATTGGCATAGCTTCCGACAACGCCATAGATATTGGGGGCGCCCGGCTTGGCGCTGAAGTCATCCATTTCGTTATTGAGCAGAAATCCGGCACCCTCAATGACTACGCCGCTGCCGAATGCCCAGTTGATCGTGTAGGTGTTGGATACCGCATTACCCCACTGGTCGATAATCGAATAATGCGTTGTGTTAGGTGACGTGAGGCCCGGGATCACACCATCAAGTCTGGAAATAGTTCTCGGATTGACTTCCCGGGCACGGCGGTCCACGTAGCTGTCGGAAATCAGAGTCTGAATATCAATGTCGACAAAATCGGAGTCACCCAGATACTCTCCCCGATCAGCGAAAATCCGCTTTTCCATCTCTGCCACCAGATGCACATACTGAGGGGAATTGTGGGCAACGCCCTCAAAATGAGAGGCTAGCGCGTCTTTCATTTTCAATAGCTGAATGACGCCGAAACCGCCTGAACTCGGCGGAGGCGAGGATAATACCTGATAATTGCGCCATCGGGCTTGAAGCGGCTCGCGCCAGACAGCCTCATAACTTGCCAGATCTTCCAGGCTGATAAGGCCATCGTCTTTTGCCATTTGCTCTACGATGAGTCGGGCTGTTTCGCCGCGATAGAAGTCTGATGAGCCCTGATTAGCGATCCGCTCGAGCGTCATGGCCAGCTCCGGCTGTTGGAAAAGCTGCTCGGCGCTGATCTGCGAAAAATAGGCTTTAAAGTTGGTTTTATCGCCAAACCAATCCAGATTGGCGTGAATCTCATCAATCAGAACCGGGGCTGGCATAAACCCCTGCCGCGCAAGCTCGATGGCGGGCTTGATGAGCTCTCGCCAGGGAAGCGATCCGTAACGCTGATGCGCAGCCCACATGCCGGCAACCGTTCCCGGTACGGCAGCGGCCCTGGCACCAATCAGCGTCGCATTTTCGATCACCTCACCCTGTTGATCGAGGTACATATCGCGATGCGCAGTAAGGGCAGCTTTTTCCCGGTAATCAAGAAACGTGCTTTCACCCTCCATGTGGGTAAGCATGAACCCGCCACCGCCAATGTTGCCGGCGTCAACATAGGTCACTGCCAGCGCAAACCCTGTGGCGATAGCGGCGTCAACAGCATTGCCACCACGTATCAAAATTGCTTTGGCGACTGCTGCGGCGTAAGGATCCGGGATCGCGATGGCAGCCTGAGCTGTTTGAGGCGCCGGCTCTCCGGTTTGCGCTGAGAGCTTGCTCGCCAATACGCAGGCGCAAAGCAGAAGCAGTCTGGTAGAGCTTCCGGTCAAAGTTAAAATGGAGGTCATTTTCAAAAGTCCCAGCTGATAGGCAGCGTCATCTTTAGAAGCTTTAGCCAGTCAACAGTCGGATCCTTTCCAGTGGAAAGGGACACCACGTGTTCGGTGCGCCCGGATCGTCGAAGAGCACACTATGCGGTGCAGAAACAGGCCAACAGTCTTTGCTTTTTTGCTGCCGTGATAGAGTATAGACGAAGGCCCCCTTTTTGACTCTCGTTCGGGCTTTATGAAGGCGCTTTACTTGGGTGGAGTTAAAGCCCGTGATTTTCGAGTAAGGAGTAAAAGTGACAGAAGCTAACCCGGTACAGAAAACAGAGAAAAATGACTCAGTGGCTGAGATTCGTGCCCGTCGCAAACAGGAGTGTGCTCTCGGTTATCGACTGTTTGCTGCCCATCGATGGGGTGATTTGGGCGATGGTCACATTAGCGCGCGAGATCCTGAAAAGACCGACTGCTTCTGGATGTTGCGTTGGGGTATTTCATACCACGCAGCTAGGGTTTCAGATCTGGTACTGGTTGGGCCGGACGGCAGTCTGGTTGAAGGAGAAGGCACCATCAATATCGCGGGATACTATATTCACCATCCGATTTTGGAAGCGCGACCGGATTTGGTCAGCGCGGTGCATGTCCACACTGGTTGGGGATCGCCGTTTTCTGCCGAGGCAAGAATGATTGAGCCAATCTCTCAGGAATCCTGTATTTTTTTCGAAGATCACGCGCTTTGGAATGATGAAGAGGTTCAGGTGCAAAGTTTGCCTGCGGGGCGGAGAATCGCCGAAGCGCTCGCGCAAAATAGTGCAATCATCCTGCGAAATCACGGATTGCTGACCGCTGGTGTCAGCGTTGCTGAAGCGGTCGGCCGGTTTGTCTACATGGAGCGGGTCGCCGAACTGCATCTGAAAGTGCACGACCCTAAACTGATTTCAGCGGAGGCAGCGCGCTTCGCCAAGACTGATCTGATCAGGATGGGGATAGGGCGCCAGGGGTTTGCAAGCCTACTGAGACGACATATCCCCGATCCGGATGTGGTGAACTGACAAACTCCGAATCAGGGAGGCTTGGCTCTGGCTCTAGCTCCGGTTCTGAGTTTGTCTCGGTCCCGTCACGCGCGCATGATCGACCTCCATCCTGATTACGCTTACTCCGGAATTCGAAATCCGCTAGCTTCTATTTCTGCGCGGGTGATGTTGATCATGTTGATATCGAGGCTGATGGTCTCCAGAGGTTCATCCGATTCATCAGTCTCTACAGCAACGATCTGATCAACCACCTCCATACCGGAAAATACGAAGCCATAGATTGTGTAATTGTCATCGAGCCTTGCGATGCCGTTGGCATTATGCACGACATAGAACTGACAGCCCGCGGAGAGCTTGCCAGGATTGTTGTCTCTACCGGCGGCAAAGGTGCCATATACATGCCGTAGTTGAGGGCGAAACTCGGGCTCAAGTAAGTGGATGGAGTAAGCAAAGCCTTCAGGCGTATCTGGGCAGCCGCCCTGCGCGACAAATCCTTCGATTACCCGATTAAAGGAGTAGTCATCAAAGTATCCTGAATTGGTCAGATCGATAAAGTACTGGCGATGGACGGGGACTTCTTCGTAGAGCCAAACATAGAGATCGCCGAGGCGGGTGCTGATTTGGACCACCTGATACGTGTCTGACAGGGTTGTACAGCCGCCGAACGTGCCAAGGAGCAAGGCTAACAAAAATTTTCGCATGATCTTTAGGTTATTTCCGAGTTGATCGCAAAGGATTCAAGAATGCAGTGTCTGGCGACAAGGTACTAAGACCTCAGACCGAAGTCATTAACCTCAGTGCTTTGTCGAAATAATAGGCTCGCTCTAATGAAGCGCTTAGTTCGCCGCGAGCTTTCAGACAGTTGTTTCAGCAGGCCGAGAACTCCGCTTGATCAGTGAATAGTGGTTGATCGTGAGCACCTTTACAGTCGCCTAATCCAGTTCTTACCTTCATCTGATACTCTGGCTGGGTGCTCTGGGCAGTGCGTATTCCCGCTGATTGCTGCTTTGTCGGAATCCTTGCCGTTTATGGGCTCTGAAGGGGCGCTTTCACTGATTAGTGCTGGTATCTCGTCTGATCGACATACTTCCAATCTACCGCGCCGAAGAACATTTCATCCATGCTCTGTAAACCCCAGGGCACTGAACCGGATGGGTCAGGGTTCATCTGTTTTAGTTCCGAGTTGTCAAATGCGCCAACCGCAGTGAATTAAGTTCCTGCGGGCACGAAGCGTGGGTCTTTCAATGTGTACGCGAGTTGCCAGTTATAATTATAACTGGAGCATCTCACCACTGAATAATTATAAGCATGCCCTTGCTGGTGTTTCTTTGTTGTTGAGTTTTAAGGGGCAAAGAAGTTATTAAAGGCAAAAAAAAGGCTCCACCCTTATGGATGAAGCCTTTTCTTGATATCTACACCGATCGGTGTGATGCGGTCTTAACCGTGACTGCTTGACGTGTCTTCGTTTGCTGCATACCAAATGAACAGACCAAACGCGATCTTGTTGAGCAAGTCGGCGAGGTTGTAGACAATGTTGACTGTTTCGGCATTAGTTCCACCTGCCAGATAGCCGAGGAAGTACCCGATTGGATAAATCGCCCAACCGACCGTTACAACCCACTTCATCATGGTGAACGAGCTTTGCGTAGCAGCGGAAGCGGAAGCCGCGCTGACTTTACTCGCTTCGCCCGCATGAATCTCGTACAGGATAAATGCCCATCCGAGCATTCCGATTACAAAACCGACTGTGGCGTTCAAGTAACCAGCTTCGCCCATGTAACCTGGAACCAACATTACTAAAGACCCGACAAATATCCTCCAGAAGATACCGCCGGACACCGCAGCAACTGCTGCCAGGATCAGATAGAACTCGACGAGCTGCAGTGGAACCGTCAGGAGCCAATCTATGTAGCGGAACGTCGTGGGGCTTTCACCGGTTGTGACCCACATCTCACGCATGTAAAAGTAATGGAAAGCTGCAATGAAACAAACCAGCGCGATGACATTCAAGGAAGTGGACCACTTGCCTCCAATGCGCATTGATTCCATCAAAAAGAAAATTGTTGCAGCAGACATGGCCATAGAAATAAGCCAAAAAGAATACCCAACAAAGTCTCCGGATTGGAGCATCATTGAATCCCCAGAAGCCGCAAGAACTGCTTGGCCTGAAAACAGGCTCACCACGGCAAAGCTTAGTGTTAAAAGTTGTTTCATTAATCTCCCCTGTATCGGTGGTTTAAACATGTTAATCCGCTTTCGCAGTAGTGGGTTTACGATGCATCTTTACAAATGGTTCAAAAAAATAGAAATGAACTTTCCGGTTTAAAACAGCGTATAAAACCAGGCGTTCCATTTCACAGGATGTAACGCGATGCGATACCAAAAGTAACAAAAATCGTAACACTGGTTACACTAGGCGATCCTATGACAATTAAAAACGGGCCTAATCTAAGTGACTTGCTGCAAAATAGCCGAGCGCTGGCTGAGAAAACCGCAATTAAGGAGCTGACACCCGGCTCTGCTCTACATGACGCTATTCGCTATCACTACCGGACACCCGGCTCAGAAGCCAGAGCAAAACTGTGTCTGTCGGCGAGCCTTGCGCTTGGCTTGACTGTTGAATGTGCCACCCGGTTAGCAGCGTCCGTTGAAACTCTGCATAACGCCTCTTTAATTCAGGATGATCTACAGGACCGCGATGAGCTCAGACGGGCCAAGACGGCAATCTGGAAACAGTTCGGTCCAGACATTGCAATAAATGCTACGGATCTGCTGATTGCCACTGCCTTCGAACTCGCCGCCTCTGCAAGTTCTGGTTCCGCCCACCGTTTGGTGTCCACCATGAGCCGCGCGATTGCCAGAACCCTCCAGGGACAAACAAAGGACCTGGATGCCGGCCGTGATCTAAATGTTGATCAGGCGATTGCGGTCGCCAAAGAAAAGTCCGGTCCGCTGTTTTCACTCAGTCTTGAACTGCCGCTTGTCCTGTCGGGGCATTTCTACTTTCTCAGCATGGCGCGCGAAGCTGGCGCGGCCTTTGGCATCGGATACCAGATTTTTGATGATATGCATGACTGTGCACGGGACCGTGAATCCGGCAATTATTCAAATCTGGTGCTGCTGGCCGGATCTTCAGGTGATTCGGAGCTGTTATCGATGGAGAGCGCAGAGGACCTGGCCCATCACTACCTGCAAGAAGCGGCGTCCGGTGCAGCTGCCTTGCCAGACGGTTGCGGAGCGCTGCTCGCAGACAAGTGCACTGAATTATTGAGTGAACTCGACCGAGAAGCGGCATGAACCGCGCGGTGGTTGTGGGAGGCGGCTTCGGCGGCATTGCGTCAGCAATCCGCCTCCGTGCGAAGGGATACGAAGTCGAACTGCTGGATCGATGTCCCAGGCTCGGGGGCCGCGCTCAGGTTTTTGAACGAGACGGTTTTCGGTTCGACGCCGGGCCGACGGTCATCACAGCGCCCTTCCTGTTTGATGAGCTGTTTGAGCTACACGGTCGTCGTCGCGAAGACTACGTTGAGTTTCGGCCGCTTGATCCGTGGTACCGGTTCCAGTTTTCTGACGGGGACATTTTCGACTATGGTGGTATGATTGAAGACACCGAGGCAGAGATATCACGATTTAATGCGGCCGACGTCGAAGGATACCGGCGACTTGTCGCGCACTCAGAGAAAATCTTCGATGTGGGTTTTACCGAACTTTCGGATCGACCATTCCATAAAGTCGCTACCATGCTGGCGCAGATTCCGGCACTGCTCAGGCTGAAATGCTACCGCACTGTCTGGCAGATGGTCTGCGCCTACCTTAAGGACCCTAAACTCCGTCAGGCATTCTCAGTGCAGCCACTGCTGGTCGGTGGTAATCCGTTTGATACCACCAGCATATACGGGCTTATTCATTTTCTGGAGCGGCGCTGGGGAATACACTTTGCAATGGGTGGAACTGGTGCACTGGTAGAGGCCTACCGTAAGCTGATGGAAGAACTCGGCATTACCATTACGCTCAATACCACCGTTGACAAAATTCTGGTCGAAGATCGGCAGGCCCGAGGGGTACGTCTTGAGAGCGGAGCTGAAATGAAAGCGGATGTGGTGGTGGCGAACGTTGATCCCAAGTATCTTTACGGCCACATGCTGGAATCGTCACAACAAACCTGGGCCGCGCACCAGAAGACCCGCCATCATGCTTTGTCAATGGGCCTGTTTGTTCTGTTTTTCGGCACTGATCGGGAATATCCGGATATAGCTCACCACACGATCTGGTTGGGGCAGCGCTATCGCGAATTGCTGGATGAAATATTCAGCGCCAAGTCTTTGCCGGAAGATTTCTCGCTATATTTGCACCGGCCAACCGCAACAGACGCCGGCTTTGCGCCTGCGGGCTGCGAATCGTTTTATGTCCTTGCTCCGGTCCCCAATCTGAATGCCGGCATTGACTGGGACACACAGGGCCCGCTGCTGCGACAGCGAATCATAGATTCTCTCAGTGAACACATGCTGCCAGATTTGGAGCAGCATCTGGTCACTGACTTTTACATGACACCAGTGGACTTCGAATCAGACTACCTCAGCGTTGGCGGCGCAGGCTTCTCAGTGGCTCCGTTGTTTACCCAGTCGGCCTGGTTCCGTTTCCACAACAAGGCTGAAGGACCGGAGAATCTGTATCTGGTTGGGGCAGGCACCCATCCCGGCGCCGGTCTGCCCGGTGTCGTCAGCTCAGCCAAAGTACTCGATCACCTGATTCCTGAAGTCGTCAGCAGTCCTGTTCTTTCGACCGCGTAAAGCAGCAAGGCCATGTCGATGAGCTATAAAGCCAAATCGATCGAGCCCGCGGTGAGCGTTCTGGCCCACCACGGGAGATCCTTCCGATTTGCCGGCCGCTTTCTGGACAAGCGGCAGCTGGAAGACTGCGCCCGTCTTTACCGTTTCTGCCGCTTTGTCGATGATCTGGTGGATGAAGCGTCAGACGCTGAGGCGGCGCAGATTGAGCTCGACCTTCTGAAGCGTGATCTGGAACTCGGTCACAGTACCGCGCCGGTAGTTGAGGACTTCATTGCGCTGGCCAGCCAGTGTCAGATGCCATCTGAGGTGATTTCGGAGCTGATCAGAGGCATTGAATCTGACCTGCAGCCGGTTATGGTCGGCACTGAGGCCGAGCTCTTGCGTTATTGCTATCGGGTTGCGGGCACCGTCGGGCTGCTGATGTGTGATGTGCTTGGTGTCCACGATTCCAGAGCGAAAGCCCATGCCATTGATCTGGGTATTGGGATGCAGCTGACGAACATTGCCAGAGATTTACGGGAAGATGCAGCGATGGGGAGACGATATGTCCCCGGTCAGTGGCTTGATGAAATCACATCGGAGAGTCTGGCCAATCCCTCCACGCGAGAATCTGAGTTGCTGATTGGATCGGCTCAGCGCCTGCTGTCTCTGGCGGAACGTTACTATGAATCCGGTCGGGCCGGACTGAGGTTTTTGCCTCCAAGAGCGCGGCAGGGAATAAAGGTTGCGGCGTCGGTGTACCGGGAAATTGGCCTAGTGATCGCCGAGCGAGGCTTTGATGTCTGCGCGGGGCGTGCCTACGTCGGGTTACCGAGAAAGCTTCGGGTCGCTTGCCGAGCGCTGCTGTCTGATCCGTGCGCACCGCCTTACGCGCCTCATCAGTCAGGCCTGCATGTTCATCTAACGGACTTGCCCTATGCCAACCAATTGCCCTGACAATCGGGACAGTGATTACGAATTGATCATCATCGGAGGTGGCTGCTCCGGACTTTCTCTGGCAGCGGCGCTTTGCCGTCTGGCTGTTCAGCCTGAGCATGTGCCCCGCACCCTCATTGTTGAGCCCCGCTCACGCTATACCAATGACCGTTCCTGGTGTTTTTGGGCGCAAGCGGATCACAAAAATCAGGCGCGGCAGGAAAGCCGCGGCAATCAAGCAGTCGACATGGCCGTCGATCTGATCGCTAAGTCCTGGTCGTCTTGGGAATTCAGTGCAGAGTCCGTAAGCCACCGGCACGCTTCTGACGAGGGTTGGAACTATCACTATGTCCCCTCGATTCGGTTTTATGAGCAGGTTGAGGAGCAGCTGGCCCAAAATCCGAGAATTACCCTGTTGAAGAGCACTCTCGTCTCAGAAGTAAAACCGGTTGAAGACTGCCTTGAACTTGTTTTGGAAATTGGGTCGGATGTTACTGAGTCAGCCAGCAGAGTAGTGACCGCGGGACAAATTTTGGATACCAGGATACCCGCGCAAGTTGATGTCGGGTCAGCGATTCTCAAGCAGGTCTTTTTCGGGTTGGAAGTCAGACTGGAATCACCCCACCGATTAGACGATGTAGCACAGGTTATGAAGGACATGCGGGTCGACAATGAAGGATTCATGTTTGACTATGTTTTGCCGCTTGATCGGCATACGCTGCTAGTCGAATTCACGCGCTTTGCGGAAAAGTCTCTGCCGGCGGAAAGTCTTCGGCCAGATGCGCTGGAATCGCTGCGCCGAGTGTGCGGTGACGCGTCGTTTCAGATAGTCAGAGAAGAATGTGGTGTGATTCCCATGGGTCTGTCGGGTTTTGCTGTGCCAACGGATCCGCGCTGGATTTATACCGGTCTTGGTGCCGGAGCCGCGCGCCCCTCAACAGGGTATGCTTTCAAACGGATTCAGCGATGGGCAGAGATCTGCGCTGAGGGCATCCTGAAAGAGAGTAAAGCACAGGGCTTTCCACCAGACCGTGCGCTGTTAATGTGGATGGATAAGGTGTTCCTCAGAACAATTGCGAGCAATCCGGCCCTTGCGCCTCAGCTTTTTATGTCGCTGGCGAGCACGGTGTCTGCTGATCGCCTGCTGCGTTTTCTTACGGATCGGCCCGGTATGCAAGATTTATTGGCTGTTATGCTGGCTCTGCCTAAGCTGCCGCTTATTCGCTGTGCGTTTGCTGAAATCTATGCCGGGATAGTCACGGCAAACAGGAGTCATACGTGGCACGAAGTGCTTTAGCGACTCCCCCGGCGAGGCTTGCATTCAGTGTGCTCTCCGTCATCGCCATAGGGGGATACAATGCCTGGTTAAGGGAAAACGTCGAGACCCAGCTTCTGATATTCGGTATACTGCTGGCATTGACCGGCCTGCCGCACGGTGCCGTCGATCCGGCAATCGCCCGACAGGCGGGTCTGTGGCGCGGGGTGCCCGGTCTGCTTAAATTTTCTGTGGGCTACCTGGCGCTGTCAGTCGCTGTTGTAGGGGTGTGGTTCGTTCTGCCTGAATTGTTCATTGTCCCGATGTTGGCGTTTTCCGCATGGCATTTTTCCGGCGACTGGCAGCGCTATTTCGGTCGGATACCGAGCCTTGCCATCAGCACCGCAGTCATCACACTGC
>CACBCS010000014.1 GCA_902537815.1 uncultured Pseudohongiella sp. | reverse complement strand
GGTAGTGCTGTACGAGCGGGATTTTGCTTGGACAGACATAGGCGCAGGCGCCGCACTCTATGCAGTTGTGCAAGCCATGGGAGTTTAAATTGTCTTCATCGAAGTTGCGGCTGTGCAGCAGCAGCTGCTGAGGCAGCAGACCCACCGGGCAGGCGTCGGCGCAGAATCCGCATCGAATACAGGCATATTCCGGGCCTGATGCTGGAAAATTGATCTTATCAGTTGCGATGACGCAGGTGGTTGTTTGCTGTACTGACTCACAAAACATGTCCGCTCTTCGCCCGGTCAGCGGCCCGCCGACTATAATCTTTGGGTGATCAGTATGTTGAAGATGCGCTGATGGTTCCTCGCTGTGGCTCTCATGTTCGAAGCCGCACCATGACAGCAGATCAGAGACTGGTGTGCCCAGAAGTGCAGAAAAATTCTTGGGGGTTTTCAAGGGCGCGCCGGCAACAGTCACAATGCGGCTGATGCTGGGTTGTCCGAGTTTCACTGCTTCAAAGACGGCTTTTGCTGTTCCGGCATTCTGAACCAGAATGCCCCGCTCTGCAGGATGCGCGCTGTCAGGGATCTCTTGCCCGGTGAGTGACTTGATGAGTATGCGCTCATCGCCTGCTGGGTATTTGGCAGAGAGCAGTCTGAGCGTAAGAGATGACGCTTTCAGTGGTTCCTGAATGGCCGCGATCGCTTCGTGTTTGTCTGATTCGATCGCGATAACACCGGCGTGTGCAGCAGAGGCCTGCATGAGATACTCAGCGCCTTTAACGACCTGGTCGGCGAACTCACGAATCAGTGCTTCATCGCAGCAGACAAAAGGCTCATATTCAGCAGCATTGACGATCAAAACCTTTACTCCAGCCGAGGCCGCGAGCCGGATTTTTTTTACGGTTGGATATCCGGCGCCTCCTTGCCCGACGATACCCGCCCGGCCGATGCTTTGAAGGATGGCTGCTTGCGTGATCTTTTCTGTGGTATTGCCGCACAGTGTCAGAGCCTGATCCAGGCCGTCGCTCTGAATCTCCAGGGTGTCCCGACTGATGGCCGTAATCATGCCGGAGGTGGGCGCGTGCAGGATCAAATCTGGATCTTGCAAATGGGTTGCCAGACACTGATATTTCTGGACAGCTTCTCCTATGCGGACCACTGGAGTCAGGCGTTCCTGCTTGCTGTAGGTTGTCAGTGGCATAAACAGCCGCTGTGGAATTGGTGTTGCCATAACCCGTGAACGCAGTGTTCGCTGCGTTTGCCTAGGAGGGCGAATGCCACCGGAGAACGATGCTAATCGCCTTTCAGTGAGCCAGCGGACTGCCTGCGACAACACCTAAACCAAGCCTCGCGAGATGGCATAACGGTTCAGTGGCCGTTGGGTCCGTTGAGAAGCGGCTGGCACGATGTCGATGCAATCAACCGGGCAGGGTTCAACACACAGATCGCAGCCAGTACATTCACTGGTAAGGACTGTGTGCATTGTCTTCGCACTGCCTAAGATGGCATCAACCGGGCAGGCTTGAATACATTTGGTGCAGCCGATGCATTCAGGTTCCCGGATAACTGCAACGAGTGGCTCTGCTTGAGGTGTGCCATGACGGGGGTTTAATGGTTCCGGCGGTTCATTGAGAAGTCTGGCAAGCCTGAGGATCAGGTGCTCACCTCCCGGCGGGCACTGGTTGATCGGTTCTCCGCCACTGATTGCTTCTGCATATGGCAGGCAACCGGGAAAGCCGCATCGTCCGCACTGGGTTTGCGGAAGTTCAGCGTGAACGAGTTCGACGACAGAGCGCCGTTTTTGCTGCTCCGCAGCCAGTGTGTGGTGAATTCTCAAGCCCAAAAAGAACGCTGTCAGCAGAATTGCTGACCACGCCAACAAGGTTACAGGGAGCTGTTCGTTCAGAGGCAGCATCATTTAAACAAGGCCCGAAAAACCCAGCATGGCCATCGCGGCGATGCCGGCGCTGATCATGTACAGAGGCCCATGTCTGAAACAGGCCGGTGCGTCACAGCTGTCCAGGCGCTGTCGCAATGCTGCGAATGCCAACAGCGTTACCGCAAAGCCGGCAGCAGCGCCTATGGTAGTGCCAAGTAACTCGCCCGCACTGCCAAGGCTCTGCGTATTGCGCAGACTCAGTCCGATAACCGCACTGTTGCTGCTGAGCAAGACGACTGCGAGACGTTGTCGCCTCGCAGTCAGCGGGTAGCGTTGGCTCAGGATGGGCATCAACATGCTGACAGTGCCGGTTGATAGCATGATAAAGCACAGCAAGCTGAGCGCTTCGAGTTGCAATGGCTCAAGCACGAGGTGGTATGCGCTTAGGTTGACTATGCCGCTCAGCGTAAGAATCAGAAAGCTGATTAAACCCAGTTCGCTTGCCGAGCGAAGACTCGTGGAGAAAGTCAGGAGGGAAGAGGCTCCCAGTAGCTGCACCAGAGCGAGATTATTCACCAGTGCGGCGGCCAGGATAATGCCGAAAAGTGAGTCCAAGTTGCTGTCCGCGCTATTCTGTCATGAAATCCAGTACCAGCTTAACATGATCGCCCGTGCTTATTACTCTGGCGTCTGAATTAGTCGAATAAACCCTGTGAATATGCCGCAGGGATACGATACTGGCTGAGGATGCTGTTTTCCGACGCAACAGCTTCTTCGTGATTAATCACCATCTGGTAGCCGTTCTTATTTTTGAAAACAACATTTTCCGACTTGTTTTCTCGCAATTTCCGGGCAAAGTGATCAAAGTCGATGACGTTCTCTCCGTTTACAGAGTCGACAACCCAGTTTCTCCAGTCGTGATAGCCCAGATTTACGTCCGCAGCGAGTACCTGCAGCGCGACGACCAATTCCCGTCTTTCGGGTGTCGCCCACTCATTGCGTGCCTGAAGCAGACTGACTGGTGCTGTTCTGCCCCAGTCATTGCCCCAGCGCTTGATCAAGTTCATGTTCAGCGGCAAGAAAACGATGCCACCGTAGATGAAGTACTGGGGTATTTCATCGAACTTCTCGCCGCGGACGAGGCTGAAGCCTTTTCGGCTTTGCATCGCCTGTAGCGACGTTTGAATGAGATTGCCATCCCGGGCAAACGTCAGTTCAATTTGGTCATGCAAATGATGCATATCAATTGCGTGTTTGTAATCAGTCAAGACGTCCTGACTGATCTGGATCGTGCCATCATCAGCGATGTCATAGTCATCGATTTTCAGGATTACGTCATTCTCCTCAAGGATGCCATCTGCCGGGGAGCCTTCAAAAACTTTGATCACCAGCACGCCATTTTCGTCTCTATCAAGGCCATAGGCTGCTTTCGCCGACGGGCTGTCCAGAGCTTGTGTGCGAAAGCCCAGATCCGGAAATCCATCGAGCGTTCCGTCTTCGCTGTCCTTCAGTACATGTCTGACGATGTCCGGTGGCACAAAGTAGCCCAGGTTTTCCGCCCGCCCGCCGGCATTTGCCTGCATCACTACCCCGACGATCTGCTGGTCTACGATGACTGGTCCACCACTGTTGCCCGGGTTAATCGCTGCGTCAATTTGACCGGCCAGCAGATAGGTGCCGGCATGAGCATAGACCTGTTGCTCCACCCTGGAGAGTATGCCTTTGGTGATGCTCAGAGTTTTGCCACCAATGGGATATCCATAAACAGAGACTTCCTGCAGCGGTTCGGGCAGGTCGCCGATGGTCAGCGCCTTAAGATCAGCAAAGAATTCAGGGTCGTCAACGGTGATCAGTGCGAGATCCGCTTCATGCGAAATGAACGTTACTCTCGCCTGATATCTACGTGGATCATTATGCTTTTGCGCTTGCACGTAACTCGCATTTGCGACTACATGTGCGTTGGTCAATATTCTGCTGTTCTCGATGACTGCACCGGAACCGCTGGATTGCCGGGGAGTGAGTAGACGCCATGGCGTGAAGTAATCGGGCTCGGCCTGTGTGGTGTAGATTTTGATGACCGAGTCTTCAATATTATGCCCTTCAGCCAATGCCGGGGTTGTCGCGGCTGCCTGCAAGCACAGCATGATCGTCGAAGCGATGACCCTAGCGCGAGGGCGCAGCGCATTGATTGTCTCCAATATCCAGTGATAGGTCGGGTTGGTCATACGGTACCGCTCATAGTTTGGTGAGTTGCTTCGGGTCTGTTATTCCCTTGTCACAGGAAAGGCCTGTTTCTTCGTTAAACGACCGTGTAAATGATACAGTTCTTGATCGGAATGCGGCAGGGCAGTGCCCGTCCGTCGGTGTCTTCTGGCAGTCCGGCGCAGAGATCGTGCGGGTGGTAAGCCAAGCTTCACCAACTGCCAGCAAACTCAAAATCGATCCCCAACCAAGCCTCACGACTCCCGCAAGCAGCCCGATTGAAGGTAATCAATGATGCTCAAGTAACCCGCAGGCCGGGACTCGCACCGGAGTCCGGCTCCAGCAGCCAGATGTCTTTGCCGCCCGGGCCGGCGGCAAGAATCATTCCTTCAGAGACGCCAAATTTCATTTTGCGCGCTTGTAAATTTGCCACCACAACAGTGAGTTTTCCTGACAGGTCAGCCGGATCATAAGCGGATTTTATTCCGGAAAAAATTTGCTTAAATATGGGTTGACCCTTGCTGTCCAGGCCCAGATCAAGCTTCAAGCGGAGGAGCTTATTAGCGCCTTCGACGTGCGCGGCTTCAACAATTCTTGCAATACGCAGATCAATTTTTGCGAAGTCCTCAAATGCAATCTCTGGCTCGAAGTGATTCTCCGCTGCGGTGGCAATGGCCGTTTCATTGTGTGCTTTGCTTGCATCTATCATGGTGGCAATCTTGTCTGGTTCAACCCGAGTGATCAGGGCTTGGAATTTGTTGATACGATGGTTGGTCAACAGGGAATCGGCATCCCGCCAGAGCAACGGGTCAATATTGAGGAATGCCTCAGCTTTTTTCGTAAGACCGGGCAGAACCGGTTTCAGGTAACAAAGAAGTAGCCGGAAAGCATTAATCCCGGTACTGCAAATCGCCTGCAGCTCGACGGATTGTTTGTCTGTCTTTGCCAGTACCCAGGGCTCTTTGTCGTTGATGTACTGATTGGCCTTGTCGGCCTGCGCCATGATCAATCGAATCGCTTTTCCGTACTCGCGGTTGTCATAGTGTTCAGTGACTTCTGCTTTGATGGACTGAATCCCGGCGAGCAGCTCAGGATTATCCAGATTTTCTGCCAGCATGCCGTCGAAACCCTTGTGGATGAATCCGGCGCAGCGGCTGGCAATATTAACAACCTTCCCGACCAGGTCGGCATTCACCCGGAGCGCAAAATCCTCCAGGTTTAAGTCCAGATCATCAATGCCGGAACTGAGCTTTGCTGCCAGATAATATCTCAGATATTCCGGGTTCAGATGATCGAGGTAGGTGCGCGCATTAACAAACGTCCCGCGAGATTTAGACATCTTTGTGCCGTCGACCGTCAGAAAACCATGGGCGAAGACAGCGGTTGGTGTTCGGTAACCTGAGCTGGTCAGCACCGCAGGCCAGAACAAAGTATGAAAATTGATGATGTCCTTACCGATGAAATGATAGAGCTCTGCATCGGAGTCGGGAAGCCAGTAACTGTCGAAGTCCAGGCCCTCGCGATCGCAGAAATTTTTAAAGCTGGCCATATAGCCGATCGGGGCGTCGACCCAGACGTAGAAATACTTGCCCGGTGCATCGGGGATTTCGAATCCAAAGTAGGGCGCGTCACGACTGATATCCCACTGCTGCAGTTCCTGTTCGAGCCATTCGTTCAGCTTGTTGGCGACCTGATCCTGCAGTGTGCCCGAGCGCGTCCAGGCTTTCAGCATGCCCTTGAATGCTGGCAGGTCGAAGAAGAAATGTTCGGATTCCTTTTCTATCGGAACAGCTCCTGAAATGGCGCTGCGCGGTGAAATGAGTTCGGAGGGGCTGTAGGTCGAACCGCATGCTTCGCAGTTGTCACCATACTGTTCCTCAGCGTGGCATTTCGGGCATGTCCCGATGATATACCGGTCAGCGAGAAACAGATTTTTATCCGGATCGAACAGTTGCTTGATCGAGCGACGGTGGATGTGTCCGTTGCTCTCCATGGCCTGGTACATCGATTCGGAAAAGATTCGATTTTCTTCAGAGTGCGTTGTGTAGAAGTTATCGAATCCAATCAGAAAATCCGAAAAATCCTGCTGATGTTGCCGGTTAATCCGGTCGATGAGCTCCTCCGGGGTGATGCCCTGGGTTTGGGCGCTCAGCATGATCGCAGTCCCGTGGGCGTCATCGGCACAAACCCAGATGCAGTCATGCCCCTGAAGTTTTTGCAGGCGAACCCAGATATCGGTCTGAATCGCCTCCATCAGATGACCCAGGTGGATATCTCCGTTGGCGTAGGGAAGTGCGCTGGTGACAAGAATTTTGCGCTTATTCACTTGTGTATCTCGCGTCAATTGCTGAGGCCCATCAGCGACTGCCCGAACGGCAGCTGCTGTCGGCAGATGGTAATCACGTTGCTGATGTTCTACAACTCAACCATCTCGAAGTCATCTTTGCCTACGCCGCAGTCAGGGCACATCCAATCGTCCGGGACGTCTTCCCAGGGCGTGCCCGGTGCGATGCCGTCTTCCGGCAGGCCTGACTCTTCGTCATAGATAAAACCACAAACAATGCACTGCCATTGTTTCATTGAAGACTCCTCTGCGGAAATGCCTGATGCGTGCGGGCTCGTCCGGCCGATGTGCCGGGACTGCATGGCTCGCTGGCTCAGGCGACTTCTTAAGTGACTCGGCGACTGAAGGCAGTCGCGTAAGGTGAAAGTTATCAGAGTAATGATACGTTAGGTCGGTAAAATTTCCAAACAAACGCCCGTGATGTCATGGCGATATAACAGGATTCGCATTATCATGCGCGCTTTTAATCACGGGCGCTTTTTCCGGAGGAATTCCTGGCATGACAATCAAATCGGATCGGTGGATAAGGGAGATGGCGAGCACGCAGGGCATGATTGATCCGTTTGAGCCCGCGCAGGTAAGGTTTGTCGAAAATCGGAAAGTAATTTCTTATGGAACTTCGAGTTATGGCTACGATGTCCGCTGCGCCAGTGACTTTAAGATTTTTACCAACGTACACACCACCAACGTGGTTGATCCCAAGAATTTTGACGAAACCAGCTTCGTCAGTATCGAGGAACCCGTTTGCGTCATACCGCCGAATTCGTTTGCGCTGGCCCGGACGGTAGAATATTTCCGGATTCCCAAAGATGTACTGACTGTCTGCTTAGGTAAATCCACCTATGCGCGGTGCGGTATAATCGTCAACGTGACCCCTCTAGAGCCGGAATGGGAAGGACATGTGACGCTGGAATTTTCAAACACGACTCCATTGCCTGCCAAAATATACGCAAATGAGGGAGTTGCTCAGATGCTGTTTTATCAATCTGATGAACAGTGTGAAGTGACGTATAAACAGCGGGGCGGCAAATATATGGGGCAGATCGGAGTCACTACCCCGAAGGCTTGAATGCTGGATGTAGGCCTGGTCGAACAAAGGCTGAAAATGGCGCGCCGGGTCATCCCGGCAAGCGTCTGACCATCTTTTGTCTACAATGAGTTCTGTCTTTGGTCGCTAACAGTCTTGCACGGGAGGGAGCGTCGGAATATTGGCGTTCATACCTAAAATCGTCAAATTTACGGCGCTAAATCTCTTGAATTCTCCACGCAAGATCGCATCACGCTGATTGCGATCGTCCTGAAGCCTGCGTCATACGAGCCTTACCACCCGGTCTCGCAATTTCTGAAGCTCTTGGAACACTTTTTGCACCACTATGTGTAGCAACCGCGAAGAATTGTTAGGTGCTGACCGGGACCCAGTATCGGCAGGCTGTATAGCCAGTGTTTCGACATAGGAATGATTTTGTTTAACGGCAAAGGCTTGGAACAAACCGATCTGGTGTGGCGTCAGGCATTCTAGGACGGGCGCGGTTGCGTGAGCAACACCAAGATGCATGGCGCACAGTTTCCGGAAGGCCGGTGTCGCACGGGGGCTTGCAACTGCCAAGCGTGCTGACTGACCAATAAGAAAAGATGCTCAACCGCGTGATGCAGTCAGGTTGTTTGTATCAGAGAATGGGAAAACAAAATGAGTGCAGCAACTGGCGCTTCTGCTATTGATAAAAACGAAGCGAGTGCTGAAGCGCAAGAAGAAAACCTGACAAAGGTTGTCGATCGTTACTCACCGCTTGTGAAGCGAATCGCCCACCATTTGCTGTTGCGTATGCCTGCCAGTGTCCAGATTGACGACCTGATTCAGTCGGGGATGATCGGCCTGCTGGAAGCAGCGAAAAAATACGATGTATCGAAAGGGGCAAGTTTTGAAACCTACGCGGGGATCAGGATTCGCGGCTCGATGCTGGACGAGGTAAGGAAGGGCGATTGGGCGCCTCGCTCTGTCCACCGCAAATCGCGTAAAGTGGCCGAAGCGATCAAGGCAATTGAGGCGCGCACCGGGAAGGATGCCAAAGACGTTGAAGTCGCCAAAGAAATGGACATTGATCTTAACGCCTATTATGCGATTTTGCAGGATGCTTCCGGGAGCCGGTTATTCAGCTTTGACGACATTATGGAGGGTGACGACTCTGCCATTGAGATGGCGGCCGGTGAGCTGATTGGACCCTGCGACGGGCTGCAACGAGATACGTTCAAGGCGCACCTTTCACGGGCAATTGATGGCCTGCCTGAGCGTGAAAGATTGGTCCTTGCTTTGTATTATGACGAGGAGTTGAACCTCAAGGAGATAGGCGAGGTGATCGGAGTCAGTGAATCCAGGGTGAGTCAGATACACAGCCAGGCGGCGATGCGGCTCAGAGCGCGTTTGTCTGACTGGAGCTAAATCCTCGAGCGCTTCTGCTTGCCAGCGATCCACAGTACGCCAAACGATTCATCCCTCGGGTGCGGTCACCAAGGGCGCCAGTCTACTTTCCTCGAACTAACCCACAATTCTGCTCTATCTTTTAGTGCGGGAGCCTCTTCTGCGGTACTCTTTAGCCTATGGACAAGCAACCTTCAGATCGGACGGAGCAGGTGGAGACGCTTACTCCGTTGTTGGCGGTCGATGATCTCTTCTGTGAACGGGATGAGCGCGTGTTATTTCAAAATCTCAGCTTTCGGCTGGCTGAAGGGCAGGTGCTTCAAATCAAAGGCGGTAACGGCTCCGGAAAGACGACCTTGCTGCGGATTCTGTGTGGATTGAACGACAACTATCAGGGCCTGATTCGATGGCGCGGAGAATTGCTCGCGAATTGTGTTGAAAAGTTCCACGACGGAATGCTCTATCTTGGGCATCGAGTGGGGGTCAGCAAGGTGCTCACTCCGAGAGAAAATTTACTGTGGTCAGGTCATTTGCACAG
Source organism: uncultured Pseudohongiella sp. (assembly GCA_902537815.1). Lineage (GTDB taxonomy): Bacteria > Pseudomonadota > Gammaproteobacteria > Pseudomonadales > Pseudohongiellaceae > UBA9145. Next base: position 27,795 of record CACBCS010000014.1, on the reverse strand, counting down.
ACAGATCAGCGCGGACGAGATGGATGCGGCTCTTGCGCAGGTCGGTCTTCAGGGTTTCGAGGATTCGCAGTGCTTCACGCTGTCTGCAGGACAGCATCAGCGGGTCAGCCTCGCTCGGCTATTGTTATCAGAAGCGCGTCTTTGGGTGCTGGATGAACCCTTCACAACACTCGATGTCCGGGGTGTCACATTTCTGGAAAATCTGATTGGGCAGCACAGCGATCGGGGCGGTTCCGTTCTTGTCACGACTCACCACGCTCTGGCTGTCGACGGTCTCACTGAACTGACGCTCGGGGTGGGCCAAATGCCGCGAGGTTCGCTGTCGTGAGTGCAGCGCGCTCAACGCTTGCCGGGGCGGTAGTTGCGACATTGCGAAGAGATTTGCTGATCGCCTACAAACGAAAGAATGATCTGTTCAATCCGTTTATGTTCTTTGTTCTGGTGGCAACCTTGTTCCCAATCGGGATTTCACCGGAGCCTGAGGCGCTTGGAGAGATCTCGGCGGGTGTGCTGTGGATTTCGGCGTTGCTTGCTTCTCTGCTGGCGATGGACAATCTGTTCCGTGCGGACTTCGAAGATGGCTCCCTCGAACTGCTGATGCTCAGTCCACACCCGCTTTATTTTCTGGTGCTGGCGAAGAATATCGCCCACTGGTTAGTCAGTGGGTTACCCATTGTGTTGGTGTCGCCGCTGATTGCCTATATGCTGAATTTTCCTGAAGGTGCGTATTCGACGTTGGTGCTGACCTTGCTGCTCGGTACGCCGGTGCTCAGCTTGCTGGGCTCCATCGGCGTCGCTTTGACCGTCGGCCTTGGAAGTCGGGGGTTGATTCTGGCGGTCATAACCCTTCCCATGAGTGTTCCGGTGCTGATCGCAGGAACCTTGACCGTCTCACAAACCCTCGAAGGCGCCTCGCTGTCAGGATATCTGGCGATCATGGGGGCAATGCTGGTTGCGGCACTGACACTGGCGCCGCTGGCTTCCGCTGCCGCCTTGCGTATCAGTGTAAACTGACAGCTTGTAGTCCATTTTGCGTTTATCCGCGTAATAACAATAGGTTACAATGACTCTGATTGGAGTACAGAAGCCGTGGTATAGTGCTTCTCCTGAATTGTTCGGTATCTGAAGATGGATTGGACCTGGTTTCATAAATGGGGCTCCCCCAAGTGGTTTTATGAGCTATCTGGTAAGTGGCTGCCGTGGCTCGTCGGCGCAATGGTCACATGTTTGCTGATCGGGGTGACCTGGGCGCTGCTGTTCGTGCCCCAGGATTATCAGCAGGGACTGACGAACCGTATCTTCTATGTGCACGTGCCTGTCGCGAGCATTTCTCTGGCTTTCTTTCCGCTGATGGCGATGGCCGGGACCATTTTCCTGGTTTGGCGGATGAAGCTTGCCGATGTTGTTGTTAAGGTGGCCGCACCGCTCGGTGCCTGGTTCACCGCGCTGGCGCTGGCGTCAGGATCCATCTGGGGAGTGGACACCTGGGGAACCTGGTGGGTCTGGGACGGGCGACTGACTTCTCTGCTACTGCAGTTTTTCCTGTTGCTGGGTGTTGTATCGCTTAGGACCGCACTGGAAGATTCGGAGGGAGCGGCACGGGCTTGCGCATTGCTTAGCATCGTCGGTTGCATCAATGTTGTAGTCATCAAATACTCTGTCGATTGGTGGAATACGCTTCATCAGGCCTCGACCAACTTTACCCTGGCGACCGATCAGGCGAACGGCCCTGAAATCTGGGTGCCGCTGATCTTCATGATCGTAGCTGTCTATCTGTTTTTTGCGATAAGCCTCATTCTGTCGACCCGGAATGAAATCTTACAGAGAGAAAAAAGGGCGCAGTGGGTTATGGACCTGGTTGCGAAAAGCTAGGTCTACCAAGGGCTTCTGAAGTATGCAGTTTTCAAATTTTCAAGAATTCATCGAGATGGGCGGCTATGCCTTTAATGTGTGGTCTGTGTATGGCATGTTTCTGATTTTTCTGACGATCAACCTGTACGGGCCCCTTCGTAAAAACAGGCAAATTATTCGAGAACTTAAGCGCCGTTATTCGCTTAATGCTCAAGTCCCGCCAATGTCTGCTGGTGCGGGCTCGCAGTCCTCACCGGGATCAGAAACCACTGAGGAGGAAAGGGCATGAAAGCTCATCGCCGAAAGCGCTTGGGTGTAATTCTGTTTATTGCTGCAGGTCTCAGTGTTGCCGTAGGTCTGACCTTGTATGCGTTGAGTCAGAATATCGACCTGTTCTACACGCCAACTCAGGTTGCTCAAGGTGAAGTGAATGCGGGGCAGCGCATTCGCATAGGCGGCATGGTGCGGGAAGGCTCGGTGCAATCTGCCACGGACAGCCTTGCGGTACGTTTCGTGGCTACCGATTACGCCAATGATGTTCCAATTTATCACGAGGGCATTCTGCCCGACCTGTTTCGCGAAGGTCAGGGAATTGTGGTCGAAGGGAGTCTCGACAATGCCGGCGTCTTTCAGGCTTCGCGCGTGTTGGCCAAGCATGATGAAAATTACATGTCACCAGAAGTCAAAGCGGCCCTGGATGCCGCCGGCACCGCTCCCGAGGGTGCGGCTACGCGACCGGGCACTTAAAGGACCAAACTCATGATACCTGAACTGGGCTCTTTCTCCCTTATTCTTGCGCTGTGTTTAAGCGCTTTACTGGGCAGCCTTCCCATTGCGGGGGCTCACTATAATAATCCGGTCTGGATCAGCATGGCTCGTCCGCTGACCGCGGGCGTTTTTGTTTTCTTGGGCCTGGCGATTTCGGCGCTGGCTTACGCCTTTATCACTGATGATTTCTCCGTGTCGTTCGTCGCCCAGCATTCGAATACTCTGCTGCCCATGCGTTACAAGTTTACCGCGGTGTGGGGTGGTCACGAAGGCTCCTTCTTGCTGTGGACCTTTATGTTAGCTGGATGGATGCTGTCAGTGGGCATCTTTAGCAAAAGCATGCCGGAGGAATTTGTGGCGCGGGTTCTTGGGGTGCTGGGGGTCCTAATCTTTGGCTATATCCTATTTATGCTGGCGACTTCTAACCCGTTCGGTCGTATAGTGCCGCTGCCGCCGGCCGATGGTGCTGATCTCAATTCGGCTCTCCAGGATATCGGTTTCATACTGCACCCGCCGACGTTGTATATGGGCTACGTCGGATTTTCTGTCGTCTTTGCCTTTGCCATTGCCGCGCTTCTGAGTGGACGGATGGATGCTGCCTGGGCACGCTGGTCCCGCCCGTGGGCGAATGTGGCGTGGGCGATATTGACTGTGGGAATAGCCCTTGGCAGTTGGTGGGCATATTATGAGTTGGGCTGGGGCGGATGGTGGGCATGGGATCCAGTAGAAAATCCCCCCATGATTACCTGGCTGTTCGGTACAGCGCTGATCCACTCTCTGGCGGTGACCGAGAAACGCGGAATGTTTAAGAGCTGGACTGTGCTTCTGGCCATTCTAGCTTTTTCCGGCAGTCTGCTGGGTACTTTCATCACGCGCTCCGGCCTGCTTACCTCGGTACACGCATTTGCCAGTGATCCTTCAAGGGGATTCTTTATTCTTGGCATCTTGGGCATCTCGATCGGGGGCTCTCTTCTGCTTTATGCGCTGCGCGCGCCTCTGATGAAGGGCAGCTTCGGTTTTGAATACACCTCGCGCGAATTCTTTTTGTTGGTAAATAACGTGATTCTGGTGGTGTCGGCGGCGTCGATCTTTTTAGGGACTCTGTTTCCAATGGTCTATCAGGCCGTCACTGACGATCTGATCAGCATAGGGCCGCCTTACTTTAATACCATCTTTGTGCCCCTGATGATGCTGCTGTTTGTATTTGTTGGTATCGGTCCGTTAAGTCGCTGGAAACAGACATCTTGGACCTATCTTGCGGCGCAACTTGGTAAGGTGTTATTTGCCAGTCTGCTGGTTGGGCTGATCTTTCCCTTAATAGTGCTGAGCAAATTCTCTGTAGCGGCGACCATAACACTAATTCTCGCCAGTTGGATTGTCTTTGCCATTGGCAAAGACATCAGTAATAAAGTCGCAAATAAACGGTCGACTCTTCGTGGTCTTAATTCCTTGAGTTTGAGTTACTACGGCATGGTGCTGGCCCACATCGGGATTGCTGTCATGCTTATCGGCGCTGCTCTTACCAGTTTCTTCTCCGAGGAGCGGAGTGTACTGCTGGCGCCCGGTGAATCGGTTGAGCTAGGGGGTTACCTGTTCACGCTGGAAGGAAGCGCGCGTATTGAAGGGCCTAACTACATCGGCGATGAGGCTGAGCTCACTGTAGCCAACGACGGCGAACTGCTCACGGTATTGTATCCTCAGCGCCGCCTGTACGTGGCCAGCGGTACACCGTCGACCGAGATGGCCATTGATGCCGGCTTTTTCCGTGACCTGTTTGTCACACTGGGTGAAGAGAAAGGCGCTGGCGCCTGGTCAATGACGCTGTATGTTAAACCTTTTGTGCGCTGGATCTGGCTCGGTGCCATATTTATGGCGATCGGCGGTACGCTGACTGCGGGAGACAAACGCTACCGCCGGCTTCGGATAAAAGCGGCAGAGAAATCTGGCAGGGGGTCTAAAACACAAACCGCAGCGGAGTTGCAGCCAGCGTAATGCTCATATCAGTCGAGGGGAAAAGTAGAAGATTAAACATGCTTGCATGTGAGGGAGGGCTGAAATGGGCAGACTAGCGTTTTACTTGCCGGTCGCTGGTTTTCTGGCTTTGGCATTACTGCTCTGGCGAGGTCTCTTTCTGGACCCTAAAGAGCTGCCTTCGATGCTCATTGACAAGCCGATGCCACAATTTCAGCTTCGCACCGTGGACGGAGAGACTGTCACCAACGCCAATCTGCCCGAGCAAATTTTTCTCCTCAACGTCTGGGGCAGCTATTGCCTGCCATGTCTTGTGGAGCATCCTACTTTTATGCGTCTTTCTGAGGAAGGTTCGATACCCGTGGTTGGCGTGAATTACAAGGATCAGTCGGAGCTCGCCAAGAACTGGCTGGAAACTAACGGTAATCCTTTTGCGTTCAGTATTGAGGACGCCAACGGCAGGTTTGGCATAGATCTCGGCGTGTATGGAGCCCCCGAGACCTATCTGGTTGATGCTGAAGGTGTCATCCGGTACCGGCACGTCAGTGTATTGGATGAGACTGTCTGGGCTGAGGAGTTTCTACCCGCGATTGCTGAACTGCAAGCGGAAAGCCGCTGATGCCATTCACTACGAGTTTCAATTCGCTCAGGACTCCGGCTCTCTGGCTTCTGATGCTTGCAGCTTTTGTTTCAGCCGAGCCTGCGGTGCACGCTCAGGTCGATACCTTTGAATTTCAAACTGTGGAGCAGCAGCAGAGATTCAGACAATTGTCTGATGAATTGCGTTGCCCCATGTGCCAAAACACGAACCTCACAGGGTCCAGCGGTGGGGTTGCCGAGGATCTGAGGCGCGAAATTCACCGCATGATTCTGGAAGGCATGACGAACTCAGAGATTGAGCAGTTCATGTTCGAACGATATGGCGATTTTATTTTCTACAAACCGCGTTTGCGTATGGAGACTCTGTTCCTCTGGTTTGGGCCGCTTATCTTTCTGCTGATTGGTGGCGCTGCTGCCATCGCTGTCTCACGCAAAGCCGGCCAGACGGCACAAAAAAGCCCGGAACTGGATAATGCGCAGCGCGAGAAACTGCAGGCGTTACTGAAGGCTAAGGGCTAAGAGGCTCGGCTCGGGGATCTCATGGTGTTTTGGATAGCCACCGCAGGACTGTTTTTACTCGCTGCACTGTTTGTTTTAGCACCGCTTTGGCTGCGTGCAAATTCTCAGCCCGCCGACTCTGATGAACTGCGCAAGCAGGCCAATATTGCGCTTTTTCAGGAGCGAAGCGACGAGCTTGAGGCTGAATTGTCTGCCGGTAACCTTAACCAGCAGCAATTCGATCTTTTGCTGTCTGAACTGCAGTTGGGATTGCTGGCTGATGTCGAGCTGGAAGAGAAGGTCGCATCTCCTGCAAATGCACGGCCAGGAAAAGCGGGCAATAACGTGGGGATGCTGAAATCTCTGACCACGCTGACCTTTCTGACGCCTCTTACATTCGTACTTGCTTTACCAGTCTTGGCATACGGGCTTTATAGCCACTGGGGTTATATCGATAATGTGCAGGTTATGGATTTGTTTCAGCGCACGGTCGATAACCAAGGGGACAGCGATGAAACCCGCGAACTGATAGTTGCGCTTGGCGAGCTGGCACAAACTAATCCGGACATGCCGTGGGCATTTTACTTTCTCGCCGAAAATTTTGCGGCGGTTGGACTTTTCGAGGAAGCGCAGATTGCTTACCAGAGGGCGGCAGATTTACTCGATGCGACACCGGAAAAAGCGCTGGTGCTTGGGCGAATCGCCATGGCTATGTATATCAATACAGAGTTTGTGTTCAGCCCTCAAATCAGGGCAGTTATAGATGAAGCCAGGGCGATTAATCCGAATGAGATGTCTGTGCTGCAGCTGTTGGCAGCCGACGCAGAGCAGAGGGAAGATTATTCGGATGCGATCGATTACTGGCGATTAATGATTCAGGTCAATCCAAATGGCGAGTTCGCTAAAGAGTTGAGATTCAGAATCGCAGCGGCACAGGAAATCCTCGCCGGGCGCGACGGGGAGGCTGCCGGCCCGAGAATCAGTGTCTCACTCAGCCTGTCACCGGAAGTCGATCTAGCTCCGGACCTTCGAGTCTTTGTGGCTGTTCGTAACGCGGAGCAGGAGGGCCTGCCACCGTTGGCTGCTCTCGACACAACCGTCAGCACATTGCCGGCATCCTTCCAGCTCGACAATACTTCAGCAGTAGGGCCTTATAATCTGTCTTCAGCTGAGTCGGTCTATGTGACTGCCTTGGTGTCATTCAGCGGGATTGCCACACCTTCTCCCGGCGATTACCGGGCTGAATCTCCGACGCTTACACTCAACGCTGACGCAGAGGTAGCGCTTGAGTTGGTGTTGTCCGAGCGCCTGCGCTGAAAGCCAACAGGCTGATTTGTGCCAATGTACTGGTCGGAATTCATTACGATCGCCTTTGCTCATCTTCTGGCGGTAGCTTCTCCTGGACCTGATTTTGCTGTGGTGCTGAAGCAGAGTGTGACAGGTGGAACCCGGCAGGGCATCCTGACCAGTCTCGGCGTAGGCGCGGGAATACTTATTCATGTCAGTTACTGTCTGCTGGGAATGTCGATTTTGTTTGCGCAATCTGACGTGTTACTCACCGCCATGAAATATCTGGCAGCGTCGTATCTGGTTTATCTGGGCGTGCAGGCAATCACGGCTTCAAGCCTACATCGGCCAGTTGCTGAGAGTGCCGGCGGTCGGGTGTCGTCTGTGGGGGCGTTCCGGCTGGGGATTCTGACCAACGGGTTTAACCCCAAAGCAACTCTTTTCTTTCTGGCATTATTCGCCGGAGTCATTGACAATGAAACTCCATTGAGAATTCAACTCTACTATGGCCTGTATATGTCAGCGGCCACGTTTATCTGGTTTGCGATTCTTTCTGGCTTGATCGGACAAGCACAAGTTCGACAGTCCATTCTTCAATTTGGCCCATGGTTTGAGCGCGCCATGGGTGTCATCTTGGTGCTACTGGCGGTACAGATCATGCTGATCAATGTCTGACATACCTTGCCTGCGTTCCGGGCTTACCCAACTTCGTCTGTCTGCGGTATAGTACCGGCCATGAGTGAAAGTACTTTTCCTGAAAAATTAGTCGACAAATTCGGGCGTCATGTGGACTACATTCGCCTGTCGGTTACCGATCGTTGTGATTTTCGATGTGTATACTGCATGACCGAAGACATGACCTTTATACCCCGAAGGGAAATACTGTCGCTGGAGGAGCTTTGTCAGATTGCCTCGGCATTCACTGAACTGGGTGTAAAAAAAATCCGCCTTACCGGCGGTGAGCCGCTCGTGCGTACAGATGTCATGACACTGATTCAAAAATTAGGCGCGCTTCCGGGTCTGCAGGAACTCCTGCTTACCACCAATGGATCTCAATTGACAACCTATGCTGAGCCCTTGAAAAAAGCTGGAGTAAATCGGATCAATATTAGCATTGACAGTTTGCAGGCCGACCGTTTCCAGCGTATCTCCCGGGTCGGCAAGCTTGACAAGGTTTTGGCCGGAATCGATGCGGCGGTTGCGCAGGGGTTCGATCGCATCAGGCTGAACTCAGTGGTCATGAAGGGGTATAACGAAGACGAAGTGCTGGCACTCACTGACTATGCCTTGGATCGACATGTAGATATTGCGTTTATCGAAGAAATGCCGCTTGGTGAAGCGTCAGATCACGCCAGAGAAGATACCACCTGCAGTAATGCCTGGGTTCGTGCGCAGATAGAGAAGAAATATCAACTGGTAGACAGTCCGGCGCGGACAGCCGGCCCTTCCAGGTATTCACAGGTGGCGGGTTATCGCAGTCGCATTGGCTTTATATCGCCGGTGACCCACAATTTTTGTGAAGATTGTAATCGTGTTCGCATCACCGTTGAGGGCAGGCTGCTGTTGTGTCTGGGTAACGAGCATTCAGTTGATCTGCGAGCTATATTGCGGGATGGGTCGAAAGACATGGATGATCTGAAGAGAGCTTTGGTAGCAGCCATGGAAATTAAGCCCGAACGGCACCACTTTTACGATAAAGATCATGCGCAGCCGGTTAGGCTTATGAATATGACCGGAGGTTAATGTGAGCGATTCCAAAATAGCCCTTCCCCTTGCTGTGGTCACGGTCTCTGATACCCGAACGGAAGAATCAGATAAATCAGGCGGAGTTCTTGTGGGCTGCTTAGAGGAAGCAGGGCACAAGCTTCACAGTAAGCAAATTGTCAAAGATGATGTCTATCAATTGCGTGCCGAAGTTTCACGTCTTATTGCGGATCCTGGGGTGAAGGGGGTCCTGATGACTGGCGGTACAGGCTTTACCGACAGGGACAATACCCTGAAAGCAATCCAGCCTTTACTGGAGCAGCAAATTGAAGGGTTTGGCGAATTGTTTCGTCAATTGTCTTACGAGGAAATCGGAACTTCGACGATTCAGAGCCGCGTATTCGCAGGTCTGTCAAACCGAACAATCGTGTTTTGTCTGCCGGGGTCTCCGGGAGCTTGTCGTACGGGATGGGAAAGCATTATTCAATACCAGCTGGATAGCACGCATCGGCCTTGTAACTTCGTGGACAAGCTAGTCGCTGACTGAACGGTGTGCTTCAGGGGCGCCTTGGTTAGGCTTGTCGGTGTCGGCGGATCATTGTCCGGTAGACTTAAAATCGCAGGTCAGACTGGTCGGATACCTCGTCCGGTGAGCCGGGGTAGCGGACAAGCTGAGTTGTTTCTCGCTTTGCCAGAGGCAATATAAAAACACCGACTCGAGCAGGTTACCTCAAGTCGGTGTTCAGCTGTCGGGGCATTGACTAGTAAGGCCTTGCATAGAGCCTCCTTGTAGTTTTCTGGTTTAGACAGCGGCGTAGAGAATTGCAGCTGGTACGGCCAGCGCGGCGATGACGATCGCCACACTAATCACGGCTGCTTCTGCTACTGGCCGTGCTTCCTTAAGCATCTTACTCATAATTTCCTCCTCCGGAGCGTTGGCGTTGTGTCACTGGCCGCTCCCTCTCCAGTGCCGTGCGCATCGTAACACACAGCTTTCCAAAAAGTAACAAAAATGTGTAATAAATACACAAAAACCCTCTCACTCTTGGGAAGAGAAATGGTTTTGGTGAGGAAAACACGATAATTATAAGCTCCACAGGTATTTACAGTGAATTCTTAAACCGCTTTTCGGCTAATTCACCAGAGCATTTCCGAAGAAATTGAGCAAAAATAAGAGTCGGTGTACCCAAAATAGTGTGGTGATTGCTTGAATAAATGCTACTTAATGTAACAAAAAGTGTCTTATTAGGGGTTGCCCTGACACCAGAAAGGCGAACTACTGCAATGGCCGCCTTTGGGGCTTGAAAGATTGTTCCGGCTTGCTCGGAACTGAGCGCGGCGTACAATGCCTTCGTGATTTAGCACCGGAGCAAGCTTAAAATAAGGTCATGAGGGTCATCACATTCAATTGCAACGGCGTCCGTGCTGCGGCGAGAAAGGGTTTTTTCGAATGGCTCGCGCAATCGAACGCGGATGTCGTTTGCCTGCAGGAGACCAAGGCACAGGAATACCAGCTGGAAGATCCAATTTTCCGGCCCCAGGGTTACCACTGTTTCTACTTTGATGCGGAGAAGAAAGGGTATGCTGGCACGGCGCTATTTATCCGGCAAAAGCCGCTCAAGATACGCAGAGGGACGGGCTTCCCCATCGCAGATACAGAGGGTCGTTACCTTCAGGCGGACTTTCCCGGCCTGAGCATTGCGTCGCTTTATCTGCCTTCAGGCTCTTCAGGCCCCGAACGGCAGGAGCGGAAATTTGCTTTTATGGCTCATTTTGAGGCGCACATGCGTGGTTTGCGACGAAAACGACGAGAAATCATTATTTGCGCTGACTGGAACATTTGTCACAAACAGAGTGATCTCAAAAATTGGCGCTCGAATCAGAAAAATTCGGGATTTCTCCCTGAGGAGCGAGCCTGGCTGGACACACTGTATGATGAAGTCGGCTGGAGCGATGCGTTTAGGTTGGTGAATCAGGAAGCGGATCAATACTCCTGGTGGTCAAACCGCGGCCAAGCCCGGGCCAAAAATGTTGGCTGGCGTCTGGATTATCAGCTGATCACTCCGGGCTTGCGTTCATCTGTCTTGGGTGCTGAGATTTATACAGCACAAAATTTCTCAGATCACGCTCCGGTAATTATCGATTATGCAGACCTTCCATCCTGAAAGCCCGGTAATCAAGATATGAAAAAGATTGCATTTGCCTGTCTGTTGTTTATGTCCACTCTTGCTGATGCGCAACCACTGGTTGCAGTCATTGAGACCGAGCGGGGTGTGATGAAAGCAGAGTTGAATGACCGGGCCGCTCCCACCACCGTGGCAAATTTCGTGAACCTCGCCCTGCGGGGCTTTTATGACGGTTTGAGTTTTCATCGGGTAGAACGAAATTTCATGGCGCAGGGTGGAGATCCCAGGGCGGACGGAACCGGGGGTCCAGGTTACCAATTTTCGGGTGAGTTGTTGCTGAAGCACAACCGTCAGGGTGTTCTGTCCATGGCGAATTCGGGTCCCGACACCGATGGCAGCCAGTTTTTCATCACTCACCTCGCGACCCCGCATCTTGACGGCAAGCACTCGGTTTTCGGGCGAGTCACTGAAGGCTTGCCGGTTGTTCTTCAGATTCGGCGCCGGGATAAAATTCTGAAGATCACTATTGAAGGGGATCCGAGCGAACTGTTCAAGCGCCGTGAGCGCCAACTTTCCGAGTGGAACGCAGTGCTTGATCAGCAGTTTCCTGACCTTAGATCGGTATTTCTGCCTCAGTAGACAACGTCAATAGGCGCCGAAAGAAAACGCACGCCGAGACAGGGATTTTCCGGGCCACGGGTTTCTTGTAAAAATGCTGGTGGATTAGCGCCTATGGTGCTGAGGTAGACTCTGCTGCCTTGTCTTCGCGGGCTCTATCCTTTTCGATATCGTCGGTTTCAATATACTTCGCAAGTAGAGGCATCTGACCGACAACAAAGAGAAATGTCAGAACAAAATTGCCGAACACTTTAAATTGAATCCATAAAGCTTCGCTCAGGCCAAACGCGACGGCCAGATTGATTGCGCCCAGTGCCACGAAGTAGCACACCCACAGGGAATTGAGCTTGATCCATAACTCCCGAGGCGCTGCCACTGTATGGCCCATCATGTGTTCAATAGCCGGTTTTTCTCCGAAGTAGCGAGACAGCATGAAGATCAGGGCAAAAATCCAATTTACGATAGGGGCTTTCCACTTCAGAAAGTTTGTATCACGAAAAATAATCGTGGGAATGGTAAACAGCACTACAGCCGCGAGGGTAATCCACTGAAATTTGTCCAGTCTTCGCTGTGCCACAAACAGGCCACCGTAGACCAGGACGGAACTTGCGAGTAAAAACTCTGCCGCACTGAATATGCCACCAACGCTGTGCTGATAATCTGCCAGAGTAATGGTCCTCTCATCCATCGCCCAGACGGAGAAGAAGACAAACAGCGGGATATAATCGATAAATTGTTTCATGCGGATTGTTGTCTGATCCTCGAGGTCTTAATCATAGTTGATTTGCAAAAAGGTGTCTGCTTTTGAGCATCAATATACTAGAATCGCGACTTTTCGGGTTAATGGCTCAAGCCAGTGCTCTCTTGCGGCTGTTTCTAAATGGGTGAATTTCTTCAGGTACATGCGACGAACCCGGAGCCTCGTATTGTTCAGAGGGTGTCGAAATGTCTGTTGCAGGGCGGCGTGGTGGTTTACCCCACGGATTCAACTTATGCGCTGGGGTGCCATATAGGCAATAAATCTGCGCTGGATCGCATTCGGCAGATACGCCGCCTGGACACCAAACATCATTTCACCCTGGTCTGTCGTGACTTGTCGGAATTGTCGATCTACTCGCAGGTGGATAGTAGCGCGTACAGGATTCTGAAGGCGTATACGCCCGGGCCCTACACGTTTGTGCTCAAAGCGTCTCCAGAGGTGCCTCGGCGTTTGAAACAGACCAAGCGCAAAACCATAGGGCTTCGAGTGCCTGACAATGCTGTCGCCCAGGCTATTCTGGCGCAAACTGGGGGGGCGATCATGAGTACTAGTCTCATCTTGCCGGATCAGTCCGAGCAATTGACCGACCCCTACGAAATGAGAATGAAGCTGGGCAAGACAGTTGACATGATCGTTGACGGCGGGGCTTGCTCCGTGCAGCCGACAACACTTGTTGACTTAGTTGATGGGGTGCCCGAGGTGCTGCGAATCGGCAATGGAGATCCCAAGCCTTTTCAATAGTGACGCGCCACGAGGCAGCGATTCCATTTATACTACGGACGTGAAAAAGATAGGCATCTTGCCGAAAACGCTTGCAGAGATATCTGGGTGCCAGAATAAAGAGGAGTCTAACTTGTCGACTGTGAATTCGCAGCAGCGTGTCTTATCGGGAATGCGGCCTACGGGTCGTCTGCATTTGGGGCATTACCACGGAGTGCTGCAAAACTGGATTAAGCTTCAACATGAGTATGAGTGCTTTTTCTTCGTTGCTGATTGGCATGCTCTGACAACCCACTATGGTGATGCGACCCTGTTCGAGGATAACGTCATTGAAATGGTGATCGACTGGTTGGCCGTAGGCATCAATCCCGGGTCCGCGGCGCTTTTTGTCCAGTCCAAAGTGCCCGAGCACGCTGAGCTGCATCTGCTTCTTTCCATGATTACTCCCATGGGTTGGCTGGAGCGTGTCCCCAGCTATAAGGATCAGCAGCAAAAACTTCAGGAAAAAGAGCTCGATACCTATGGATTTCTCGGGTATCCGCTGCTTCAGGCTGCAGATATTCTCATCTACCGGGCGGGTTATGTGCCTGTGGGCGCTGACCAGGTAGCACACGTTGAGCTCACCCGGGAAGTTGCCCGGCGTTTTAATCATGTCTATGGGCGCGAGCCCGGGTTTGAGGAAAACGCTGAGGCGGCAATTAAAAAGATGGGAAAAAAAGCGGGGCGGCTTTATGTGCAGCTTCGAACAGCCTATCAGGAGCAGGGAGATCATGAAGCGCTTGAGAAAGCCCGGGCTTTGCTTCAAGAACAGCAGAATATTTCCATCGGGGACCGTGAGCGCCTGTTTGGTTATCTTGAAGGTGGCGGGAAGGTGATCCTATCCGAGCCTAAGTCGCTGCTCACGGAGTCATCGAAGATGCCCGGACTCGACGGTCAGAAGATGTCAAAGTCTTACGATAATACGATCAGTCTGCGAGAGCCTTTGGAGCAGATAAGCAAAAAGCTCAGCACAATGCCGACAGACCCTGCGCGTGTTCGGCTTACTGATCCGGGTGATCCGGCAAAATGCCCGGTGTGGCAACTTCATCTGACTTATTCCGATCAGGATACCAAAGAGTGGGTAACCGAAGGCTGCCAAAATGCTGGTATTGGTTGTCTTGAATGTAAGAAGCCAGTCATCGATGCCATTACGGCAGAATTGGCACCGATTCAGAAAGAAGCAGAGCAATTCGAAAATGATCGTGACCTGGTTCGCTCAATTCTTCTGGAGGGCGGCGAGAAGGCACGAGAATCGGCCCGTGAAACGCTTGCAGAAGTTCGCTCAGCAATGGGTCTCAGTGCCTGGCAGTAAGCTTTATGGTGTAGGCATCGCTTCGCAAGTGGAGTACCATAAACCAAACCGGATTTGCGGCAGATTAACAGATTGACCACGACTGAACCGGAAGCGAAATCAGAGCCCTCAGCACCTGAGGGGCAGTCTTCATCCCCTTTAGAATCTGTGCCAGCTGAGGTTGGGGCCGATGACCGTTTGTCTGGGCCGAGTCCGGAGCAAAAAGAGCTTCCGCTCGCCATCGTTGGCGGAGAGGCCATCACTGAAGTACCCAAAGACCTCTATATTCCACCTGGTGCGCTGGAAATTTTTCTGGAAGCGTTTGAAGGGCCTCTGGACCTGCTTCTTTATCTTATCAAGCGGCAAAACCTCGATATTCTCGAAATCAATGTGTCGGACATTACTGACCAATACATGTCCTACGTTGATCTTATGCAATCCAGCCAGTTCGAGCTGGCAGCTGAGTATATGGTCATGGCCGCTATGCTGGCTGAGATCAAGTCCCGGATTCTGTTGCCCCGCCAGGAAGCAGAGGAGAAAGAAGAAGACGACCCGCGGATACAGTTGATCAGGCGGTTGCAGGAATATGAGCGCTTCAAACAAGCGGCGGAAGACATTGACGCAATGCCCAGATTAGATAGGGAGATCATGTTGGCGAGCGCAACACCACCTGAGATTGAGAGAGTCACGCCGGACCCGGAAGTCAGGCTAGAGGAAATTCTTCTGTGTCTGTCGCGCGTCCTGGCTCGGGCAGACATGTTTGAGCACCACCACATTCAATTCGAAACTCTGTCGACCCGGGAAAAGATGTCGGAAATTCTGGACAAGGTCTCCGAGCATAAATTTATTCCGCTGGTTGCGCTACTGGTCAAAGCCGAGGGCAGACTGGGCGTCGTTGTGACATTTCTCGCCGTCATGGAATTGTTGAAAGATTCGTTGGTGGAGATCGTGCAGTCAGACCCCTTCGGCCCGATCCATATCAAATCTCGGGGTTAGTGATTTTTAAATAGACTTCGCATGAGTGACGTAGATAACAAAGTTAAGATGATCGTTGAAGGTTGCCTTCTTGCCGCCGGGAGACCGCTGACTCTGGACAATATCATTGCAGTGTTCGAGAAAAGTGAGCAGCCCGACCGGGATGAACTGAAGCGGGTGATGCAGGCAATTTCTGAGGACTGTAATGATCGGGGATTTGAGCTGAAACCGGTTGCTTCAGGCTACCGGTTTCAGGTCAAACAAGATCTCAGTGAGTGGGTCGCAAAGCTGTGGGAGGAGCGTCCTCCCCGTTACACCCGCGCGCTCCTGGAAACGCTGGCACTTGTTGCCTATCGCCAGCCTATCACCCGGGGTGACATCGAAGAAATACGGGGCGTCGCAGTAAGTGCGAATATCATACGCACGCTTTTGGACAGGGAATGGATTCGGGTGGTCGGTCACAGAGACGTTCCGGGTAGACCCGCGATGTTTGCGACAACCAAACAGTTTTTGGATTATTTCAATCTTAAAAGCCTGCAAGAATTACCACCGCTGTCTGAGATCAAAGAGTTGTCTCGATCTGAGCAGGAGTTGGATCTCGCAGATGAACTGGCGCAGCAACGAGTGATAGACCTGCCGGAGGAAGTCACTGACGAAGCGAGTTTCGAGCAGAGCGACGCGGAGCGCGCACAACTTCTGGCTGAGGAGGAAGCGCTCGAGTTGTCAAAAAAACCGCTTGATGAAATTCTCAGGATGGGAATGCCGGAAAGCCTTCTTGGCGAAGAAGCAGATTCCGATTTAGAAGACGGGGTGGTTCCGGAGCCAGCGACGCAGCGCGCCGAACAGCTTGCCGATTCAGACCAGACGGCCAAAAGAGCATCTGTTGCGCCAGCAGACGATGTGGCCGACGGCGACATCCCCGGAGCCTCACCGAGTAGAGAAGACCTTCAGGAATCTGAAAGATCTGGCCCGCATGATGATCATGATCTCGCCGGAGATCCGCAGGCGGTCACGGGGGTCGAGGCGCACCGCGCGCCCTCTGCTGCTGAGGCGATGTCTGAAGACAGCGATGAGCCAGCAGCAGGGTCAGACTCTGAAGAGCCGGTTGCGGGGCAGTAGTCGCTTGGAGAGGGCCAGCCCCACTCGGGTTCTGAGAACATAGCAACACGGTTTGGTTACCCATGAGTGAAAAACTACAAAAGGTGCTCGCTCGCGCTGGCTTTGGGTCAAGGCGCGAGTTAGAGCGTTGGATTGAGGCAGGCAGGGTCAAGGTTAACGGCAAGATCGCGACCGTTGGTGATCGGGTAAAAGATTCAGACAAGGTGACTGTCGACGGCAAACGCCTTGCTCCTCAGCAAAAAACACGGAATTCCCGCCGGGTTATTCTCTACAACAAACCTGAAGATGAAATCAGCACTCGGAAAGATCCGGAGGGTCGACCGACGGTATTCGACAAACTGCCACCGCTCAAGCACGGTCGCTGGGTATCGATAGGTCGACTGGATATCAATACCAGTGGTCTGTTGCTCTTTACGACTGATGGGGAACTGGCCAATCGACTGACTCACCCCCGCTCACAAATAGAGCGTGAGTATGCGGTTCGAGTCATGGGTGAAGTGTCGCCGGAAATGGTGCAGGCGATGCATGCCGGGGTGATGATCGATGACCACCTGTGCAGATTTACCGACATCCAACATCATGGCGGGGAAGGGATCAATCAGTGGTATCACGTTGTGCTGATGGAAGGTCGCAATCGGGAAGTCAGGAAGCTGTGGGAATCGCAAGGGCTGAAGGTGAGCCGCCTGAAACGGGTGCGGTTTGGTCCGATTTTCATACCCAGTTCGGTCAAGCGCGGGCAGTTTCAGGAGTTGGCTAAGCCAGAAATCGATAAGCTCGTGAAAATGGTTACATGAACCCTGCCGCTGTTTGTTTGCCCGTGAGCTTTTGTGTGATGTCAGCCTTCCGGGAGCCTCCTCTTGGTGTTTTTTGCTGATTGAACTGACCTAAGCGCCCTCTACTGTGTTTAATATGTTGGGGTCGAAATCTCTGGCATCCAATGCCTGCCCATGAATATGGGCGGCCTCAGGTCCGAGCAGGTAGAGGTAGACGGGCATCAAACTCTCTGCTGCGGGCTGAGAGTGGGGGTCTTCGGCAGGATAGGCTGCCTGTCGCATCGCGGTTCTTGTACCACCCGGATTTAGGCTGTTAACCCGGATATTTGAGGTTGAGGTCAGTTCATCAGCAAGTGTTTGCATGAGACCTTCCAGCGCGAACTTGGAGACCCCGTAGCCACCCCAGTAAGCGCGGCCCTTTCGTCCAACACTGGAAGAAATGAACAGCAGGCGGGCATCCTCAGAACGCTTCAGCGAAGGCATTGCGGCTTTTGTCAGAAAAAAAACGGCGTTCAGGTTGACGTTGATCAACGTTTCCCAGTCGTTATCTGGGTAGTATTCGACCGGACACAGCGTCCCAAGATGTGCTGCGTTATGGATCAGACCATCAATCACCGGGAAGTGTTCGTCTAAAGAGGCAGCGAGGCCTGAGTAGTCCTCGGCTCCTGCCTTGGCGAAATCCATCGGATGAATCGTGACCTTGCCCGGGGATTTTTCTTCAATTTCGTCGAACAGCTGTTCCAGTTTTTCCTGATTGCGCCCCAATAGAAGCACCTCTGCACCGTGTTCAGCAAAGCAGATGGCATTAGCCCGGCCAATACCAGCGCTGGCTCCGGTAATCAGTATTTTTTTGCCGGCCAGATGCTGGGAAGAAGGGTGATACTCGAACATATAAGAGGCCCTTTTTTGACTTCTATCAGGCGAACTTTAGCGTATTCAGCAAAGGCAGCGCTTGTTCGGAAGACCTTAATATAAAGTCTGCGGGCCATTCTTCAACTTTTGCCTCAGCAGACAGGTAGCCATATGCGGCTGCAACGGCAATTACGTCCGCATTCTTGGCGGCTTGTATGTCGCGAATATGGTCACCCAGATAGACAGTGCGTTCGGTGCTGCGGGACAGACGGTCGCAGGCTAAAAGGATGGGTTCGGGGTGGGGTTTCCGCTCGCTTACGTGGTCAGGGCAGATCAGAACGCCGCAGCGTGGGAGCAGATCCAACTTGTCCAGAAGTTTATGTGAATATATCTCGGGTTTGTTGGTGACGATCCCCCAAGGAATGCCGGCCGCTTCCATCTTTGCGAGCAGGCAGGAGAGTCCCGGGTAAAGAGTTGCGTCAGTGTCAGACAATTGTTCGAGATACAAATCCAGCAGACGCTGATTTAAAGCGGCAAAGCGGTCGTCATGTTCCTCGATGCCGAACCCGAGTGCAACCAGAGCGCGAGCGCCGTCTGAGACGGTCTGCTGAACCCGCAAGTCAGTCACTGGCGGCCGGTTGTTCTCTGCGGTAAGTCGGCTTAAGGTTTTAACGAAATCCGGTGCGGTGTCAATGAGTGTGCCGTCAAGGTCGAACAGCACGCATTCGATGGAGGTATCTAATTCCATGACTAAGCCGCGGGTTTTTCGTAGCAGGCCAGATAATTCACATCCACGCTGTTCTGCAGAAAATATTTTTTGGTCAAAGGGTTGTAGCCCATACCGATTTGATCTCTGAGAGTGAGATGGGCTTGTCGGGACCAGGTGGCCAGTTCTGAGGGTTTGATCAGTTTGGCGTAGTCGTGCGTTCCCCGGGGCAACAAATTCAACAGATACTCTGCGCCGATAATGGCAAACAAATAGGATTTCGGGTTTCGATTAATAGTAGAAAAAAAGACCAAGCCGCCCGGTTTGACAAGTCGCTGGCAGGCGGCAACCACCGATGAGGGGGCCGGCACGTGCTCGAGCATTTCAAGGCAGGTAACCACATCAAACTGTTCCGGTTGAGCTTGCGCAAACTCTTCCGCTGTGCTGTCCAGATAGGATATGTCCAGCTGGCTCTCAAGCAAATGTAGTTTCGCGACCGTCAGCGAGGCTTCCGCCTTATCGATCGCGGTTACTGCCGCGCCATGGTGGGCAAGTGCCTCGGCCAGAATGCCTCCGCCGCACCCGATGTCGAGGACCCGCTTCTCCGCCAGGTTGATGTGCTGACTGATGTAATTCACCCTGAGAGGGTTGATATCGTGCAGCGGTTTGAATTCGCTGTTTGGATCCCACCAGCGAGAAGCGAGAGCCTCAAACTTGCGGATTTCGAGATCGTCGACGTTTTTCATTGACTGCAACCTGTGGCTTACTGAGACGAAAATTGGCCCTGCCAATATTGCGCCCGGTCCATGATAAACGCCAGTTCAAGGGTTTGCAGTTCACCATCTGTCAGCAGGGGCGTTCCGCCTACCCAAACGTGGCTCACGTAACTGCCATTACTTGCATAGACAAGATGCGAAAGCGGATTATTGACCGGCGTCATGCCGAGTGGGGCGAGTGAAACCGCGCAGACATCTGCGTACTTGCCTATTTCTAGGCTGCCAATCTCGTTATCAAGCCCGAGTGCCTTGGCCCCATTTAAGGTAGCAATTTCCAGTGCCTGTTGCGCGTTCACCGCAGCGGCGTCCTGGGCGACCGCTTTGGCGATCATTGCCATCAGATGCATTTCGCTAAACATATCCAGACTGTTGTTGCTTGCTGCGCCATCCGTCCCCAGAGCCACATTCACTCCCTGTCTCAGGAGTTGATCGACCTTACAAAAACCGCTGGCCAGTTTCATGTTTGAGGAAGGGCAGTGGATAACAGTGGCACCGTGCGTGGCAAGCAACGTGATTTCTTCTGGCAGTAGTTGCGTTGCATGCACACAGAGCAGCCTCGGGCTGACAATGCCAAGATCCCGCAGTCTTTGCAGTGGACGCCGTCCATCGGTGGCTTCTGCGTCAGTGACCTCCTGCGCATTTTCATGCAGATGCATATGGATCGGCACGTCCAGTTCCTCGGCCAGCGCGGCGATCCGTGTGAGCGGTTCATCCGACACAGTATAGGGTGCGTGCGGGCCAAAGGCAGTACTAATCAGGTCGTTTGATCGATACTCGTCATGGATTTGCGTGGCTTTGTTGATGTATTCATCTGCGTTCTGAGCCCACGCGGTCGGGAAATCGAGCACCGGGCTGGCCAATTGCGCCCTCATGTTCGATTTATGTGCGACCCCGGCAACCTCGTCTGCATAAAAATACATATCCGCGAAACAAGTTGTGCCGGTCGAAATCATTTCAGCCAAGGCCAGCATCGCACCGTCCCGGACGAATTCTCTGTCCACGTACTTGCTTTCCAAAGGCCAGATTCGAGTCTCCAGCCATTCCTGAAGCGGGATGTCATCAGCCAGTCCGCGAAACAGAGACATTGAGATGTGACCATGTGCATTGACGAAGCCCGGCATCAGGACATGATTGGGCAGGTTGATGGTCTTTTTGGCGCGGTGGTCGCTGATGTCGCCAGATGGGACGATACCGGTGATGCGTTTGTTGTTCACAACAAGGGCGTGATCTCTGAGAATCTGTCCGCGGGGAGTTACGGGTATGACGTAAGCGGCCTCAATGATGAGGTCGGCGTCGGTGTGGTTGGTCGGGTTCAATGCTCAAACCTCCCTGTTTTTTGAGCCTGGTTGAGGGATTCATGCAGCGGAAGCAACGTCGAGATTATAGCGCTTTGCAACGAAAAACGCGCGCTTCGGATTACGCTTTTAGCTAAGCGATAAGCTACTGAAAACTATAGTGTAATTATTGTCAAAAAACCGGCTAAACAGTGTCAATCACGGATGCGGATGTGGTACTATATTGGCACATTTGAGCGGTCCTTGGAGCCTCTCGCATCAGGCGACACGGCGTAAAAGTCCCGATAATAAAAACGGCCTACCAGGGTGTTGAAAAAACCGTTTGTACCGTGCCGATTTGTCGGCCGCAAATGATGTCTCAGTGTTCATTGAACGGTGCAAGCCGCCAAAACTGAGTCAACCGCCTCCTTGTTTAAACAGACGCGTTCAATGCGTAAACTGCTAGGGAATCTCTAAAGCATGTCTGAATTTACCAAACAGGTGTCTCCGGTCGCACTTGAAAGTGAGATGCGGGAATCCTATCTCGCCTATGCAATGAGCGTAATCGTAGGGCGGGCTTTGCCGGATGTCAGGGACGGATTGAAGCCCGTACATCGGCGGGTGCTGTTTGCGATGAATGTGTTGTCTAACGACTTCAACAAGCCCTATAAAAAGTCCGCTCGCGTCGTCGGCGATGTGATTGGTAAATATCATCCTCATGGTGATAGCGCAGTCTATGACACGATTGTGCGAATGGCGCAGGATTTCTCTTTACGCTACCCCTTGGTAGACGGGCAGGGCAATTTTGGTTCTATCGATGGGGATGCTGCCGCAGCCATGCGATATACCGAGATTCGTATGGCACGGATTGCTCATGACCTGCTGGCGGATCTTGATAAAGAGACCGTTGATTTTTCTCCGAATTATGACGGCACCGAAGACATTCCCGATGTGTTGCCGACCCAGATTCCCAACCTTCTGGTTAACGGTTCGTCCGGTATTGCGGTTGGGATGGCAACCAATATTCCTCCGCACAATTTGCGCGAAGTTATCAGCGGAGCGATTGCCCTGCTTGATGATCCCGACTGCGAAATAGATGCATTGATGGAGCATATCTCGGGCCCGGATTTTCCAACTGCCGGGATTATCAATGGTAAAGCGGGAATAATACAGGCCTATCGGACCGGCCGGGGACGCATTTACGTTCGTGCCAAGGCCGAGATTCTTGAGGATGAGAAAAGCGGTAAGCAGACCATCGTAGTCACTGAGATTCCCTATCAGCTGAATAAGTCAAAGCTGATCGAGCGAATTGCAGAACTGGCCAAAGAGAAAAAGCTCGAAGGCATTACTGAACTCCGAGACGAATCAGACAAGGACGGTCTGCGCATTGTCATCGAATTACGGCGCGGAGAAATTGGTGATGTTGTGCTTAACAATCTCTACGCTCAGACTCAGATGCAATCTGTGTTCGGCATTAATATGGTGGCTCTTGTTGATGGACAGCCGCGCCTGCTGAATCTCAAGAAAGTCCTTGAGTCGTTTCTCAGGCATCGGCGCGAGGTGGTCTCTCGCAGAACGACTTACCTGTTACGTAAGGCCCGGGAGCGGGGTCACGTACTGGAAGGTCTTGCTGTGGCGTTAGCTAACATTGATGCAGTGATCGAATTGATCAAAACCTCCCCTTCCGCCTCAGAAGCCAAAGAAAAGCTGGTAGCGCGAGCCTGGAATTCCGCTAGCGTACTCGAAATGCTCGGCGAAGCCGGTCCGGATGCCTGCAGGCCAGACGGCTTGGATGCGTGCTATGGGCTCAACGGGGGAGACTATATGCTCTCTACTGAGCAGGCGCAGGCGATCTTGGATTTACGACTGCACCGGCTGACGGGTCTTGAGCATGAGAAGTTGATTAATGACTACAAAGAGCTGCTCAAGCAAATTGCTGATTATCTCGACATCCTCGAGCATCAACCGCGCCTGCTCTCTGTGGTCAGGGAAGAGCTGGAAGCGGTCAGTTCAGAATATGGCGATGACCGGCGCACAGAGATCATCGGTTCTCAGCAGGATCTTACGGTTGAGGACCTGATTCCGGAAGAAGACCGCGTCGTGACCATATCCCAAGCCGGATATGCCAAGACACAGCCGCTGGCAGACTACACTGCACAGCGCAGAGGGGGTATGGGGAAAGCGGCGGCGAGTGTCAAGGATGAAGACTTTGTTGAGCACTTGCTGATAGCCAATACGCACGACACGCTGCTGTGCTTTAGCAGCGTTGGAAAGGTGTATTGGATTAAGGTGTATCAAATACCGGTAGCAAGTCGGACTTCAAGGGGAAAGCCTCTGGTCAATCTGTTGCCCTTAGAAGACGATGAACGTATTACCAGTATGTTGCCGGTGAGCGAGTACACCAATGAGCACTTCGTATTCATGGCAACGTCTAATGGAACAGTGAAAAAGACCGCGCTGACCAACTTTGCGCGCCAGCGAAGTGTGGGTCTGCGAGCTATTGAGTTGGACGAGGGTGATGAACTGGTGGGGACTGCCATCACCGACGGTGAACAGGACGTGATGTTGGTCAGCAGCAGCGGGAAAGCCATCCGGTTTTCTGAGGCCGATGTCAGGCCGATGGGCCGAACTGCGAGAGGCGTACGCGGGATCAAAATGAGCGACGGGTTCCGCATGATCGCGCTAATTATTCCCGATTCAGATCAGTGCATTCTGTCGGTGAGTGAAAATGGGTATGGTAAGCGCACCAGAAGCGATGAATTTCCCGTATATGGCCGCGGGGGTCAGGGGGTCATTGCGATGCAGACGAGTGATAGAAACGGGCCGATTGTTGGTGCTGCCCAAGTTGCTGACGGCGATGAGATCATGCTTATCTCAGACAAGGGTACGCTGGTGCGCACGAGGGTTGATGAAGTTTCAATTCAGGGAAGAAATACTCAAGGGGTGCGTGTGATAAGGCTGAAAGACGGTGAGAAACTGGTCGGCCTGGAAGCCGTTCAGGATCCCGGGGAAACGCTGTCGGAAGTCAATGAGTCAGAAGACTCGCAGCCCGCAGTGGAAAATCGTGAATCGGACGATGCCGGGGACGCTCAAGGGTAAGCTGGCCTCGGCTTCTACCGAAGTGCTGGCTCGTTAAAACATCTGCGCGAGAGTCATTAGCTGCCAGCTCAGAAGTAGATTCTTTTCCACTCACTTATCAAGACTCCTAAGGTTCTAACCATTCTCCGGCCAGTATGACTTACAAGCCTCAAAAAATTGCTTACCTCGGCCCGCCAGGGACTTTTTCGCAGGCTGCTGTGATCGGCCGCTTTGGGGCTGAGTGCGAGCAGCTTGCCTGCAGTACTATCGACGATGTCTTTGCCGCCGTGGCGCAGGGCCAGGCCGACTGTGGTCTGGTTCCGATTGAAAACTCCACTGAGGGCCCGGTTAATAACACGCAGGACTGCTTGATCGAAACTGAGCTTTCAATTGTCGGTGAAGAAGTAATCAATATTGAGCATAACCTGCTCGTGCCAAAGCAGGCTGAGCAAATGACCGTGAAGGTCATTGCCTCTCACAAGCAGTCATTGGCGCAATGCCGGAACTGGATTCGGAGCAATTGCCCTGAGGCTGAACTGCTCGAGTGCGTGAGCAATGCTGAGGCCGCGAGCCGTGTTAGCGAAGATGGCGGCATAGCGGCCATTGCCGGGAATCTGGCAGCAGAAGCCTATAATCTCAATATTCGGGCTCGCGGTATTCAGGATAATCAAGATAACAGAACACGATTCGTTGTGTTGCAGCAGGCGAAAGCGGCTCCTTCAGGAATCGATAAGACCAGTATTCTGGTGTCTACTCGCAACGAGCCGGGGGCGCTGTTTCGGTTGCTCGAGCCTTTCCAGCAGCTGCAGATCAGTCTGTCTAAAATTGATTCGCGCCCGTCGAAGAGGAAGGCCTGGGCCTATGTCTTCTTTATTGATTTTGAAGGTCATGTGGACGACCAGAAAATCGCATTGCTGTTTGATAGACTGAAAATCTGTACGGAAGAGATCAAAGTTCTTGGGTCTTATCCAGCCTTTAACCAGGCGGCACCGGATAGCACAAACAACCTCTCAGAGGCGCCGGCGAGGATCACTCAGAACGGGCCGGAGGAGCCTCAGCTTGCTCCGCTGAAGAGTCAAACAGTAGCTATTATCGGGCTCGGGATGATCGGTGGCAGCATCGCGATGGGTCTTCGTAGGAAATTTCCGGAGCTCGACATCCTTGCGGCGGATCCCGACAAGAAGGCCCTCAAGCGCGCGAGAAATGAGGGGACTCTGACCGGCGCAGGCAGTGCCGAAGAGGTTATTGCTGCTGCTGACCTTGTTGTCCTCGCCATGCCTCCGCTGGCGATTCCGGAGTACCTGACCCTGTTGCAGGAGCATGGTAAGCCCGACGCGGTATTTACCGATGTTGGTAGCGTCAAATCTCATGTCCTGGCCAGCCTCGCTGACCACGAAGCCAGCCTTATAGCTCGGTTCGTCCCCGGGCATCCGATAGCAGGTTCGGAGAAAAGTGGTTATGTGTCGGCAAAATCCGGGCTGTTCGAAGGGCGCCGCGTCATTTTGACCCCGCACGCAGACAACACAGTATCAGCAGTGGCGGAAATTCATGTGATGTGGCGGGCACTGGGCGCAGAGGTCTTGGGAATGGGGCCTGAGAGACATGATGAAGTGCTTGCGGCAACGAGTCATCTTCCTCACCTGCTGGCCTATTCAATCGTTGATCTGCTACTTCATCAGGATGCCAGCGAAGAGGTGTTTCGTTATGCGGCAGGGGGATTTGCCGATTTCAGCCGAATTGCTTCAAGCAATGCACAGATGTGGTCGGATATTGCTGTGGCTAACGCAGACGCAACAGCGGCGATCCTGACACAGTACATCGAATATCTCGAAGACCTAAAGCAACTTGTCGTGGGCCGACAGGGGCAAGACTTAAAGTTCCTCTTCCAGCGGGCAAAAGACACAAGGGACAATTTCATCGTTCATCTGCAGGACTTATCACGAGCAACGGCAATGACTAATGACGCGAAAAGCTATCGGCTCAGGCCCGGTGGCTCAATCTCTGGAGCCCTCAGGGTTCCGGGTGATAAATCAATGTCTCACAGAGCGGTAATCTTCGGCTCGCTCGCAAAGGGCGTGACCCGGGTAGAAGGTTTCCTTGAAGGCGAGGACGCCATGAATACCGTGGCAGCCTTCAGAGAGATGGGTGTCACGATCGTCGGACCAGATTCCGGAAAACTGACGATATACGGGGTTGGCATGCAGGGATTGAAAGCGCCGCGGGCTCCCCTTTACATGGGAAACAGCGGGACGGCCCTGCGGTTATTGGCGGGGCTTCTGGCAGCTCAGCCATTTGAGTCGCGTCTGACCGGCGATGAATCCCTGAGCGCGCGGCCTATGAACCGAATTGTGAAGCCGCTGACAGACATGGGGGCGACTATCGAGATGACTGCCGCCTGCACTCCGCCTTTGCAGATAAGCGGCGCTGATTTGAAAGGGATTGACTATGATATGCCGGTCGCCAGTGCCCAGGTTAAGTCCAGTTTGCTCTTGGCTGGACTCTTTGCTGAGGGGACAACCCGGGTGACGGAACCGGCGATCTGCCGGGACCATACTGAGCGGATGCTACGCGGTTTTGGCTATGAGCTTGAGGGGGGCTATCCGGAACCGGACGTCTCGCTTTACGGTGGTGGCTCGCTGCGAGCCACAAGCATCGATGTGCCGGCGGATATCTCCTCTGCCGCGTTCTTTCTGGTGGCAGCGGCCATTACGCCCGGTGCGCGGCTGACCCTTCACCATGTAGGCGTCAATCCGACGCGAACGGGCGTGCTTGAGATTCTCAGGCAGATGGGTGCTGATCTGAGTCTCGACAATGAATGTGAGGTGGGCGGTGAGCCGGTAGCTGACATCAGCATACGCTATGCCCCATTGGCCGGTATCGAGATCGATCCCGCCCTGGTGCCTCTCGCGATAGATGAGTTTCCGGCGCTGTTCGTGGCCGCGGCCTGCGCTGATGGACGAACAGTGCTTCGGGGCGCTGAAGAGCTAAGGGTCAAGGAGAGCGACCGTATTGAGGTCATGGCAACCGGATTGCGGCAACTGGGGATCAGCGCGGAGACCTTTGAAGACGGCATTGCCATTGACGGCGCGTCAGTACTGGGTGGAGCGACAATTGACAGTCACGGAGATCACCGAATCGCGATGGCATTCGCGGTGGCGTCACTGCGAGCGGAATCCGAAATCACTATCAAGCAATGTCAAAACGTGGCGACATCATTTCCTGGTTTTGTGGCTATAGCAGCTCAAGCTGGACTTAATATAGAAGAGATAAATGATTGAATAATATTAATATTCCGGTTATTACCATCGACGGACCTTCAGCGACTGGCAAAGGAACACTGGCGGCCTCGCTCGCAGCTCACCTCGATTTTCATCTGCTTGACAGTGGATCGCTCTATCGGATTCTGGGTGTGGCAGTTGCCAGAGCCGGTTTGAGTCTCGATGAGCCCGAAGTGATCGCGCAATTTGCTCGGAATCTGGACATCCAATTTGGTCTGCATGGTGGTGGCAGCGTTGCGCTTGATGGAGAAGATGTCTCCATTGTGATTCGAACCGACCTTGGCAGTGATATGGCTTCAAAAGTAGGCGCCATTCCGGCCGCGCGGGAAGCGCTGCTCGACCGACAATTGGCTTTTCGGCAAAGCCCCGGTTTGGTTGCGGACGGGAGGGACATGGGTACCGTGGTGTTTCCCGACGCATGTGCGAAGTTCTTTCTGACTGCCAGCGCCGAGGCGCGCGCGCAAAGGCGCTATAAGCAGTTGTTAGATAAGGGAATTGATGCTATATTCCCCGCCCTTTTGCGTGAGCTCGACGAGCGCGATAAGCGCGATCGCAGTCGCTCAGTTTCTCCGATGCAGCCTGCCGGCGATGCAATCGTGATTGACACCACAGAGCTGGACCGCTCAGAAGTCATGGAGCAGGTTCTCAGATGGGTTACGGTAGCGCTCTCGCGCGAATCCTAACCGAGTTTCGCAAAACTGTTTTTGGTATCTCCGCATTACCTATCCCAG
>CACBCS010000013.1 GCA_902537815.1 uncultured Pseudohongiella sp. | reverse complement strand
GGCCACCAAGATGCAGATGATTTTCCAAGATCCCTATTCATCCCTGAATCCGCGGATGACGGTCGCAGAGATTATTGGTGAGGGCTTGCGTTTGCATTTCAGCTTAAGTCCGTCTGATGTGAAAGATCAGGTCGTTGACTGGTTGGAGAAAGTGGGCCTGCAGGCAGATCACATGTCTCGATACCCGCATGAATTCTCTGGCGGTCAGCGTCAGCGAATCGGCATTGCCCGGGCACTGATTCTAGAGCCTGAATTTGTGGTCTGCGACGAGCCTATTTCGGCGCTGGATGTGTCTGTGCAGGCGCAGGTGATTAATCTGCTGGGTGAACTCAAGGAAACCATGGGGCTTACTCTGCTTTTTATCGCCCATGATCTGTCCATGGTGCGCTACGTCAGTGATCAGATGGCGGTCATGTATCTCGGTTCACTGGTAGAGCTTGGTAAGGCTGACGAGGTGTACTTCAATCCGAAACATCCTTACACCGAGGTGCTTATCGGCTCCAACCCAGAGCCGGATCCGAACCTTGAAAAAGGCAGAGCGTCGACGTCAATTCAGGGTGAAATTCCGTCGCCGGTCAATGTGCCATCTGGCTGTCGCTTTGCGAGCCGGTGTCCGAGAGTTCTGGATGTGTGCCGGGAAAAGACCCCGGAGCTGATTCCCGTGAAGGACGAAGACAGACTCGTGGCCTGCCATCTAGTCTCCTGATCAGCTTTGCTGAGGCCGTCAGCTTCACGGCTGCAGCGCCTTCCAGGCAATCAGCAGAAAAGCCTGATCTTATGATGCGCCTTCCATCTCCCGCACCATCGCAGTCAGGGTACGGAAATCGGTTTTGCCGCTTCCCATAGAGGGGAATTTCTCGACGACAACGTATTTTTTTGGCAGTGCCAGATTAGGCAGCTCCTCGGAGAGCTGCTTGCTGATTTCCTTCTCGTCGATTGCCCGGTTCGTCACGCCAACGATACGCGAACCGCGTTTCGCATCCGGAAGTTCCACCGCGCAGCATTCGATGTTGTCAGAGAGCAGACCGGCCAGCGCTTCCTCTATCATGACCAGTGAAATCATCTCCCCGCCGATTTTAACGAATCGCTTCAATCTGCCCTTATGCCAGAGATAACCTTCTTCATCGAAACAGCCTAAATCGCCGGTGTCATACCAGCCTGACTTGAGGCGCAAATGGGATTCCTCCATGTCATTCAGATATCCCGACATGATCCCGTCGCCCTTGACGAGAATCTTGCCAATTTCGCCGACCTCACAGGCGTCACCCGTTTCGATCGCCTCGATCTTCACCACTGTGCCCGGGATAGGAACACCGATGCTGCCGGGGCGATTGTTGTCTCTCGGGTTGACAGAAATGACCGGTGAAGTCTCTGTCGTGCCATATCCTTCGAAGATTTCGATGTCGTGCTTCTCGCGATACAGCTTTCTGAGACTTTCGGGGCATTTGTCCGCTCCGGTGACTGTCAGTTCGACGCTGGCAAAATCGCCCGGTGCAGACTGCCTTGCATAGCCCTCTAGAAACAGGGGCGTGCCTACCAGAAGCTGTGGTTTATATTCTTTGATTATCTGGGCAATGGTTTTGAAATCGAGTGGATTGGCATACGCAATCGAAGTCATACCCAGGCACAGTGGCGTCCATAGATTAATGGTCAGGCCGAAGACGTGGAAAAAGGGTAGTACCGCCAGCAGGTTGTCCATGCTGCGGACATCCATCATGTCGGAGAAGGAGTTGATGTTAGACAGCAGGTTTTGTTGTGTAAGTTGCACAACCTTCGGATCTTTCTCACTGCCGCTGGTGAACAAAATTACCGCAGGTGATTCCAGGTTGTTTTTACCGCAGAGTTTTTTGATCAGGCCAGTCGGCAGTTTGGATTTAACGAGTGCCAGCGCCTTCTCCAAGCCCCCGAGACTCGCGAGTATGTCTTCAATGCAAACCATCTCGGGCAACTCATCACAGCCCATACGTTCCAGCAGCGCTCTGGCCGTAATGATTGTTGTGAAATCACACTTGTTTTGCGCATAACGACAGTTTTTTTTCGCGCCCGTGGAGTAGTTGATCATCACGGGAGTGAGGCCGGCCATCAGCGAGCCCACCACAGCGAGGGCCGCTCCCGAGCCGGTTGGCAGCATGATCCCGATCCGGCCTCGTTCCAGCTTTCTGAAGCGGCGGGAAAGTATCAGTGAAGCGAGTAAGGCACGACCATAGCTCAGATCATTGCCTGTGGTCTTGTCGACGATCGCAATCTTGTCCGGATGCGCCTTGGCGTTGGCGATAAATTTATGCTGAAGCATTCACAAATTTTATCTCAACTGCCCCCTGCTTGGAACCGAGCCGCGGCGGTGATAGAGTCCCTGCTGTTGCCGCGGAAGGCCTGCCAATTGGCCGAATGCCTTTCGTCTGAGCTGCGCTCCCGCCAACCCGGCACTTTGCCCACGCACCGCATTGTGCCTTCAACGCCGGCCGGAAACAGGAGAGAATATGAAGAAGACAAGGTGGAACTTAATGATAGCGCCCCTGCTGTGCGCCGCGCTGACTTGCCACTTGTCATTTTCCCAGCAATGGACGTTTACGCCGCGCCCGGTTCAAGGCCAGCTTTACATGCTTGAGCCAGCTAACACCAATGGCAATGTGGGAGTCATGGTGGGCGAAGACGGTGTGCTGTTGGTGGATTCCCATTACCAACCGGCGGTGCCGCAACTGCTCGAAGAAGTTGCCGCTCTGACAGACGAAGACATCAAATTTCTCGTCAACACCCACATTCATCCGGATCATATTGGTGGCAACAGTCTGCTCGCGGACTACGGCGTCACTATCGTCGCCCATGATCTGGTGCGTGTTCAGATGCTCAAAGAACTTCGCGTTCCTCGCCGCGGAGGGACGTTTTATCCGATGCCAGATCCCAGGTCACGGCCGGTGCTGACTTACACTGACGCAATCAGCTTTCATCTCAACGGAGAGGAGGTTCAGGTATTCCATGCACCGCCTGCTCACACCGGAGGAGACAGTTTCGTTTACTTCACGGGGTCAGATGTTCTCCATCTTGGTGACGTATTTCGGACCAATATGTATCCGATTATCGACCACTATAATGGAGGCAGTTTCCTCGGCATGATTGAGGCGATGGGTTTGGCCATTGGCCTGGCGGGTCCTGATACCAAGGTGATCCCCGGCCACGGGCAAGAGCCTAGCGATCGTCAGGGCATGATTGACTATCAGGACTTGCTCTTCACCCTACGCGATCGGGTGCAGGAATTTCTCGACCGCGGAGCGTCGGTAGAGCAGATGCTTGCAGCAAAGCCAACTGAGGATCTGGATGTGCGTTGGAGCGGGGTACCGTCATGGACCGCGGTGGACCTGCTCCCGATTATCTATCACGAACTTACCCGCTGAACAAAACGCTGTGAGTGTTTCGGTAAAGTCAGATCGGTCCCGAATCACTGCTGCAACCCATGACGTGGCGGCCTGCCAGTGAAATTCACGTAGGAAGTCTCTTTGCTCGCTTATTTACACAGGCATATCAATTCGGTCTGGCTCTGTCTGGTTGCCTTGGTTTTCGGCCTGTTGCTGCTGTTCCCGGACTGGCTTACCAGAGATTCAATTTCTGCCTATCTGGCTGGCCTGGGCTCTGAAGCGCTACTGGTTTACCTTCTGCTGTGCATGACCCGTTCGCTGTTGATGATTCCTGTCACTCCGTTTGTTCTGGCGGGTGCCGTTACTTTTCCCGATTTGTTAATGCTTGTTTTTGGTATCTCTTTGGCGGGTATTGTAGTGGGCGCCTTCCTGATATACAGTTTTCCGGCTTTTGGCGGCTATGATCGACTGCTAGAAGAGAGATATCCGGCAAAAATCGCTCTGCTAAAGAAGAATATGCATGGAAACCGCTCGTTTTGGATCATTGCGGGCTGGTCGTTTTTTCCTTTGGTACCCACAGACCTGATTTGCTACGTAGCTGGCATGGTGAGGCTCCCTTTTCGGAAAGTAGTCGGACCGTTGATGGTAGGCGAGATCCCGCTCGTTACTATCTATGTATATCTTGGCTCAGAGTTTGGTGATTGGTTACGAATATGACAGCGAAATTTCAGCTCGGTGACTCGATTAAACTGATCCGAAATATAAGGACAACAGGCACTATTGCGCCCAGCTCGCAGGCTTTGATCAGAGCCCTTCTGAAGCCTATTGATTTTGAAACATCACGCTGTATTGTCGAACTGGGACCGGGTAACGGGTGCGTAACTCAAGCTCTGCTGCGTCGGATGCATCCTGGGAGTCAGCTGATTTCTCTGGAGCTGAATCCTGAATTTGCAGATCAGCTGCGCAGAATTGAAGACAGTCGCCTTCACGTTTATAACGCCTGTGCATCTTCAATTCGCTGTATTCTAGATGAATTTCAGATCAGCGAAGTCGATCATGTCATCTCCAGTTTACCGCTGACCTTGATTGACGATGATACGGTCAGCTGCATTCTCGCCAGCGTCGGAGACAATCTGCGAAGCGGCGGCCGGTTTCTTCAGTATCAATACTCGCTGGCCAATTACGGAGACATGAAGCCTTTTTTCAGTGACGTCAAGCTGCGCTTCACCCTCCGCAATATGCCGCCCGCGTTCCTCTACGATTGCGTAAAATAGCGCTAGAGGCTGGCTCACTCAGTTAAAGCAAAGGCCACCATTTCCGGCGCATGGCGGGAATCCCCGATAGCGACCAGCAGATATTGCCTGCCGTTGTAGACATAGCTGACTGGTGGATTGGTAGTGCCCGCCTCCATCTCGATTTCCCAGACCACTTCGCCGCTGGTCTTGTCATAGGCGCGGAACCAGGGGCCACCACTGTTAGTGGCAATTTCAATGGGCATGTCCGGTGGGATGCGGCCACCTCGGCGCTGATTGGTCATCCCTTCACCGATGAAAAGAAGACTTTTTGTCAGCAACGGGGAAGGGCGCCCGGGTACACCTAGCTTTCCTAAATCCAGATGCGCAATGGCGGGGTTGTCCACCGGACCCCAGCCGTTGGGTACCATCCATTCGTGTTCACCGGTATTCATATTGATCGCAGTAATTCTTCCATAAGGAGGTTTGAACAGAGGCAGTCCGTCTGGGCCAGCCAGCCAGCGTCTGGAACCCTTGGTGTACGACAGGTTTGTCACTTCAGGGTCACCCGGCAGCAGATCGGCGACGAAGGGGGAGGTGATGGAAGGTATATAGAGCATACCGGTCTCAGGGTCGAAAGCCGCTCCCTGAACATCCGCCCCGCCCTGCGATCCCGGCAGCTGTATCGTTCCCTGAGTCCCGTTTTCGGTCGCAATCGAGGGCGGGGTAAACAACGGCCCGGTGACGTAGTGACTCGCAATCTCCAGCGCCTGTGCGCGAAGCTCCGGTGTAAAGTCGATCAGATTTTCTTCGTTAGAGCCCTGCAGGTCAAACGGCGCAGGTTTGGTGGGAAAAGGTTGGGTTGCCGCAGTGACCTCTCCGGGTACGTCTGACGGAGGTACCGGGCGCTCCTCAATATCCCAGACCGGTTCTCCGGTTTCACGGTCAAAGACAAAGACGAAAGCCTGTTTCGTCAATTGAGCCACTGCTTTGATCTCCCGTCCTTCGACGTTAATATCCATCAGAATCGGGGCCGCTGGCGGGTCATAGTCCCACAGACCGTGATGCACGGTCTGGTAGTGCCAGACGCGTTCCCCCGATTCGGCGTTTACGGCAACGAGGCTCTGGCTGAACAGGTTGTCGCCAACCCGGTGTCCGCCATACATATCGTTTGTCGCTGAAGAGATTGGCATATAGACCAGCCCGAGTTCTTCATCCGCGCTGAACAGGGCCCATACTGGTGCGTGCCCGGTGTAGGACCACGAGCGATCTTGCCAGGTATCAGTACCGAATTCTCCTTCTTGCGGGATGGTATGATAAGTCCATCTGAGGGTGCCGGTTCTCACATCAAAGGCATGAACATCGCCCCTGAATGCTTCCTTGTTCGGAAATGTGTCCGACATCGCTTGCCCGATGACCACGACATCGCGAACCACCATCGGAACGCCGCCCCAGCGGAATCGCTCAAATTCAACCGGGAAAAGCTGAAGGTCGACGCGACCGTCAACGCCAAAATCGTCAAATGTCTTTCCATCTTCCGGATTCAAGGCATACAGAAAGGTACCACGCTGTACGAATAGACGCTTTTCATCACCTTCGCTCCAGTAGGCAACACCGCGTGTTGATGCCCCCGGCAGACCCTCTGCTCCACCGGGTGGCTCCTGCACCCAGAGCGTTTCACCAGTGCCGGGATGAAAGGCTTCTACCAAGCCTACACCATTAGTGACATAGCCTACCCCGTTGATGATCAGTGGCGCGGCATTCCAGTTTGTGGTGTAGCGCTGATTGGGATTGATGTCGAGATACTGCTGATCCAGCCCGGGCCGGCGCCACACGACTTCAAGATCTGCCACGTTCTCAGCATTGATACCATCAAGTGCCGTATATTTGGTGCTGCCCGCATCACCACCGTAGGCTTGCCATTCACCGTCACGCGCGCCCTGTCCGGCACGTTGAAACGTGTTCACGGATTGGTTCGAGACTTGCTGGGGTGATTGCGATTGATCGGCCGTCACCTCAGTTGTGGGTTGGCTTCGCGGCTCACTGCAGGACAGAAGCAGGGCGTTTGCGCAGAGCAGGGTGAGCAGTTTCAGGCTGAGAGGCTGGGACATGATTGGCACTCCGTTCTTATCTTTTCTTTGCATTCTACCCAAAAAGTCGGTGACGTAAAAAAAACCTATTGTGTTGAGGAGATGGGCCATACGCCCGGCGCGGCGCTGGTCGCAGATAGCCTGGCCCGGTTCGGGCCCTGAAAGGAGCAATGCGGGACGGTTTGCTCGCCAGGAAGGATAATCAGAATCCGGATTATTCAATTCCCAGGAGCTGCTTGCGCTGGGCAGGATAGCTGCTTTTCTCGCTTAACCAGATAGCCAGAAAGCGCTCGGTAAATGCCGGATCAGAAATACTGCCGACCACCTGTCCATTGAAGACAAACCGGCTTGCGAGCTCCTCAGTAACGTGCAGCAGGAGCTGGTCGCCTCTTTCGATGTCGGGCCACATGCCATTGAGCTTGCCCAACCAGGGTTCAGCGGCCTCTGAATAAAGCCCCTGTTTCTGCCATTCCGAACGGGTGCGGTCCACAAGGTCTTTGCTTTCGATTCGCCTGCGATAATCGATCCTGAGAGTAAGGTTGGGTTCGACACCCCGGTAAATACCGTCTTTGCTGTACAGATAACAGTCGTAGATTGTCCAGAAAAAAACTTTGAGCCTTGCCGCGCCGATTTCTGTCAGACTGTCAGGCACATTTGCACGCGCGGGGATGACTGCGCTAAAGCACAGTGCAATCGTAATGGAAATCCACAGCGAGCGCTTAGGCCAGTTCATCCGTTCGCCTGAAACCATTCTCGGCAAGCCAAAACATCGCGGGAAGCGCGATTGCCCAAATCGCAGAGAGCGCCGCCAGCGCAAGTGTGTCTGATGTGCCAAAAGAAACGGCACCCAGACGTTCACCTACTGCATAGTTGAATGGAAAAGCCAGTGCACCACAAATTGCCGCAATCCATTTGCTGCGGCCAACGATTTCGAGCGAGAGGAACAGCGTAGTCGTAAAGGCAGCCCAGAGCAGCACGAGCCAGAGCGGGATAAAAAAGAGGGTGGGGCCAAACTGAAAAACGCCCAGAACTGTGAGCAGACTGTCGATACTGACACCGAGCCCGAAGAGCATCAGAAATTTGCGGACTCGGAATATCCGGTACTGAACCAGCAAGCTAAGGTAGCCCGCTACCACTGGGGCGAAGGCCCACCAGTACGACTCACGCCCTACTACGCAGCCCAGCCAGGTCAGGTTGAAAGCCACGACGTTGAAAGGTTTCGATAGCAGGAACTTTGGCACGGCGATGACTTCTGAGCAGTTCGGGCGCAGAACCGCCTATAAATGTGGTGCTTTACTGGCCAGCAACTGAACAGCGCTGATACGGCGCTCCAGAAATCCACCCTCGCAGTAGCCCAGATAGTAAAGCCAGAGATTGCAGAACCTGTCGTCATAGCCGCTGGCCAGAAGATCAGATTTACTGTCCAGAAACTGCTCGCGCCAGCGGGCCAGGGTTAATGCATAATCCTGCCCGATGTCGAGGACGTCCCTGACGATCAGGTCGGTCTTGTCTGCCATAATCTGAGTCATCAGTTTCATGGACGGCAGAAACCCACCGGGGAATACGTGCTTTTGGATGAAGTCTTCGCTTCGGCTGTATTCGGCGTATCGCTGATCGGCAATGGTAATCGCCTGCAGCATCATCAGCCCGTTGGGCTTTAACAGGCTGTTCAGTTTTTCAAAGAAACCGGTGAGGTAGCGTTTGCCGACAGCCTCGATCATTTCCACCGATACAACTTTATCGTACTGCCCCTGGAGTGAGCGATAGTCCTGATCGAGAAGAGTAATCTTAGATTCGAGACCGGCAGCGCGCACCTGAGCTTTGGCGTAATTAAGCTGTTCATCCGAAATCGTGGTTGTCGTAACCTTGCAGCCATAATGCGTGGCGGCGAATAGGGCAAGCCCGCCCCAGCCGGTGCCGACTTCCAGCAGATGGTCATTCTCGCTAAGCCGGAGCCGTTCACAGATTCGCGTTAACTTGTTGGTCTGTGCATCCGCCAGGGATTCTTCGAGGCTGTTGAATACGGCCGATGAGTACTGCATGCGCGGATCTAAAAAGCGCTGGTACATGTCATTGCCAAGGTCGTAGTGCGCCAGTATGTTTTTCTTGGCCTGATTGCGGGAGTTGGCGCGACTGAGCAGCCGCACCATGGCGAGCGGCTTGGACAGCCATCCAAAACGGCTGCCCCAGTAATCCATCATGCTCAGATTGCGAGCGAAAAAGCGTGTCACCTGAGTGATGTCTGGTGAGGTCCACCAACCTTCTACATAGGCTTCTCCGGCAGCCGTGTTGCCGCCGAGCAGCGCGCGTGCATACACGCGGGTATCGACCACGTCGGCTTCGGCCCTGAGCGCTGAGTTTTTGCCACCGACTTCCGCGATGATCCGGCCTTTTTCGCGCAGCAAAAAGTGTCCTTCGCTGGCATGGCCGAGAATTTTAATGAAGAGCTTGCGAAGCAGCTCAGCGGACTTTGGGGTCCGTTCTGTCTGCAACTGTCGCCGGCCGGTGCCCAGGCTCAGATCTTTGTTACTCATGCCGTGTCTTTTTGTGCCTTGATCGCTTGTTTCTTGGGATGTCTAAAGAGCGGCGTGCGCTTGGCAAATAAGCGCAAAGCCTCCCAATAGATACCCAGCACAAGATACAGCGTTTGGCTGGGCGATCTGATAAGTACGCGGCTCAAATTGCTTTGGTTTATTTCGCGTCTTTTGAGGCTGAGCGTTGCGTCGAACACTTTTTTGTCAGGATCATTCTGGTCGTGCACACCGATGTGCACCGAGCAATGGCCGGCATCCGGCGGCTGGATTATCCAGTGATAGTTTTGCTGCATCGGGTTAAAAGGTGACACATGAAATGCTTTGGCATGGGGCTGGATGTCGGCAAGATCGACCAGGTAATAATGTCTCTCATGCCAGGGTGTATTGCTTACCTCGGCAAGCAAATACCTGAACCGGCCCTGCTGCCTGAGGTAGTAGACGTTCAGAGGGCTGAAATAAAAGCCCAGATAGCGCAGGTGGACCAGACAGAATACGTCACCCTCCGTGTCTTCTGCAGCCAGCCCGGCAAGCTCGGCGATCTTTGATTTCACACTGCGGCCTAAATCTTCCGCTCCCCCGAGGTAGTCAGCACGCTTGAATCTGGCCCATCGGTACCATTCCGTGCCCAGCTGCCAGTGACGGTCCAATAACTTTGGTAGCTCATCAGTCCTGAGCAGAAACATGCGGATCGGATACTCAAACTCATGCAGGGTCGGAGAAAACCGGCGATGACGGACAATCCCGGAAAAGAGCGCACTTTCCACCGCGTCAGAGTCCGCCAGACTGACAGCAGGCGCGCGACTCACAGGCTTTGCCCGAATCTTTCGGCAACATCAAGAGCGCTAAGTACCCCATCCTCATGAAAGCCGTTATACCAGTAGGCGCCGCAGAAGTGCGTTCGGTTGTGACCACAGATTTCTGTCCTTCGCCGCTGTGCCACGCTGGATTCAGCGGAGTATATAGGGTGGGCGTAAGTGAACTCTCGCAAAGTTTTTCCTGGATTGATCTTGTGCCCGGCGTTGAGAGAAACGAGGAAAGGCTCAGGGCTGTTCAGCCCCTGAAGAATATTCATACAGTAAGTGACCAAGGGCAGGTCTCGATCGCCGCCTTCTCCGGCGAGGAAGTTCCAGCTACCCCAGGCGAGTTTGCGGCTTGGCATAAAGCTGTCGTCAGTGTGGAGGATGACGCTGTTTTCCTGGTAGCCCATTGCGCCCAGTATCTCCTGCTCGAGATCACTCGCATCCTGCAGCAGCGTCAGCGCTTCGTCACTGTGACAGGCCAGTATCACTTCGTCAAAGCGTTCAGTGCCCAAAGCTGACGTGATGCTTATCGAGGTTTCGTCACGGGTCACCGAATGGACCGGGGCGCTCAGCCTGATGCGATCTGCGAAGCCGGCTGTCATCGGTTTGATATAGCTGTGCGACCCTCCTTTCAGTACATACCATTGAGGACGGTTCTTAATGTCGAGCAGACCATGATTCAGAAAGAATCTGAGAAAAAAGCTGAGCGGGAATTGACCCGCCTGAGCAACACTGCAGGACCAGATGGCTGCAACCATCGGCAGCAGATAGTTTTCCCGCAGACTGCGGCCCAGGCCCTGCGCCTGAAGAAATTCGTCCAGATTGATGTCAGCTGTATCACTCGACGCAATCGCCAGCTTGCTGGCCTTGTTAAATCTGAGAATGTCGGCCACCAGGCGGATAAATTTGGGTCTGACCAGATTTATCCTCTGAGCGAACAGCGTATTCAGATTGTGACCGTTGTATTCGAGATTCTCAGTGTCATTGCGGACGCTGAAGCTCATCTCTGTTGCTTGCAGTGAGACGCCGAGCTGCGCCATAAAATTCAGGAAATTGGGGTAGTTGCGGCTGTTGCATACGATGAAGCCGGTATCGATTTCATAGCTGCCGGAGACTGTCTCGACTGGAACCGTGTGGGTGTGGCCACCGATATAGTCGTTTGCCTCGAATACCGTGATGTCGTGCTCACGCGAGAGCAGATAGGCGCAGGTCAGTCCTGAAATGCCGCTGCCAATAATTGCGATGCGTTGCTTTGTCATTGTTATTGCCCTTTTCAGGCCAGCCCGATTTCAACGGCAGAGGCTGTCAGATGGATGTCAGCAGGGTTATGACATCAAGACTTTCGCCAGTAAAAACCGTTGCCAGGTGAATGGCAGTAGGGAGAGTGTTTTCATGAAGCCGGTAAACAGCCTCGGAAAGTGGATCTCGCTCTGTTTTCTCTCGAGTCCATGTCGTATCCGTCTAGATGCAAATTCGACATCTACCCGCATCGGCATCGGAAAATCATTGAGGTCGGACAAGGGTGTCTCGACAAATCCCGGAGCAATATAACTTACGTGGATGCCTTCTTTGCCAAGCGTGATGGCCAGTGTCTTCGCAAGATACTCGGTTGCCGCTTTCGAAG
The DNA here is from genome assembly GCA_902537815.1 of uncultured Pseudohongiella sp. GTDB lineage: Bacteria > Pseudomonadota > Gammaproteobacteria > Pseudomonadales > Pseudohongiellaceae > UBA9145. The sequence goes on along the minus strand of CACBCS010000013.1, from coordinate 41,379 downwards.
CGCCGTAGGCTTCCGCCCTCGGCAGTGGCAGATAGCTTGAACTGCTGCCCATCAGTGACAGACTGGAGCCCGCCGCTAATTTGGGAACCAGGGCTTCGAGGCAATTTGCAAGACCTATCAAGTTGATGCGTATGACTCTTTCAAAGCTGGCGGCATCGAAGTTGCTGGCATCGATGTATTCGCAGGTCCCTGCATTTAGGATGACCAGGTCAAGTTCAGGGAGGGCGGTTAGAGCGGCCAGACAGTCCTCTCGGTTCCGCACGTCAAAGGCGAGCGGTATTGCCCTGTCGCCGAATGGTGTGACCAGTTGGTGTAGTACCGGTTTGTTTCGCCCGCAGCAGAAAACCGTGTTCCCTGCCGCAAGATAATCCTGCGCCAGTTTCAAACCGATACCGGAGCTGGTGCCGGTGATCAGTATGATCATTGTCCGAGTCGTGATTTGATCTTGCGGATGATACGACCTAACAGTGGGATGTGCTCGTAGAGCATAGATCCCAAATCGAAGTAGTCGCGGTGGTAGTAAACTTTGCCGTTTCGCGTGCGCAAATAGCTGGAACCCTCTACCCGGATCGTTTCACCCCCCCGTAGCTTCGGGTGGTTCAGAAACATTGTCCAGGTCATAAAGACATCGGTGTCGTTAACGATGGTTGAGTGAAACTTGAACCCACACTTATCAAGGTTAGCGAATTGCTTAGAGAAGAACTGCATCAAGGCCGGCCGGCCTTGCACGGCGTGTGACGGGTCTTCAAAGTAAATATCAGAGGCATAAAGCGACTCCACGTCTGAGAGATTTTCTGTGCCAAGGCTGTGGAATGCCTCCTTGACGCGGGACGCGAGGTAGTCTGCGCTGGTCAGATTCTGTGCAGACTTGAGTTCGGGAGTCGGTGTCATGGGGCTTTAAGCCTGATATTACTGGTATCATCCTAAAACGGAGTCTGTTACTGTTTAGATCACCTTTTAATATACGTCCGAATTCAGTGATCCGTGGCCCCCTGTATTTCGTTATAGCAGGTTATGGATGACGTGATTTCTGGCGCTGGAAGCATACTTATGGGCTCTTTAGCCAAAACAAACTCGGTCCGGGAACCGGCGTCCGCACCACGGGTCTCCAGCGAAGCGTCGGATAGTGATGAGCGGTTGTTGATTGCGGTGGGCAATCACCAGGATCGCGCCGCCTTCAATGCACTGTTTTCCCGATTTTCTAACAAAATATACGCGATGGGCATGAAGCTGACGCGCAATGAGCAGTTGTCACATGATCTCGTGCAGGAAGCCATGCTTACGGTCTGGCAAAAAGCTCCGCTCTACGATCTGGACCGTGGAACAGCCCAAAGCTGGATTTTTACACTCACGAGGAATCGGTGTTTCGACATTCTGCGTAAAATGAAGCGGCAGCCCGCGACCGTGAGCGCAGATGATATCTGGCCGCAAGAGGGCGATATTGATTCTCAGCTTGTGCACGAAGAAACGGGCACTATGGAAGTAGAGGTCAGTAAAATAGAGAGTTTTTACGGGCAACTGCCTGCCGCTCAGCGGGCCGTTGTAGAACAGATTTACATTCATGATCGAACTCACGAAGAAGCAGCCGCAGTGCTAGCGATTCCGCTCGGAACGCTCAAATCGCGGCTCAGACTAGGCGTGGGTAAATTGCGACAAATGGTTGGTACCGAAGTATGAATATCGACGCTAAATATCACCCGACACCCGAACAGCTCGAGGGTTTTGCTCAGGGGTCTCTGGCCCCCGGCATGAATGTGGTCATCTCCGCCCATGTTGAGCTATGTTCCACCTGCCGGAAATCGATCAGCGAGTTGGAAGAGGCGGCCTCGGAAGAGTGGCTGAGAAGCGCGCCGGCTACGAGGGCGAGCAGCATCAATTTTTCGGCTATGATCGATCGTATTGTCGATCATCCCCAGATGAAGGGAGACGACATCACGCGGAATAATGTGCCTAAAATTCACATGTTGGATCACAGCGTCACGCTGCCCCGTGCGCTCGCTAAGGTTGCCTCGGACGGTCTAGTCTGGAATCAGCTTGCTGGCGGCATCAATCAGGCAATGGTGACCCTGGATGACCAGACGCAGTGCGAATTCCTGTATATGAAACCCGGCAGTCAGGTGCCTGTGCACAAACATCAGGGTAACGAGGTCACGCTGGTGCTGGATGGCAGCTTTGAGGACGAGTTGGGCCACTACAAGCCCGCTGACTTTGTCGTACGAACTGCTAAGGATCTGCATCAGCCGGCCAGTGAAGAGGGATGCCTTTGCTTTGCCGTTCTGGACAGTCCGCTGACCTTCACCAAGGGCCTGGCCCGCTTGCTCAATCCGTTTATCCGTTACCGCTTCCGGCGCGCGACCTCAGCAGCTGCATACTAGGCTCTTACTAGAACGGTCACCTTCAGCCCTCTAGCGGCTTGAAGGTGAACTCGCCGATAAAACCATCCCCGCAGCTCAGCTTAGCGGCCTACGTCTTTTCTTACCGCGTCAATATTCATTGCTACGGAGATCCGGTCCCTCTTACCAGTGTGCGGCCGCACTCCGTGCTGCAGCCATGCCGGAAACACGATCAGATTCCCACGCTGGAGCTCAATTTCTGTCTGGTACTGCTGGGGCTGGCCGTCGACGCCCCGCATTCTAAAGGCCGTGTCACGCATCGCGGCCATCGGAAATCTCGGATCTTCCAGGTATAAGCTTCCTCCGGCGTTGCGGGATTCCTGCTCGGTCTCATGACCCATATCAATGTAGAGCACGGCAGCCCACAGGTTGCCTGGATGACTATGTAAAAGATTCAGCCCACCTTCAGGGGTCACGTTTGCCCACATGCGCACTAGCCACCGGCGGTCCTCGGCCGAGGACTCCTCAAAGTAACTCATCCGCTTGGCAATGTTGATTGCGGCCTCAGCAAGCCTGTGTGCCGCAGGGCCACCCCATTCGAGCATGTCGCTTTCGGAGTGCCAGCCACCCAGGTTAGATCGACTAAGCCCCTTTGATATGGTTTTGCGTTTTCTAATTGCAACTTCCAATTCTTTCATGACTTCATCAGCGTCTTTCAGTCTCCCATAGGCGATCGGAGTCTCAAAGATCCCTATCGGTTGAGCTTTGACGCGTAGAGCGTGATTTTCTGTTGAAGAATTGGTTTTCATCAGAGTCTTGGACTTTATCTCAAATTTGTGTCGGTGGTGGAGTTTAAGACCTAGCGAGAATTATTGGAAATAACGAAAAGATCGCGCCCATTGTGTTTGTCATAAAAGTGAAACGATTTGGTCTCAGAAATGAAATACAAGCGGAATACCATCTCTACTCTTTTTTAACCACGTTGTACCGGACAGGAGAACACATGAAAGCTACTAAGACAAAGCTGAGTGCTATCGCCAGTGGCGTTGCTTTGGCAATAGCCTCTGCTGCCACGCAGGCTGCACAGCCTCCCGCGTATTCACTCACAGGACCCAAAACGGGTGCGGAGATATTGATTGGTGGAACGCTTAACAATAAAGCTTCGTACCAGGCCGTTATGCCCGCCGCTGATTCCTTCGATCTCGTCGCAACGATAAAGCCCGAGGCCGCAGATGTCGGCAAGGCTGGTTCTATCGTTGTTGCGCTTGAAGTAGCGGGCGTCGGGACTTTCAATTTGCTGTCCGGTGGAATCTGGGTGCCACTAGACTTAACTAACGTCCAACCTTACAAGACGAAGACTCTGACAGCGTCCGAAGACATTACTATCGTCGACAACTTCATCGGGACCGATACGAACCTAACGGGTGCGTCGCTCAAGGCCTACGTTGGGTACTACACCGGTGGAGACATTTCGACCATCACGTACAACACAACCGCGGCTTCTGTAGCAATCGGCACTACTCCGAGTGGATGCCCGGCCGGGACCACTGAAAACGCCGCTACTTATAACGGAAAGCCAGTTTGCAACCTCCCAGTCGGCGATCCGATTACAACGGACATGCATCTTACTGCCAACAACGCCTACTTTTTCTCGGGTACCGTATTTGTTGGTAATAATACCGTGAATACCGCATTCAAGGATAAGGTGAGCCTTACCATTGACCCCGGCGTAAGCATAATCTCTGAGGGTGGTCAGTCTGCTCTCGTAGTCAGCCGCGGCGGCAAGATCTTTGCTAATGGCTCTCCAGAGAAACCGATTATTATGACGTCCAGCCAGGACGATGGTTCGCTCGACGTATTAAACGCCAGAGGTCTGTGGGGTGGTGTAGCGATTAATGGGTCTGCTACTCAGAATACCGCCAGCGGATATGCGCAGGGCGAAGGCTCTACGGGCGAATATGGTGGCGGTACAAGCCCGAATGATGAAGATAACAGTGGTTCGATGACATACGTACAGATTCGTTATGCTGGCTATCCGATTACCGCTGACGACGAACTGAACACTATTTCGTTGCACGCAGTCGGAAGCGGAACGACACTCGATTATATCCACAGCCACAATGGAGCTGATGATGGTATCGAGTTCTACGGCGGGACGGTCAATGCGAAGCACATTCTGATTACAGGTCAAGACGACGATGCTCTTGATTGGACCAACGGTTGGACTGGTAACCTTCAACACGTAGTGATTAAGCACACCACCTCTGGAGATAACTGTATTGAGGCCGATAACCTTGGTGCAAACCCAATCGCGACTCCGCGCTCCAATCCCACAATCTCAAACCTAACTTGCATCACTAGCACTACCCAAAAGAGCAGCGGCCACGCATTCGAGCTCAAGGCGGGAACCGCTATGCAGATGTATAATTCAGTCGTTGGAGGAGAGATTGCATCAACCGAAGGTTGCATCCTGATAGCGGGTGATGAGACTTTCTCTCAGTCCGGATCCTCAGCTGCGACTCTCAATGGAACATTGAGAATGGACCGCTCGTACATAACAACTGCCTGTGCGGCAGCGCTTGCAGGAAGCGGCACATTCACGACTGCCGATTGGTTTGCAGCTCAAACTGGAACAACCTCCGGTTCCGTTGATCTCGGGGGCCCGAATGGTTGGACTAATGGGTCATTGATCAACGCCAAGACTGCAGCAACTGGTCTCGGGACATTCTTTGATGCAGTTGATTATATTGGCGGAGTAAAGGATGACACCTCCGATTGGACTAAAGGATGGTCTTACGATTACGACTAGTCTGATCATGCATTAGATATCCTTGGGGGAGCGTTTAGCGCTCCCCCGTTTTTTCTCTGAGGCGCAAGTCAATCGGATTCAAAATGGTTGGTTTTTGTCACTTTTTTGTCACAAAAAATACATATTATGCCTTCCGAACTCGTCACTCCGAAGGCTCCACTCATGATTAACCTTAAACGATGCGCACTCCTTGCCATCTTCGCTCCTATATTCTCCGCGCAAGCACAACTAGCAGACGAAGACGGCTCGCAACAGATTGAGGAAATATCTGTCATTGGCCGGTTCGTGCCTGACGAGAAGCGCGCTACGGATGCCGTTGCCAATGTGGTTGACTCTGAAGAGTTTACCCGTACTGGTGACGCTAATATTGCTGAGAGCCTTAAGCGGGTGGCGGGTCTTTCCACCGTGGGAGGTAAATATGTTTACGTCCGAGGTCTGGGTGAGAGGTATTCAACGACGCTGTTGAATGGAGCGATCCTGCCAAGCCCAGAGCCCATCAACCGAGTCGTTCCGCTCGATCTTTTTCCCACGGCGGTTCTAGACAGCGTGCTTGTCCAAAAAACCTATTCGGCACGGTTCCCCAGTGAGTTCGGTGGTGGCGTTCTCCAAATGCGGACGAAGAAATCTACAGATGAGTTCTTTTTCAATGTGACAGGATCCACCGGCATGGTTCAGAACGTCGCATTCAAAGATGGTTTGCATATGAGTGGTGGAGACACCGATTGGCTCGGGATAGATGATGGGTGGCGTGACAAGTCTACTGCCTTGCAGAATGCGACAGCCAATAGTCAAGAACTCCGAAAATACAGCCCGTTCTCCCAAGTCGGTATTCCTCAAGAGCAGCTAGACGAGGTAGGCCGAAGTTTCAATAATCAATACACTCCTGAGTTAAAGGAACTTCCTCCCAACGCCTCACTAACGCTTTCAACCGGAAATTTTCACGATATCGGGGACTCCGGTGCGAAGATAAACTACTTGGCCGCAGTTAATTACTCAAACAGCTGGGACACTGACGTTATTGAGCGAAACAGTTGGGTTCCAGGCACCGATGGATTGATGCACTTCGACGGTCTGACATGGACGGGAACAGAGCACAGCATAGACACAAGCGGCCTCTTTACTACAGGTGTAGACTTTAACTTCAACCACAACGTCCGTCTCACGTCTGTGGTCCTCAGGAAAACAGACAATTTAGTTGGGCGCGCCACAGGGTTTGTGGAGGATTCATTGGACGTTGAACTTAATGAGTCCAGATGGATCGAACGTGAACTATTTTCCAACCAGATACAGGGTGATCATTACTTCCCAGAGTTAAACGAACTTACCGTAAATTGGCGGTTAAGCAAGATTAATGCGGAGCGGGATGCTCCCGACGAGCGCATATACCGGCGCGATAATGGCGAATTTTCTTCAAGGGTCGATGGTAACCTCAGGAATTGGAGCACCCTCGACGATGAAGTTCGGGACGTCGGCCTTGATCTGAGCATGACGTTTTACGGTGGTCCTGCTGGCTCTACTATTACCACCAGAGCGGGATACATGCGTGTCGAAAAAGAGAGAGAGTCTGAGATCCGTAGGTTTGGCTTCGCATTCGCGGGTGCAGCGGCAAACGACGTTGAACTGCTTCTGAGGCCGCTGGAAGAAATACTCGTGCCGGCTAATATTGTCTCTAATGGCTTTACGATTCGCGAAATAACCCGCCCGACTGATAATTATCAGGCTCAGAATACTCTTGATGCGGTGTATGGCGAAGTAGAATTTAATTTCGATGATAGATTGCGGTTCACCCTTGGTGGCAGGCAGGAAAAATTTGAGCAGCTTGTCGATACGTTTGATCTATTTAGACCAGGTATTGGCTCTCGAGCTTCTCAGGAGACTGATAAACTACTGCCGTCCGCGAGCCTGACTTACATTGCGGGCGACCACCAGTTCAGGCTGGGTTACAGTCAGACTGTCTCGAGGCCGGATTTTCGCGAGTTGTCGCCTGCCGCTTTCACGAATCCAATTAATGGCCGGGATGTTATAGGCAACCCGAATCTTAAAATTACCGAGCTAGAGAATTTTGACCTCAGGTGGGAATGGTATTTTGGGTTTAGTGACTATGTGTCGGCAGGGTTATTTTACAAAGAGTTCACGAATCCGATTGAGGCCTCAATCGTGGGGAGTACTCAGAGAGCGGGGACATATATTAACGCTAAAGGCGCCGAGAATGCTGGTGCAGAGTTTGAAGTCTACAAGCGACTCGACTTTCTCGGGGATGGATTTTTTAATGGCATCGGTGAAGACTTCTACGTTCAGGCTAATGCGTCCGTGATTGATTCGGAAGTCACCATAGCCGAGAAAGACCTTGGGGTATTGACGTCTTCTTCAAGGCCTTTGCAGGGGCAGTCTGACTATCTGTTTAATTTCCAATTTGGTTATGAGCCAATGTCAGGCACAACCGCTACGCTTCTTTATCATTACTATGGTGAGAGAATCTACGAGGTCGGAATAGAGACCGCGCCTGACTTAGTCGAGCAGCCATTTGGCGAGCTTAACTTCGTATTTATTCGGGATTTGTCCGATGATCTGGCAATGACCCTGAAAGCGAAAAATCTAACGGACCAACGTAATGAGATCACACAAGCCGGCTACGTGAATTTTGGCTATAACAAGGGCCGAGAGTTCAGTTTTCAATTGGATTACTCATTCTAGTCTGCTTGACCCCGAAGGCGCACAGTATGGATAGAATGGTCAACAATAGGGGCCTAAACCGCCGTGAGTTCTGACCTGTTTTTTGTGCTGTATTTTCCACACTCTAATCGGTGTGAACTGTGACATCGAACCTCCGGCGAGTTGCTTCCCACCGTCCGAGAATAGCTTGAGAATGGAGCGATAATTATGAGCGAGTCCACTGTTCTTATAGTAGATGATGAGGCTGCCATTCGAGATATGGTCGGAATCACGTTGGACCTGGCAGGATTCGGTTCGATCAGTGCAGCTGATGCGCACGAGGCCCATATCTCCGTAATTGATAACAAACCGGATCTGGTCCTTCTTGATTGGATGCTGCCCGGAGGCAGCGGTATTGAATTAGCTCGCCGATTACGCCGTGACGAAATAACGGCAAACATTCCCATCATCATGCTTACTGCCAAAGCCACTGAAGACAACAAAGTTCAGGGCCTGAGTGAAGGCGTTGATGACTACATCACCAAGCCTTTCTCACCGCGCGAGCTGGTAGCGCGTATCAAAACGGTCCTGCGCCGGGCCAACGGCCGGCAAAAAGACAAAGCGTTACAGGTCTTTGATCTGCTGCTTGACCCTACCAGTCATCGTATCTCGATTGAGGATAAACCGCTTGAAATGGGTCCCACGGAGTTTCGGCTTCTGAAGTTTTTTATGTTGAATCAGGAAAAGGTGTTCAGTCGGGATCATATTCAGGATGCTGTCTGGGGCGGCAACGTCTACCTTGAAGAGCGCACGATTGACGTCCACATTCGTCGTTTGCGCAAGGCTTTATCTTCAATCGAAAACACCGCGATTGATTATGCCAAGCTCGTTCAAACGGTTCGCGGTGCGGGCTACCGGTTTTCTGTTCGCCCCCACTGATCGGCGCACCTTTCTACTGGCGCCGCGAGATCTGAAAAAGCTCTCTGGCTGTCCCGGCATCGGCAATAGTATTCCCCGAGGCCATGATCGCCTCTGCAGTGGACTCGACCAATTCGGTGTTTGAATCCGCTAGGCTGCCGGCTGACACCTCAAGGTTGTTCTCAAAACCCACGCGGCAGTGGCCACCCAGCGCCACTGCGCTCTTCATGCACCGGCTTTCTGCAGAACCGAAAGCGCACACTGACCAGAACCAGTTCGGGTCCACATGCAGAATCAGCTTTTCCAATTCGGCAGGGTCTGACTGCTGAGACTGATGATATCTGCCAAGTACCAGCAGCACATGCACTAGCTCATCGGGGATCAGCCCTCTGGCGCAAAATGACTTAAACTGTTCGATGTCATTCTGGTCATAAAGAATCCACTGCGGTGCGATATGTTCTCGGTACAGCCATTGGAAAAATTTTGCCGCCGCTGACTCATAGGTGCGCTCGGGAATCAGCTCCCGAATGGCCAGCGAGACCGCTTCCGGCTGGGTCCGCTTCACACTCTCGATTTGTTCCTCAGGTTGAAACTTTCCAACCGCTTCGGTGGTGATCTGGATGATGATTTCCGCGCCTGCCTGACGTCTGATTTCTGCCATGGCCGCACGATACAGTTCAGGGTCGAGGCTGTGCTGCAGCGCCTTGTCCCTTACATGAAGATGGAGCATGGCGGCCCCCGCATGCAATGATGAGGCTGCCGCGGCGCCCAGTTCCTGCGGTGAGATGGGAAGCGCAGGGTGATCCTGCTTGAGTTTTCGGGCGCCGTTGGGGGCTACGGTAATCAGAACGGGGCGGGTCATGGATTTGCTCGTTGTTACAGTCGAATCAACCGGATCGCGAGAGCGTTTGGTATCAACTCATTATGGTGGGAGCAAGACGCCCAGCTTGCAAGGCTTGTTTTGCTTCAGTTTATTCCTTCATGCGTAATTCAATGATAGATCCAGCGCTCGGCTTGAGTCGGAAGCTGCGGTGTGACAACCTTGATCTGTGGGTGAAACGGGCGAGATGACGGCTAGCCCTTCTGGAAAACAGCCTGACGCTGTGTGGAGCCTGCCAGCTATGTCACACGATCACGATCATACCGATCCGCCTTCAGATCTCGAGCTTCGCGTGAAAGCGCTCGAAAGCCTGTTGCTCGAAAAAGGGCTGGTGAAGCAGGATGCTCTGAACGCCATCATTGAGACCTATGAGCATCAGGTCGGTCCGAAAAACGGAGTTCACGTGGTGGCAAAGGCCTGGTCGGATCTGTCTTTTAAACAGGCTTTGCTGGCGGATGGGACTGCAACGGTTGCTGATCTGGGTTACGTTGGCCGACAGGGGGAGCATCTCACTGTGGTTGAGAACACTTCGGACATTCATAATCTGGTGGTCTGCACTTTATGCTCATGTTACCCCTGGACGCTGCTCGGGTTGCCTCCAGTCTGGTACAAATCAGCGCCTTACAGGGCCAGAGCGGTGAGTGAGCCACGCGCGGTGCTTTCCGAATTCGGCACGGTGTTGCCGGAGCACACGGACATTCGGGTATGGGACTCCACCTCCGAGATGCGCTATCTGGTTCTGCCTGAGCGGCCATTCGGCACCGAGGGTTGGAGCGAGTCGCAGTTGCAGGCTCTGGTGACTCGCAACAGCATGATTGGCGTCGAACTGGTCCGGCACAGTGGTGGGGGGTCAAATGAACGGCGGCCATGATCTGGGTGGCCGACAGGGTTTTGGCTCTGTGAATGCCGAGCCGGAAAGCGAAGAGCCGCTCTTCCACGCGGAATGGGAGCGTCGAATTTTTGCGCTCACGCTGGCAACAGGCATGCTGGGTCAGTGGAACATTGATGAATCACGGCATGCCCGCGAGCGTCAGCACCCTGGGGACTATCTGATGCACAGCTACTATGAAAACTGGCTGGTAGGTCTGGAAAAGTTACTCGCGGAAAAAGATCTGGTGGGGCGAATTGAACAGGATGCTCAATGCTTTCAGGTGCCTGATGCGCCGGCTGCTCGAAAAATTCTGCGCACAGGGGGACCGACGCTGCTGCCTGATTCGACGCAGCCCCGGTTTCGGTCCGGGGATCGCGTTCGGGTCGCGAGATGTCAGCGTTCTGGCCACACACGCGCGCCGACCTATGTGCAGGGTGCAAGCGGAACCGTGGTGGACCACCATGGGACGCATATTTATCCGGATCAGAATGCCACGGGGCAGCGAGCTGGCGAGCATCTCTACTGCGTCCGCTTCGAAGGTACTGAATTGTGGGGCTCAGAATCCTCTTCCCAATCGGTTTATGTCGATCTGTGGGAACCTTATCTCGAGGAGATTTGCTGATGTCGCTATTTCCTGACCAACCCACCGAAAACGGTGAGCCGGTTTTCAAGGAGCCCTGGGAAGCACAGGCCTTCAGTCTTGTGATTGCCTTGCATGAAAGCGGCGTTTTCAGCTGGGACGAGTGGTCTGACGCCCTGGCTCAAGCGATCCGCCGGGATCTGCATCCGGGCGGCGTGGAGGAGGTCGTTCAACGGGTTAGTGAGGCGGTAGCTGAAGACGCGGGTGAAGACGAGGGTGAAAAGACCAGCGAGCGGATGGAAGCAAAAGAAGACAGACGTGACAGTTACTATCAGAATTGGCTGGCTGCGCTTGAACAGCTTGCCATCGCCAAGGGTCTGTCAGGGGCCGGTGAATTGGCGCAGAGAGTGCAGGCCTGGAGAGAGGCTTACCTGGCGACACCACATGGACAGCCGGTGGAATTGGTTCGCGGCTAGAGGTCGGTGTGAACGTTGCTTCGAAGGCGAATTGACTGCCTATAAGATACGCCATACTCTGTACTGAGGTATCTGACAGACTGATCCGGATTGCATAAATTTGCACTGGCCTGCGCAGAGTAAAGCCGAAGGCAGCAGAGCGACAAGGCGTGCCGGAGAGTGTAGCCGATGCCAATAAAAACACGAGTCCTCGGACTCACTCAAAGCTCAGATTCCGAATCAAGCCTCTGGCGTAAGCAGGCTTTGCGGAATGTCTAACAGGAGAAAATACTGATGAATCGCCAGGTACTGATTGCCTCCGGTCTTGCTCTAATGGTTCTGATCGGTGCGCCGGTTATCGCCCATCACGCCAGCGCGCCGTTTTATGACTCTGAAGACCGTGTCGAGATCAGCGGCACGATTACCCGGTTCGTTTTTCGAAACCCCCATGCTTTTCTCTTTTTGGACGTCCCTGATGAGGGCGGAAACGCGGTAGAGTGGCAGGTTGAACTGGGTGCGCCGGTCAGCTTGCGTCGGGTCGGATGGACGCCGGAAACGCTCGCGGTGGGCATGACTGTGAATGTCGCGGGAAATCGCTCTCGGGCAGAGGGCACGAACGGCCTTTGCTGCGTGCGCATGACACGCGAAGACGGTCGACCTGTTCTGGAGGGTGGTCGCGTTCGTGAAGACGACAGTAACTAGAGGTCCACACATGCAAGTTTCCGAAAAACTGGCGGGCGGTGTCCTGCTGTTCAGCACCTGTATCTTTAATGCTTCCTGGATCAGCGCACAGAATGACGAGACCATCCCAGACCTGAGCGGCATCTGGGACGGGGGGTTCAGTGTGCGTCCTGTCAACGGTGTGGATGTGCCTTGGGGTGAAGATAATTTTCCCAAGCTCAATGCGCGCGCGCTGGCCTATCAGGAAGTCTGGGAAGAAACCATGGCGCCGAAGTATGACTGCCAGCCGGCGTCCTCGCCGGCCATTCAGTACGACCCCTATGCCATGCAGGTCACCCAGTGGCCGGATCGGGTACTGTTCCGCTACGAGAAAGATGATCAGCTGAGAACCGTCTGGCTTGACGGGCGAGAACCCAAGGCGACTGATTTCAGCCTGCAGGGATTTTCCGTCGGCCACTACGAAGATGGATCCCTGTATGTCACAACAACCCATTTTGTCTTTGACATTGCCGGGTTCGATGACTACAACGGCATTCCCTCTTCTGCACAGAAAGTCGTGACAGAACGCTACTGGCGGGAAGGTGAGGAACTCAAGCTCACGCTGACGGTCGCAGATCCGATGTTCCTGCAGGAGCCAACCTCATACACAACCAGATGGTTGCCCTCGGGCCCGGACTATCGATTGCAGCCTTATGACTGTGACCCTGAAGCCTCCCGTACATCCGTCCGCTTTTATCCTTCCAAATACGACTGATCCTCAATGGTCGTGGTCAGCCGGTCCCCACGTAGGGGATCAGGCGGCCAGTGAGCAGTACCCCAAACCAGCAGGCTAGTGACACATAGGCTACGCACCTTGCCAGTCGTGGAGGTGTGGTTGTCCCGTCCCAAGTTACCAGGGTCGGACTGACGCGCCAGTGATAGAACAGCGCGTTGAGGCCGGCAAGGCCGATCAGCATCATCTTGAGCTGGAAGCCGATGTTGATTGAATAGCGACCCGGGTCACCAAAAAAGAAAAGGATTCCGGTAATGAGATTCAGAGCAAAGCCCAGCAGTACCAGCGGCAGTAGCTGATAAGTGGAAATCGGTGTCACTCCCTTGAGATGGCCAGCCATGCGCAGATCAACGACCAGCAGTCCGCCAAACAGCAGCGCCAGCCCGAGAAAATGAATGATTTCCATCACCGGCCAAAGCCAATAAGTGTTCTGAATCCACAGGTTGACTGGACTGCCGTCGGCAAAATTCGCGAGAGAAGACCACATGAGACTAAAAGAGATAGGCGATCAGGCGGCCGGCGATGATGGCGCCGGCCCAGGCTGAAAGGGAGAGGCAAGCAAGTATCCGCGTCAAAAAGTCGGGGGTCAGTGCCTCTGCGCCCTCAGTGGATAGCTTTAGTCTACGCTTCTGTAAGCCAAACGCGCAGCTTAGTCCGGTGGCTATACAGACGAGCTTAGCCAGAAAAGGGACGCTGCCTGCCAGATAACTGGCCTGAGAGCTGAACAACAAGAAGCCCGACAGGGCATTCAGGCAAAATGCAGCGATAACCAGTGGGATCAGATCAGAAAATATCCGGAAACCCACCTCTTGGAAAAAGCCAAGCAGTTTCAAATCCCGCATACTCAGCAGTCCAACCACGATGGCGAGGCCGACGATATGGCAGGCGAGCAGGGCGGGGTAGGCCCAGAGAGATTCTCCGACCCAGATCGCCAGAGAGGTCGTTTCAAGCGCTGTCAGCAATGCGGCTCTCCCTGTGAATTCTGTTGCTCATCTCTTTGATGGCAAGCATTGCTCGAGCCTGGAGCTTTAGATAGCGTGCTGTCCCTCAGAATGTGTGTCTGACCCGAAAGGCAAATCGAACCCCTTCAGTGCGACAGTAATTCTCTATCTCCTCAATAATGCCGGAGGTGATGCGACCATCGTAGCGGGTACGTACGCGACAGTTCTCTCTGTCATTGGCATTTTGAATATCGAACCGAAAGTTTACGCCATTGAAGGCCCTTTTTTCCAGAAAAAATGACAGGCTGTACTCTTCTGAATCGCGCTCCGTATCGAATAGATCAAAGTTGACGCGCTGCAGCCCCTGTTGATCGGACCAGCTGTAATTCAAGCCGTAGCTGAAGTTCCAGGGCTGATAGTCGTGACGAAAGCTGACGCGGGTAGACCAGCGTCCAGGATAACGCATCCGACGTTCACGCAGAAGAAATGGGTCGACGACAGACGAATCTCCCACGCCCATTCGGAGAGTCGCCAGCGCATTTGGCAGGCCGAGGTAGGTCAATTTTGAGCTGGCCTCAACATTGATACCGTATCTTTTGCCATCTCCGATATTGCCGCGGGCGGACAGCAGATTCTCTTCCGAGGCAGAGACGTCGATCCGGCCGATGACATCCTCGATATCTCGGTAGTACAGCTGGGTATTGATGACCCCAAGCCCTTCCGGCAGACGGTATTCGAAGTTCACATCGTAGCGCCAGGTCTGCTCCTGAACGACGTCCGGATTGCCACCCTGAATATTCTGATCATCATCGCTGTTGTCCTGCGATAGGCTGAAATCAGAAAAACTGAGCTGCGAGACTTCCTTTTCAACAGTGGCCCGAAGCTGCATGGTTGGCGTGATGTCGAATCGGTAGTCCACGCGCGGTCTCAAAAAGCTGAAGCTGCGCGCATTATTGACATCTCCTGACTGCGTTATGGTTGAATCTTCAAAGATCAGCTGGCTCTCCAGCGCCATGCGTTCGCTGAGCTGCCAGTTGTGAATACCGAAGTATTCGTATCGCATCTCCTCGATTTCGGAAAAGGCATTGTCGAGTTGTGCGGCAGGCAGGTTGCCGGTAGCTGCTGACGGCGCGCTGCTGCCATAGCGCGAGCCAACCAGCAGTCCGTTGTTGCGTATGGTTTGCGCGCCTTCAACGCCGAGTTCAAGGGCCTGTTCCGGAACAAGGTCCCAGGTATAGCTGGTCCGGATGATGCGTTCCCGGTCCCTGCCCAGACTTCTCAGAAACAGGTCTTTGTCGTCACCGGCGTCCAGCAAATCGAAACGTTCCCGAACAAAATCGCTTTCGGCGTCATTGACCAGAAACAGCGCACGAAAGGTGGCGCCTGAACTGAAATCGTACTCGTAGTCACCGCCAATTTCCCAGTTATCGCGATCAAACTGATTGCCCTCACGCACCTTGCGCTGGTCTACCGTGTCACCGCGAAAATCGGTAATGGTCCGACTGACATCGGTGGGCGGGTTCGTCTGTCCCAGCAGAGCATTGAACTGCACAATGCTGTTTTCAAACTGATAGCCGAGGTTCATGCTTGCCTGCAGATCGTTCTGATCGCGAATGATGCGCTCTTCACGAACCTCAAGCAGCCGGCCGGCCGGATCACGGCTGGCCTCAAAGGTGTCGTTGGCCCGGTATCTGGGCTCTGATTCGGCAGCAAAGAGATAGTTGAACTGGCCGCTCTGGCCGGTGTAGGAGAATCGACCGCCCGGAGCCACGGTGCCGTCCTGAATCAGATCAGCGTTGATTTCAGCGGCAAGGCTGGAGCGTGAGGCTGATTCGACCAGAACGATGTTGATGACCTGACTGCCCCCCCTGACGTCGATCTCCTCGGAAGTCCCGCGGATAATCTCGATGTATCGCACTTGGCTGGCCGCGATGCGGCGCAACTGATCGCGGCTGCCGTTTGATTTTCCGGTAATTCGTTGGCCGTTGATCAGAATTTCGTTGCCGCCACCGCCAAGACCTCGGCGGCCTCCCCCGCCACCGCGCCCTAGCGCCAGGCCGATGCCCGGGATGCGGTCAATCATGTCGTTGACTGAGACTGGCTGAAACTGTTTGAAGAATTCCGCCTCAAAAACGACCGTTGAATCTTCAAGTGATTCGTCTTCAGGGCTCTGGGCTCTGGCAGCCTGCCCGAGGCCAAGCAGGATGATCAGGCAAACCGGATAGAGGCCAGTAAAAAAGCTTAAACAGGGGCTGTGACGGCGCAGGAACACAGGTCACTCCATGGCTTGCCGCATCAGCGGGCTGTGTCTTGTCGTTGGGATACACCTATAACGTGTAATCACTGCGCTCAGATTACCCGGGGACAGCGCCCGGAGCCTCGTAATATCCGCCCGTAAAGGGCAGCCGAATTTCTGCAGAAGCTGAGATACTGGCGGCTTGGGGGGCGATCAAGGCATTTTCGCGCGGCGGGCGTCACCCAACCATCAGGAGGGATCGTGATTCTGCAGTTCCTTCAGTTTTTCAAGGCTGATCTTGCCTTTGAGGGACATGATGTAGGCCGCGCCGGAAAGCAGCAAAATCGAGGTCGACTCGCTGATCAGCAACAGCGCTTCGGTTTCCTTGCTTTGCATGACTATCAGTCTGCACAGGGCGGTAATGGCGATGATAATCGGCAAAGTCAGCGGTATTCGTGAAGAAGAAATATAAGCTCCGACCATGCCGATGACCTCTGCGTAGATAAAGAGGATAAACAGCTGCTCGATTTCAAAGCTGAGTGTCCGGAAGGTTTCGGCAACCTGTAAGGCCGCTGCGCCGAATGCCCCGATACCGATGAATAGCAGAATCGACTTTTCGCCGATCTCGAAAACTGAGTACTTCATGGCGCTGACCGGGCCCCGCTTATTGCAAGCTATCTTTATCCTGGCTGGGATCCTGCCAATTACCGGCGCTCCGCAGGGTGAGGAATAATCCAGTAATCATCAGAGTGAACACCAGCGCCGCGACTCCGAGAAGAATTTGGTCGCTCATTTTTGTTTCGCTCCGATGACTATCAGTTTGAAGTAGATTCCAAAGCAAAGAATCGAGGGCACCCACACAGCGGTGAACAGCCCCTCCTCTCTTTGGCCAGAGAACCAGAGAAACCCTGACACCGCGAAAGAGATACCCACCGCGAGGAGAATGAAAACGTCCGCTTGCTTCAACATCATTTGTTCTTCCTACTCAAGTGATCCTAAAGCAGCCAGCATACAGCCAAAAACGGCCAGCCCCGCTAAAGAACGTATCCCGGAATGCCCAGCAACTTCGAAAGTTGAAAACTGGAGCGTGCCTACAGCACAGCCTATGATGAGGACGAACCCGGCAATGATTAACAGGATGCCTGTCCGAACGGCCAGCGTCCGCGCGACATTGTCATAGGTTACTTTCAACTGCATACTTGGGAAACGATAAAACTAACGCGCTGGATCATGACAGTCCGATCATGAGCTGGATCGGTGCAATCATGAAGAGCCCGATGCTGCAGAGGCCCGTGTTGCCGTAGCTTCAGTGGGCTGGGTTTCGAGCCAGGAAGCTTACAACGGCGGCGAGCGCCTAATGGGGGTTCTCCAGACCGACGGCATGCCCAGTTTCAGCAATGATGACCAGTTCGAGGCGTTCGACATGGCGTTGCTTCATCAGATGGCCGAATGAAAGATTATTACCAAGAGTTAAAAACGCCAGAGGGCCCGATTTCCATTCAGGAGTGTTGTGAGACCCGCTTTTAGCGATAAGTCATCGACTGAAGTTATTAATCCACTCCGACAGCTCCAGCTCCCGGTCGTCTTGGGTCTGAGTATCCATAGAATACGCCGTTTAACCACATGACCGTCTGTAAGCTTCCCATACCGGCGCTGCGCTGACTGAAATTAATATTTTGCCCCCGATCAATTAATCGAGAGACTGTGTCTGGGCTGATACCACTTTCAATTTCCAATACATCAGGCTTCCACTGATGATGAATTCGAGGTGCTACCGCTGCATCAGCGATATTCATCCCAAACTCAACAACATTAAGAACCATCTGCATATTTGCACTGATGATTTTGGCCCCCCCTGGGCTCCCTGTCATTAGAATCGGTTGGCCGTTTCTGGAAACCAATATCGGTGACATGGAGCTGACTGGGCGTCGGTTCGGGCGAATCAAATTGTCCTCGCTGCCCATTAAGCCAAAAGCATCGGGGATATCGGAGCGCAGCGTAAAGTTGCCCATATTGTTGTTCATTAGTATACCGGTGCCTTCAATCACAACACCTGAACCAAAGGAAAACATTAGGGTATAAGTATTGCCAACCATGTTGCCTTCATCGTCCACCACAGAATAGTGAGTGGTTTCATCACTTTCATAGATGGAAAGGTTGCCCGGCGCTATTTCATCAGGTGTTAAAGCGCGCTTCATCGAGATTTGAGCGGCAATGTCACTGGCGTATTCTTTACTGGTTAGAATCTCTGTCGGCACTTCCACAAAGTCAGGGTCACCAAGATACTTGCTGCGGTCAGCATAGGAGAACTTCATCGCTTCCGCCATTATGTGTAACGCATCGGCGCTTTCTGGGCCCATTTTTGCTAGTGGGAAGTTCTCGAGTATGTTCAGCATTTGGATGACATGCGTTCCCCCAGAACTGGGTGCCGGCATGGCGGCGATTTCGTAGCCTCGGAACGAACCTCGGACTGGCTCGCGTTCAACGATTTCATAGTCTGCCAGATCCTGCATGGTGATCAGACCATTATGCGCTTCCATATCGGCGACGATTTTCTTGGCGACACTGCCACTGTAGAACGCTTCGACGCCATGCTTAGCAATTTCTGATAGTGTCCACGCTAGGTCGGGTTGTTTCCAGAGCTCGCCGACTTCGTAGTTGGATCCATCGGGCTTATAAAATTTACGCAAGCTGGCGGGATTGTTCTTTAGGCGCTGACTACGGGACAGATCAGCGGCAAGGTCATACGTGACTTCGATGCCGTCCCGGGCCAATCTGATGGCGGGCTCAAGTACTTCTGCGAGCGTCATGGAGCCATAGTTTTCAACGATGTGCGCTAACCCTGCAACTGACCCCGGAACAGCTGAAGATTTGTGAGAGAACCGATAGGTTTGATCGAGCACAACGTTGCCATTGGTATCGAAAAACATATCTTGACTGGCGGCAGCTGGCGCGGTTTCACGAAAATCGATGGCAATGGTTCTATTTATTGCAGCCACGTGCACCAGCATGAAACCGCCGCCGCCGATGTTGCCGGCACGAGGCAGCGTGACCGCTAAAGCGAAGCCAAGCGCAGCACCAGCGTCGATGGCATTGCCGCCCTTGGCTAAAATTTCAGCCGCAATCTCACTAGATAATTGATTGTGACTGGCGACCATACCTCTCCTGCCCATGACCGGATGATTGATTGCACTATATTCGAACAGTGGTTGTGAATCCGGTTGCTGAGCAGCGATCAAAGCTGAAGTAAAGATTGCTGTTAGTGTAGATAGCATGTACATGCCCGCGATGGTGAGATGTAAACCTTTCCTCAACATAACTTTGTCCTCGTCGTTGTATCGATCAACTAGTGAATTATCGCTGGTTTACTACAAAAGATGTGCCGTGGTAATCGCCAATTTTTATATTGCGATAGCGCTGCGCTTGCCTGCCGGAAGGCGTCAAAAAAGTTACTTCGATATCAACGGTATCGACATTCGGTAAACCGAGATGTACCGGCAAGTTACTATGGCTGTTATAGCCATCGCCTGTGGTGACTAAGCGTAATCCGAGCAGCTGACCCTGCTGATCGAAAACTCGCACTTCGGCGCCGGCACGATTCATTACTCCATTGCGATCGCTTACGCTGACCGAAAGAGACGCTGTGCGTAAATTGTCAGACAACTCATTTCGTATAAGTGGATGGCGTCCTGCCATGTTGTAGCCTTCAGTCAGCGAAAGGTCCAGGTCGCCATCTGCGTCAAAGTCTGCCCATTGCACACCATGGTCAGCGCCATTGAGGGCGGTCTTTTCGAGATTCCATTCTCTGAAGGACTCACCCAAATTTTGGAACAGTCGATCGTGTGGCGTGCGTAGGCCATCATTGTCATGATAACCTGCTACAAACAAATCAACCCTGCCATCATTGTCAAAGTCGCCCCAACTGGCGCCGACCATGTGATCGTTGCCTGTGATACCCATGGAATTGCTTACCTCAATGAAAGCACCGTTGCCAGTATTGCGATACAACTTATTGACCCCGTAGGTAGCAACAAAGAGATCTAAATTGCCATCGTTGTTGAAGTCCGCGATACTACAATCCACACCACCATCGCCGCGTGCTCTCGTGCCGCCCTCCATGTCCAGCTGCCCGGCAACATCTGTAAAGCTCTCGCCATCATTACGGTAAAGCGCGTCTTTGCCTGTTCCCTGATTGGCTAAAAACAGATCCAGTAAACCATCCTGATTGTAATCAAACCAGCAAGCGCCAACTGTGGCTCGTGAGTCATCAATTCCCAGTTCTGAGCCAACTTCGACAAATTGGCCTGCGTTGTTGCTGAATAACAGGTTGGCGCCGACTCTATCCGCAACAAACAAATCAAGCGTGCCGTTATTGTCGTAATCAACCCAGCTAATCTGTCGAGTGCTGACTTCAGGAACGCCTAATCGAAATTCAGCAGTAACTTCCGTGAATCCCTGAGATCTATCGTTGTGAAACAACTCGTTACCCTGGCGATTGCTGCCGATATATAAGTCCAGATATCCATCGCCGTCATAGTCTCCCCAGGCAACAGCCCGCCGTTCTTTGCCGCCAATGGGTAGACCCAGTTCTGGCCCAACATTAGTGAATCCGCCCAATTCATTGTTATAAAGCCTGACATCGCCGGTTTTGAACACCACGACCAAATCCAGATCGCCGTCGTTATCATAATCACCCCAGGCATTAGACAACGACATGCTGCCGCCAAAAGTGTCAGGCTGAATGCGCGAAAAACTGAGGGAGGTCGTCTGCGCTGTTGCTTTTACGGCGCTTAGACAGAGAGCGGCGAGGCATACGGAAAAAGGAAAGCTACTAAGTTTTCTCATAGGGTTAATGCTGATATTCATAGCATTTATGCTACGTTGAGAGGTAGAAAGTTACCTTAAGTTGGTGTCGCCGGCAGGCGTCAATAGCCGGGGAAACACCTGGTCTCTGGCGATTTTTCACTGATAATTCATCATCAGGATGCTGCTAACACCCGCCTTGAAATATAGCGGGCGGGAGGCTGATTCGCCTACATATATAGTTTTAGTATCTTCTCAGGCTAGCTTGCGCCAATTCTGAAAAAAGTGAATTTTATGATGGGACGCACACGACATGACTGACGACACTAAACCAGACAGATATATATAACAATAAGGCCAGAAAAAGTCCACGGGGCCGAGCGTGGCTAAAGAATAGTATGAGCCCAAAAGGGTGTGGCTTGAACTGAGAGTCTCTGATGGTGGTCATACCCTGATGAATTAACTTTGAAACAGGATAAGTATGGGGATGGTGATGACATGATGGAGCACCTGATAAATTTTGCCGCTGGCTGGAAGGATTAGGCGTTCACTCCATCAGCAGAATTTGTCGAGGGGGTGTTCGTTATGAAACAACACCAGTCTGATAGGCATCAAGTTACGCTGACGCTTGATGAGGCTCGGCAGCAACCAGCACGACTTCATCTAGGCCATTCTAATCGGTATCACACAAGCAGTGCAGAAACGGTGTCTATTGTGAGTAGCTCCTCAAGCTCGGAAAGTGGTTCATTGTTGGAGGCGGGAAAAACCAACACCAAATTTGGCGAGTTTGACGCCCTGAGAACACGGGTTTTGGTGCCGTTAGCCGGCGGTAGATCGGTTTTTCTACCTAAATAACTATCCAATTTCGGCTAATAGTTTCTGTAGGCGTTGTGATCATGCGGCATGCCCTACTCAGAGACGATCGCAGTTATAAAACTCTCTAGGTTATTCAGAGCTGTTGAACCAGCTTGTAATTGGACTCCTCCGCCATGATTAATTCCTTGAGGTTTAGATAAAAGATTGTTTGATCCGCCCCCTTCGATGTAGTCCTTCATCGAGTCGTAATTCTTGTTGATATAGTCATTAACATTGTTTCTCACTAAAGTGAGTGCAGATATGCCTCCATGGCAATTGACACAGCGTGCCTGGACTATCTGACTGGAAATAGATTCGGTGTAAATTTTCATGCTATTTGGAACTGAAATTGCAGCTTCAACGGTAATTGTAGCGGTTGCGTCTGTTGTTCCCCCATCATTATCCGTGACTCGAAATGTGACCACCGTCGAGCCGTCTGGAAGAGAGAGGGTTGCGCTGGTTCCCGTTGCAACCACAGAGCCATCAACTAACCACTGTGTGCTCAAGACGCTGCCGTCACTGTCAGAAGCACTGCCGTTCAAACTGACTGGCTCGCCAGAGATTCCATCAGAATCTGTGACGCTTTGGTTCCCTCCTGAAATACTTGCACTCGGAGAAGAGTTCGGTGCTGCAGGCGCGGCCACCGTGATTTTAACTGTCGCAACTGCGGTCGCGCCATCATTATCTGTTACCCGAAATGTGACTACCGTCGGGCCATCTGGAAGAGAGAGGGTAGCGCTTGTGCCTGTCGCAACCACAGAACCACCGACCAACCACTGAGTGCTCAAGACACTACCATTACCGTCTGAGGCACTGCCACTTAAACTGACTGATTCACCAGAACTCCCATCGGAGTCTGAAACATCTTGGTTCCCTCCTGAAATACTTGCACTAAGCGATAAATTTGGTGGTTGTGCGGGAGATTGCTCGCTGACTGAAGAATTGACCGAAATCGCTATCGGCGTTCCGGAGTAGAATAATTCGCCGGGAACATTAGCTGCCTCATAAGCAAGGTATATAAAGAGTGTTTTACCAGAAAGCCCAGCTAGACCTAGGGCGAAATCTTTTATTATTACAATTTGTTCAACTGAAGCGAGCGTGATCTCTTGCCTTACCGCTCGCAAAGTTTTGAAGTCCGAGTCCCATTCCTGGAATTGCCCCTTCTCATTTTGGAAATAGTAGCTCTCATCAAGTTGAACTACGACGTACAAATTTCCGACTGTGTTGATATGTGTTCCTTCAGGTTGCCATGAACCCACAATGTCTATCGGCTTGTCAGGGTTAACCGTGCTTAAGTAGGAAGCGCCACCATCCGATGTCACGCCACCAAAGAATCGCGCGGTTGTAGGAGTGCCGGATACCGTCAGAGCTTCACCCAATTCAGGTAAGATTTCAGCAGCAGATAGTGTGCTGAAAGCTAAGCTTAAGATCACTGTCTGGAGGTATTTCACTCCAAACCTTCTGTCATTTCCGGCCGTAAAGCGGTGGTAAGTCAAATTTCGAACTCGATCGATAACAACTTAATTGAAGCTATGTGATCCCAAGTACGTTCGAAATAAAATTAGGTTTACCGCCTGTGTGAAATAAAATTTAGCGAGCTACTAATTGCTATTTTTTCTTTTTGCTTAAAAATTCACTCTAGTAAATCTGTACGGCTACTGTAACTAGTGCAGATTCCGGAAACGTCTTGTCACTATTGATAGCTTTCCCGTTTAAAACTACTGGTTTGTCCCCACACCCTATTCGTCCAAGCCTAATTGTAGGAACGTGGACCCGCCTCACCTTGTTGTAACCTCCTGTATCGCGGTATTAGGTGAGGCGGCTTTTTTTCTCTTTTAAAATGCTCTCTTGCATATCTGTACGGCTACTAAAGCTTTTACAGCCTCACGATCCCGACCCCCGCCCTATCAAAAGACCACGCACCTTTTCGTTCTGCCTTTGAGGTTCGGTAGAACTTTATAGTTTCGGAGAAACGCTTCGATTATCGCTCTATGGATGACGAGGTTATTTGCCTCGCGGGTCAATCTTATTGTGGGATTAGGTGTGGGGAAAATTTTCTATAGCTATCCAAAATATTGGAATATTTAGATATTTGGTGGAGGCGGGGGGACTTGAACCCCCGTCCGTCAGTTCGCGGCCTGTTGCTCTACATGCTTAGCGTCGTCTATTGAGTTAGCCCACGTCTACCCGACGGGCAGGGCGAGTAGGGCGAGTCTGGAAAAAATTTAGCGTTCAGGCCCCAGACGGCCCTCGCGCGATCCTGTTCTATATGACGATTGCAAAACACTGGTTTACAGGCATCCCGGCGGCAATCGCTAGCGGCTATATTAAGCTGCTAGAGCGTATCTATCGTCGTTGGCAACTATAAAGTTGCAGTAATTGATTAACGAGAGTTACTACCCTCTCGACATGCACCCCAGGTGTTGATACCGGCGTCGAATCCGAATCGCCCCCAGTGAGAGCGCGAGTGTAGCACATTACCCGGTGCCAGCAGAGTCGGAACGTATCAGAGGCGTCTATTAATCGGCCTGCCGCCAGCCTTCGCAATCGCGCTCTATGTCGCGGGCAATGTCCTGAAGCAACACTTCACGCAAACGCAGTTTGCTGCTTGCATGCGCACCGGCGTCAAGTTTGAGTGCCTCAGTGGCGCGTTGCCTCGCAACAGCCATCAACTCAGAGGGGTCAGCCAGTTCATCAATAATGCCGGCCTGCAGGGCCTCTGTTGTGGAAAAGTAGTGGGCAAAATTAACGGCCTTATTCAGCTGCTGGGGCGTCAGACGCTGGCGCAGCACGCGAATGGCGAAGTGCGGCACCGTCATCCCGATAGCCACTTCATTGGCAGCAAATTTCGAGCCGCCTTCGACGCCGATGCGATAGTCGGTAGCCACCAGCAGGAAAATACCCATGGCGACAGCATGACCGCTACAGGCCGTGATGATCGGAAGCGGAAAGCTCAACAGGCGTTCGGCTAGGCGCGCGCCGTTGCTGAGCATGGCGTAGGTTTGTTCCTGATCTCCGGCTTTGAAAACACTCAGATCGAATCCGCCAGAAAACATCTTTTCCCGGCCCGTTAGAATCACCACGCCGCCCCGTTTTTCTGCTTCATCGAGTGCCGCGTTGATTTCCGCCAGCATTTGCACCGACATGACGTTTGCCTTCCCGTCATCGAGCGTGATTGTGGAGATACCTTCTTCAAAATAGTAGGTCGCCAGTTGGTTGGTGGAGCTCAGATTGGTACTCATGGTATTGACCTCGGCTTATGGGTGTTCAACGATTGTTGTGGCGCACTGCCCGCTGTTTTTCGATGTTCCACTGTCTGTCTTTCAAAGTTGCGCGTTTGTCGTGAGCCTGCTTGCCCTTGGCCAACGCAATTTGTGCTTTGACCAGATGGCTCTTCCAGTACAGTTTAGTACACACGCAGGTATACCCTTTCTGCTGCGTGGCAGAGAAAAGGCGCGCAAGCTCTTTTCTGTGCAGCAGCAGCTTCTTGGTACGGGTAGGGTCCGCCACGACATGGGTGCTGGCCGTCTCCAGTGGCGTGATGTGGCATCCGAGCAGGTATGCCTCACCGTTCTGTATGAGCACGTAGGTGTCAGTCAGCTGGGATTTCTTTGCCCGCAGACTTTTGACTTCCCATCCCTGTAGAGCGACACCCGCTTCGAACGTGTCCTCGATGAAATAGTCGTGCCGCGCTTTTTTGTTCTGCACGATTGTGTTGTCAGGGACTTTTGCTTTCTTGGATTTGGCCATCGGCTGATTATAGCGCGTTCAGGCAGCAAGCACGCGAATCTCTTGAGCGCTGCCAGTGGTCCGTGATTGTCCTTTCCGCTTGGCGATTGATAGAATCTGCGCGTTCACGATACCAATAACAAGCAAGTTCTGCGTGAATTAGGGGGTTCGATGGCTCAGGAAAGAGGGCAGTTCAGCTCAAAATTGGGTTTTATCCTGGCGGCTGCGGGCTCCGCTGTGGGCCTCGGCAATCTGGTGGCATTTCCTGTCATGGCCTCTAAGAATGGCGGAGCTGCGTTTCTTTTTATCTACCTGCTTTTCATTGCTTTTATCTGCTATCCCGTGATGATGGCCGAGATAGCTATGGGCAGGCGCACAACCAGAAACCCGGTCGGAGCGTTTTCGGAACTGTCTGGCGGTCAACTGCACTGGCGACTAGCCGGCATGCTGGCGATCCTCACGCCGTTCATGATTGCCGTGTTTTATACGGTGATCACCGTCTGGCTGGTGGTTTACATCAAGGAAATCGCATCTGGAAATCTGACGGGACTCTCCCAGCCCGGTAATTTCGGAGAGATGGTGGCGAGGCCGTCGCTGTTCGGATATCTTGTGGTTTTGCTGCTGGTGATGTTCACCATCCTGCTGGGCGGAGTGAAGGGCGGGATAGAGCGTCTGGCACGCGTGCTGATGCCAACGCTTGCAGTGATGCTGATCGCGCTGGTGGGCTTTGTGCTGACGCTGGATAACGCATTCAATGGTGTCCGGTATTACCTGGTTCCGGATTTCAGTAGGCTAACGCTTGCCACGGTTAATGGTGCACTCTCGCAGGCGTTTTTCTCGCTGTCACTCGGCATGGGTATTCTCATTACCTACGGTTCTTACTTTTCGCGGACTGACAATATCGCTGAGTCGACACGCATGGTCGCAGTGGCCGACACTGCTATTGCCTTTTGCGCCGGGCTGCTAATTTTACCGGCTATCTTTGCATTTGATCCGAATACCAACACTGATGATCTGTCCACCAGCAGCGTTGGACTGATTTTTGATTTCCTGCCCCAAATTTTTCTTTCCATGCAGGACGCTGTCGGATATGTCGGTGCCAGTATTGTCGCGGCATTCTTTTTCATCCTAGTTTTTTTTGCTGCGCTCACGTCCATGGTATCGATCATCGAGATACCCATCGCCTGTTGGATTGATGAGTTAGGGATGTCCCGGAAGAAAGCCGTGTTGTTTCAGGCGGGGTTGCTGACCCTTTTCGCTATTCCAGCAACCATGTCACTGGGGATTTCTGACTTCTTTACCAACTTCACCAGCTATGGTGGGGTGAGCAAATCCTTTTTTGATTTGGTTTCTGATGTGTTTTACGAAACCATTTTGCCTTTTGTCGGTTTCACCGTTTGCCTATTTTGCGCCTACCGCTGGAAGTTCAGCGGCCTGACGGAAGAACTCGAGATTGGCGATGACAGCTACGCGGGGTCCTGGTTGGAAAAGTACATCAATTTTTCACTGGGCACGGTGATTCCGGTCGTGCTGCTGGTGGTTTTCGTGAGCACCGTTAACCAGATCTACCTGAGTTGACTCGGAGCCATGCAGCACATACAGCGCAGCGCTCTGGTCAATCACTCTGCCGAACAGATGTTTGACCTTGTTAATGACATCGAGGCTTACCCCAGCTTTATGCCCGGTTGCCGTGGGGCACGGGTGCTTGAGGTGACAGAAGGTGAACTGGTGGGCGAGCTGCAACTCGGCGCCGCCGGAGTTGAACAGCGATTGACCACCCGAAACACATTGGAGCGTCCCCATAAAATCGCTATGACGCTGATAGAAGGAGATTTCACTGAATTCTCCGCGGCATGGCGCTTTGAGGCGCTCAGTGATGAGGCCTCCAAAGTGTCTCTGGAGATGCACTTTGCCTTCTCCCGCGCATTGCTCAACGTTGCGGCCAGCTCCCTGTTTTCCACCATGGCAAACGCGCAGGTCGATGCGGTGGTAAAGCGAGCCGCTGCGGTGTACCGTGTTTAACGTGAGTGTCTGGTCAGGAAGATGATTAAAACTATTCAGGTTGAAGTGGCTTATGCTACTCCTGAAAAGCAGCTGATCCTGTCAGTTGGGGTTCCTGAGGGGGCGACAGCAAGAGAGGCCGTTGAGTCGTCAGGCATCGTTGATCATTTTCCGGGCATAGAGCTGGATCAGTCAGCGATGGGCATATTTTCAAAGCCGCTTAATGGGAAAGCGCTGCCCACGCCGGAGAACTATATCCTTGAGCCAAAAGACCGGGTGGAAATTTACCGGCCTTTGCTGCTTGACCCGAAACAGGCTCGTCTGAATCGGGCGCAGAAAAACCGACCTCAAGGCCGCTGATTAAGGGTGGAGTAAGCGTGGAGCAATCCCTGAGAAAACGGGGAGAAAGCGCTGAAAAAGGTATCGGGCACGGATGCTCCTCGGGAGGCAGACCAGCGTACAACCAAGAGTTTCTTGGTCAGTGCATCGGGTCTGACAGCGCGAGGCGGAGACAAAGCGTTTCACAATGAGAAAACGGATGGGAAGAGAACAAGACAAAAGCTGGCTTGCCAAACTTGAAAAAGGGCTGCACGCCTATTACGTGACACCCTACCGGCGTTCATTCGCCCGTGCCCAGCGTGACGAGGACGACCTGTTCATGCTTCTGGTCTTCGCGGAAAGTATGGGTATTCCAAATCCTGCGGCTTTTTACACGATGGAATTGTTGCCGATTGTTTACGATCGCTTTCACGAGTGGCACACCCGAATGGGTATGGAACACTCTCCGCTGGATCACATCAGTTGCTGTTAGATCTCGCCAGTTCGCACAAGGTATTATTCTTCGGTGGCAAGGGCGGTGTCGGCAAGACGACCGTGTCGGCAGCGACTGCCTTAGCGACGGCCAATGCCGGTAGAAAGGTTTTGCTGGTTTCAACTGACCCTGCGCACAATCTGGGACATTTGTTTGCCCGTCCAATCGGGCCCAGTCCGGTCCGGATCACGGCCGGGCTCGAAGCCGTAGAGCTGGATCCGAATGAATCGATTGAAACCCACATTACGGAAGTCAGTCGCGCCCTGCATCAGCTGATGCCTGTGACTCAGCATGCAGAAATTGATAAGCATATGGCGCTGTCTCGCGATGCGCCGGGGATGCATGAATCGGCCTTGCTGGAGCGCATCGCGGATATCGTGCAGGACGGGATCGGCAGGTATGATCTCATTGTGTTCGATACGGCACCTTCTGGCCATACCGCGAGATTGATGGTGCTGCCGGAGATGATGTCTGCATGGACCGAGGGCTTGATCAAGCGCCGCGAAAAAGCCGATCGCTTTGCTGAGGTGGTCAGAGATCTCGGCGGGGACTCCAGCATGCAGGATAAAACCGTGGGCGGTGCAGACATGGCAGAGCAGGAAAAAGAAAGCCGCATCCGTCAGATCCTTCTGCGGCGACGGCATAAATTTGGGCACTTGCGAGACACCTTGTCTGATAAAGAGCTCACCAGCTTTGTCATAGTGCTGGCCGCTGAACGTCTGCCGGTGCTCGAAACCATCGAACTGCATCAACAGCTGGGCCGGGCCGGTGTCACAGTTGGCGGCCTGGTGGTCAACAAACGCTCTCCGGAGCAGCAGGGTGAATTTCTGGCAGCGAGGCGCGCGCAGGAGAACAAGCATCTTGAGACACTCGATGAGTCACTGAGGGTGGTTCCGCGCCAGGAATTGGCACTGGCAGGTCAAGACGTCGTTGGGCTGGCTGCGCTTGAGGCTTTCTCGGCAGCACTGGCAAAGGTCTGAAGCTTGACACTTTCTTTCCGGTGATTAATACTCGCGTGGCTATGAGAGCACTACCTTGTCCGTTGTATGTATCTACGACAGGCGCAGTACTTCGCAGCAAAGCCGCGAAATCTCTGCTTGCCTGTCTGTGCTTACTGTTTCTTACGGCGCAGATGGCAGGGTTGTCCCACAGTCACGACGGTAATCTGCGGCTACAGGCTGACTGCGATGTCTGTCTAAAACTCAGCGCTGATGATGAGGCTGTCGTCAACAAGAGTCTGGCGGATGCCCCATTCGCCAATACAACCTCCTTCAAGAATGTCCTTCCTGCCTGGGATTACCTGGACGTACCAGTTGCCAGGGCCCGAGCTCCTCCTACCGTCTAAAAACACACGCCGTTATTTTTCAGAGATTCGCAGCACAGTTATGAGTCTCTGCGTGCTCAGTTTTTAAAAGTTGTTTGGAGGGATCTCCCGTGAAAACTTTATTTCCAGTTCGTTTAGCCAGCGTTTTTATGCTCGGCACAGCATCAAGTCTCACCATCGCTCAAGATCAGGCGCCTCGACATGAAGAAGCGAGGATCGATGAAATTGTTGTAACGTCTCTTTTCTCGCGATCTCAGGCCGACACTGCGATGCCAATCTCTGTAATAACGGGGGAGGAGTTAAGGGAGAAGGTTACAAATTCTCTGGGTGACACCCTCAAGAATGAAATAGGCGTTAATAATGCGTCGTTTGGCACCGGGGTTGGCCAACCCATAATTAGGGGTCAAACGGGGAATAGGGTCGCTGTGTTGCAAAACGGGTTAACTTTGACCGATGCCTCAAACGTCAGTCCGGACCATGGAAATGGCGTAGAGCCGCTTTTGGCTGACCGTCTCGAAATTGTTCGAGGCCCGTCGACGTTGCATTATGGTAGCGGCGCGATTGGTGGCGTTGTGAACGTGATAGACAATCGAATTCCAGAGGAGCTGTCTGGCGATACCAGTTTTCAATTGGAGCAGAACTATAACTCGGTTAACGACGAAAATAAGACGGTTTTTCGCCTCGATGGGTCGGTAGGCAATATCGGCTTTCACGTGGACGCGTTCACTCGTGAAAACGACAATGTAGATATCGACGGATTTGCCATAGATGAGGTGGCAGTTGAACGTCTCGAGGAGCTGACAAAGGCCTTTATGGAAGCCAGCCACGACGACCACGACGAGCATGACGATCACGACGAAGAAGAGCTGCCAAACACGAATGGGTTTATTGGTAATTCGAACGGCGAGGCTGAAGGTGGAACAGCAGGATTTTCATTTGTCGGTGATCAAGGGTTCTTTGGCTTTTCAGTTAGCACTTTAGAAAACGATTACGGATTGCCGCCGGGAACTCACTCCGACGCTCATGGCGAGGAGCACGAAGACGAGGATCATGACGATGATCACGATGACGACCATGAAGATGAGCACGGTCATGGCGGGGAAGAGGTTGAGTTCATCCGGTTGAACCTTGACCAAGATCGGTATGACTTCAAAGGCGAGTATCGCTTTCAAAACTCCTGGATTCAAAGCATCAGAGCGTCAGTGGCTTATACCGATTATCAGCATAGCGAGATTGAATTTTTTGAGGATGGCGATGCAGAAGTTGGTACTCTGTACAATAATGAGGGAGTTGAGTCGCGCTTCCTCCTGACTCGGGCTCCAACAGGCGATTGGTCAGGCGTCTACGGGCTACAAATCGGAAATTCCGAATTTAGCGCCACCGGCGAGGAAGCCTTCATAGCTCCTTCTGATATTAATAACCTCAGCATTTTTGGTGTTGAAAGGTATACAAATGAACGGTTCACCGGTGAACTGGGCTTGAGATGGGAGTCTGCCGAAGTTGATGCTGGGGGTCGCTGTGCCTATGACGATGATGTCTTAAGTCTAAGCGCTAGTGGCCTCTATGATGTCAACGGCAGCAGCAATGTGATGCTGGCGGTAGCACGTTCTGAGCGCGCCCCGTCTGTAGAAGAATTATTTTCCAACGTCGATCAGAACACTTGTGGGGTCTATGACGATGAAGAACAATTAGTTGTTCACGCGGCTGTCGGCCTTGTTGAGCTCGGAAATGCTAGGCTCGAGAGCGAGACGTCGAACAACATTGAGTTTGGCTATCGGATGAATTCAGGACCTGTTACCGGTGAATTCAGCGCGTACTACAACTCTATCAGTGATTACATCTTCTTAGATATTACGGGTGAAGAGGCTGAAGGGACTCCAATCGCGGCTTATCGGCAGCAAGATGCCACTTTTAGCGGGCTTGAGGGCGAGGTCAGTTTCACTCTAGCTGAACAGTCAAATTATACGGCAGTTCTGAGTCTTTTCGGCGATCTGGTAAATGCTGATCTTGATGCGGGTGGGAATGTGCCTCGAATTCCTGCCGCAAAATTTGGATCAGAGCTCCGCCTCTTTGGCGATGATTGGAGTACTCACTTACACGTTACGCGGGTAAGCGATCAGGATGATGTTGCGCAGTTAGAGCTTGGAACTGATGGTTACACTCTTGTATCTGTTTATGCGGACTATCATATCGATATTGGCGGGGAATCGGATTTGAAGTTGTTCGCGCGGGGTGACAATCTCCTCGATGAGCAGGTACGAAACCACGCTTCCTTCCTAAAGAATTTCTCTCCAGAGTTCGGCCGTGGTGTTACAGTTGGGGTAAGGTACGCGTATTAATAGTAGCGCAAGCGAGCAGGGTATCTTCCTGCTCGCTTGAACGTGTTGATTTCATCTGAATGCGGTCGGCCTTGGTTCCTGCCCGGCTAATAAAATAAGAAACTTAAGAAATTTGTCCTCTCTCTCAGCTATTTTCGGCATCAGCGGCGAGCGATCCAAGTATATTTCTCATACTCCTTGTTTGACTTCTTATTAAGCATAAGGGTCCAGATTGGGTTGAATACCGAGAAACCGTAGCAGAAGTATGTTCAGTGGCTAAGAGTTCTTGAGAGGGTCAGAATTATGCTGGTGAGAGACCGATACCAAGAAGCCTCCAAGTACCAGTTCCGTCACCTTTCGAAAACTATCGTCCATTGGTTTTTGACGCTGGTAGCCCCTATCGCGTTTGCACAGAGCGGTAGTGAAGAACTGCGGGAGCCGTTTCGGCTGATGCAGCTTGAGGTGTCAGCAGGAGAGAGGGTCTCAGGAAAACTACTGGTCAATGGTGGTGTGGACGGTGTCGAGACTTTTATCCCGGTAACAGTATTCCATGGCCGAGATTCTGGTCCCGTGTTGTCCCTGATAGCCGGGATTCATGGTTCCGAATATTCTCCGATCATTTCCATGCAGCGCTTGCCGGAACTGCTTGATCCTCAGGCAATGGCCGGCACGGTAATTATTGTTCACATTGCCAACCTGCCAGCATTTCAGGGGCGATCGGTTTATTTCGGGCCTGATGACTTGAAGAACCTTACTAGGTCATTCCCCGGGAAGGTCGATGGCACAGTTACAGAGAGAATGGCGTTTACTTTAAGTGAGGAGATTATGCCGCTGTCGGATTATCTCATCGACATTCATTCTGGCGATGGCAATGAAAACTTGAGACTCTCTTATCCAGCTTATTATGCGGAAGCTGGTGGCACTGAAGTGGTGGATCAGTCCCGCCGCCTTGCAGTGGCGTTTGGTCTGGAGACAATAGTGCAGTTCTCCGGTTCTTACAGCAGTCTTGATGATGCCATCTACACCAGCGCTCAGTCTGTCACGAGAGGAATTCCCTCGATCGATGTGGAATCTGGTGAATTGGGGGTCATCGATGATGTCTTTATTGATCCCATCACCGATGGAGCTCTGAGTGTGCTCCGAGAGTTAGGCATGGTCGCGGGCGAGCCTATTGTGCCTGCGAATCCGCTGTTTATGTCAGATAGGGCACGAGTATACAGCGAATACGAAGGTATTTGGCATAAGAATATGTTGGTGCAAACTGGAGATTAAATGGCCGCAGGCACTGAGCTGGGGGTCATCACAGATTACTTTGGCAAAGAATTGCAGACGGTGGTCGCGCCGGCGTCAGGAATATTGTTAATCCTCTTCGGGAAGCCGCCAGTGAATGTGGATGATAATATTGCAGTGATTGGCAAGGTGCAGCCTAGCATTTCGAGCCTGAATGGTGTGCAGTAAAGGCTAGAGCGCAGGTTGCAGTGGTCTTTGAGCCACCTTGGTAATTTTGCATCATCGATTCGCTAGGTCATATTCAGGATCTGCTTTATCCAGAAAGCCTTCAAATCGAGGCGCTCGCTATCCATACATTCCTGCGCAAACTCAAGTGCTGCGACAGTTGGTTGGGCGGGTAGAGGTGTTGCTAGAACTTTCGCGGTGCGCGTTATTAGTTATAATATATCACTCTAACTGTAATCGAGTCCGTAGCGTGACTATAAGATCTTGTCAGTGGTGTCCCGAGTGGCCTCGATAGAAGCTAAAGCGACGAGAATATCATGAGCAAAACGAGTCAGCCTAAGAGGAAAACTGAACGCAGTTTGAAGCACAATCACGATGCGTGTATACAGACAGCGTTGGCGCGCGCGGAGGTGCGCTGCGCGCAAGAGGGTGAACGGTTTACGGGCTTGCGCAGACAGGTGCTAGAACTTGTCTGGTCAGAGCACAAGCCGGCGAAGGCGTATCATTTACTGAAAAAGCTATCGGATATACGCAGCGGCGTTGCGCCGACTACTGTTTATCGTACGCTTGACTTTTTGCAAGAGCGGGGCCTTGTTCACAAGATTGAATCCCTGAACGCCTACGTGGGATGCAGCCAACCAAACGCAGAACACAGCGGTCACTTCCTTATCTGCGAAAACTGCTCTGAAATCAGAGAAATAGAGAATTCGAAAATCAGCGCATGGCTGGAGAGGGCCGCGCAGGATGAGGAATTCAAAATCAAAACTGAAACTGTCGAGCTCCTTGGCTTGTGTATTCGCTGCCAGCCTGCATAAAGGTCAGCTATCACACAATAATCGATGAGTGTTCAAAGAGTTCTTGCTAAACAGTTCGGAAGCGAGGCAGTCTAAGTCCCACAGCTTTGTCATAACACTTAGTTACAATTCGCCATACTTGGGGACAGAAGGGTATTCCAGCATTGCGATTCAAGATAGATCCTCAACCAATAACACCCTGAGTCCTGGGAGGAAACATGACTTTATTTAACCGCCTCATTGTTATTTGTCTTTCTGCTTGCTTACTTTATGCGTGTGGTGGAGAGTCTACCGAAGTGTCAAAAGATGGTGCTGAAATAGTAAACGGCGGCAGTATCAAGCGTGTTGACCCGGCGTTTGACGCTCTCGTGCCTCAGGGAGCCAAGATTGAGAAACTCGTCGGGGGGTTCGTCTTTACCGAGGGACCTGTATGGGATCGGCGTGGCAATCGGCTCTACTTTAGCGACCTGCGCAGCAACGCGATTCACACTTGGAGTGACGAAGAGGGATTGGACACATTCCTCAAGCCGGTGTTTGAAGGAGAAGCAGCGCATGAATCTGTGGGGTCGAATGGCCTGACAATCGATCAGCAGGGACGCTTATTATTGATGGAACATGGCAATCGCTTAGTTTCTCGTCTTGAAACGAACGGCAGTAGGACCATTCTGGCTCACAGTTATGGTTTTAGCCGTCTAAATAGTCCAAATGATTCGGTATGGCATTCAAGTGGTTGGCTGTATTTTACAGATCCTTCTTATGGCCTGCCCGAGCAGGAATCAGATCCGCTACGAGAACTTGATTTCAACGGGATTTACAAGTTGCACCCCGAGACTGGTGAGCTTGAGCTTTTAGAGAGAAATCAATCCCGCCCGAATGGTATAGCGCTATCTTTGGATGAACGTACTCTGTATGTGGCAAATTCCGATGGTAGCGACAAAGTTTGGTATGCCTACGATGTTAATGATGCAGGTGGGCTGGCGAATCAGAGGGTTTTCTTTGATGTTAATGACCAGGAGGTCGCTGGTGCAGCAGACGGTATGAAGATAGATGTTAATGGTAATATCTTTGCCACCGGGCCTGGCGGTGTATGGGTGTTCGACAGTGAAGGTAACCACCTTGGAAATATAAACCCTCCAGAACTGCCGGCCAATATCGCCTGGGGTGGTGACGGTTCGGATTTGTACATGACGGCCCGGACTGGCTTATATCGAATTAGCCTGATTACTAAAGGGGCCATACTTTAACAACACGATCATCAAAAGAGCATGCTGAAATTTAACATTTCGCTGTTGTATGGGTAGAAAGATGGACGCTTCGGACAGAGATTTCTTTAGGGAGCTGGAAAGTTCTGAGCCGGGCGACCAGGTCCCATTCAGAGAATTAGTTGAACGGCTCACATTTAACGATGCGGGACTGGTTCCAGTCATTGCTCAGGATGTTGAAACTGGAAGGGTTCTAATGCTAGCGTGGATGAATCGAGTCGCGCTGGAGCAAACAATCAGTACCGGTTTCATGACCTACTGGTCGCGCAGTAGGCAAAAGCTATGGCTCAAAGGAGAAACGAGCGGTCACTACCAACTAGTCCAGTCGATCAGCTTTGATTGTGATGGGGACGCTGTATTGTGTAAAGTAAGACAAAAGGGAAGTGCGTGCCATACTGGGCGCAAGGACTGCTTCTATCTCGATCTTGATATGGATGGAGAGGCAGTGACTATAACTTCCAAAAGCTCATCAAATTAAGCAGACAAGATTGCTTGGCTCAATTAAAGAGCGCAACCTTGCCTGCTTGTTCCGCGAACGCGCTGTTAGAACTGCATCTGGACACCCGCTTCAATTGTTCTGCCTAGTTGCGGGGCAAGATCTTTGATAAAAGAGGTATGAAGACGCTGCTCGTCGTCTGTGAGGTTACGCCCACTCAAGAATAGCTGTATCGGATTTTCGCCTCCATCCAAGCTATAGCCGATATGTAGTCGCAGATCGTCATAACCTTCAGTGGGCAACTCAGCGATACCGACTTTTTCTTGATCACTCACTCTTCGCCAACTGATCTCTGCTTGCAGGCTATCCAAATCAAAAAGCGCTCCAAGGCGCCAGCGCTGAGGCGGTATACGCGGGAGATTTCTGTTGTTGCCGCTATTTAGCTGAGCTCTCACTGAGTCAAATCCAGCATTAAAGGTCAGACCGCCGCCTTGCCAGTCCATCGCGCGCCAGGTTGCATCCGCGTCAAAGCCACGTAATGTTGCATCAGCCTGTGTCCACTGAAGGACCGTCAGTTCATCGATTTCCGTGCCGGTGTTCGCTTCGTAGATGAAGTCACCGAAATCCGTAATATAAGCGCTCAACGAAAAGTCAACAGAGGCAAAAGCA
This sequence comes from uncultured Pseudohongiella sp., assembly GCA_902537815.1. Classification (GTDB taxonomy): domain Bacteria; phylum Pseudomonadota; class Gammaproteobacteria; order Pseudomonadales; family Pseudohongiellaceae; genus UBA9145. Next base: position 4,794 of record CACBCS010000013.1, on the reverse strand, counting down.
TAGCGCAGCGTTGCTGACAAGTTCGCAGCCGTTTCTTCATTTAGTGAACTGTCTCCAATCTCTACACTTTGGGTCACAAGGTGTGGTCCATCAGAAAAGAGTTCTTCAGCAATCGGCGCTCTAGCTGAGTAATCAAGCTGTCCACTGAGAGTCCAGCGTTCCCCAAGAGGTTGGATTAGACCCAGTGAGGCTGATCCAAGGTCAAAGCTGCGTTTTTCTCCAGTGGTCGGGTCCTGATCAACGTGTTCATAACGAACGCCTGCTTCGAGGCCTAGTTCTCCGAATCTGCGCTGTCCAACATAAAATAAACCAAATGTTTGTGTATCAACCGGCTGAACAAAGGCTTCCTCGCCAATGGCAGAGAATTCACGGCTCGAAATTTGAATACCGGAGGCTCCTTCAAAACCGAAGGCATCATGAGTCAATTCAAGGCGAAACTCTAACGCCTCAGTGGCAAAAACAGTGCCTGCTTCTCCGCTGCCTTCAAATTCAACGTGCTCATAATTGTTGTAACCCAAACGAAAGTTTAGGGCTTGTATACCAGCAAGCGGATTTTCCATGCCCGATTCTAAATCAAAACGGGTCTGCGCAAGATCAAGCACTGCGCCACCGTCTTCGTCGCCATGAGCATCGTGATGGTCGTCATGCTCATCATTGTGGTCGTCGTCATGTTCATCACCGTGGTTGTCGTGGTGAGAATCGCTATGTCCGAGTAAACCATATTTTGCGTCATAGTTGGATAAGGAGAACCCAATAAAGCTGCGCTCACCGATATATGATGCTCCGAATGCGCCGCCTGCTGCTTCTAACTGGCTGTTTGGGAGAATGCCAAATGCTTCCGTGTCCCCGCTATGGTCATCGTGGTCATCGTGACCATCTTGTTCTTCCAGAGCCCGCATGGCGCTTGATTCAGCGAAGCCTGGAATTTCATATTCATCGGCATCCCGGTAGAAAGCATCTAGATGAACAGCAAAATTACCAGCTCCACCGTCAAGACGTCCTGATGCTGTGGTTTGATTAGCATTGTCCGCATCCCTCACCTGATAAGATCCTGAAAGGTTTTCAGGTACTTCATGGGGTGTGCGCCCAGTGTGTACATCGACGAACCCACCTATTGCGCCGCTGCCTTAAAGCAAAGTACTGGGACCTTTCAGAACTTCGATACTGTCAGCCGTAAAAGGCTCTACCATTAACATGTGGTCTAGACTGGAAACAGACACATCGAGACTATCAATCCGATCTTCCATCACTTTGACCCGCGGACCGCCAAGGCCGCGGATCACAGGTCTGCCGACTGCCTGTCCAAAGCTTGCCGAATTTACTCCAGGCACGTTGCGCAAGGTCTCTCCCAGTGAGGTAGAGAGGACTCGTTGTAGCTCGATGCCACTCAAAACTGCGATAGGCTGCGCCAGTCCTTCAGCGGAAAGAGGGTGGGCACGCACAACAACTTCTTCTATGACTTGATTGGTGGATGGTTGCGCTTGAAGGGCGCTACTAATGGCTGCAGTTAATACCGATAACGTGAATGTACTTTTCATTTGGGGCGCATGACTGCGCATCTCAATCACTCCTTTAAAAATCGAAATTTAGGCGAGTATCAGAAATTGACTCGCAGAATTGACTTACAAGGAGTGTCACGGAGGGTCTCTGATTTGAGGGGCTTCAATTGTCCTGTTTTTGCGAGATTCGTGAGGGTGAGGGTTTGCATTAAACCAATTTGATACTGCACCAGAACTATCATCACTCGCAGTATAATCTTCATAATCACCATTGCTTTGACATAGGTAACAACATTCATCTTCGCAATCTGGATCAGCGAGATGTTCTGCTATTACGGCTTGTGCAAAAACGAGCAAAGCGCACAGACAGCCAATCCGGCAAAGGTGCTTCCATCGTTTTGCTATGGCGTTAGTAGTGGTCATGGCGTAGAATACCCTAATTCCATAATGTTATATAGTAACATTTTAAGAAGTAACTAAAATCTGTGCGATGCTGCCGATTGATCGGCGTTCGAGCGTGCCTAGGCACATCACTCTTCACTTGGCTTCAGGCAAGGGCTAATGAAAAACTCACAAACAACATTGGACACAACAGCGATAGGCTTGTCTCTGGTGTGCCTTGCACATTGCTTGCTTTCGTTGATGCCATTACTGATCTTGCCAACACTCGGTGCAGCGTTTCTTGAAGATGAAAGGTTTCACTACGGTATCCTATTTTTGGTCCTGCCTGCGAGTCTGCTGGCGCTCGTAATGGGGTTCCGCAAGCACGGCCAGTATTCCGTCCCGATTATCGGAGTAAGTGGCCTTTGCGTTCTGCTGCTAGTTGCGATACTTGGTGAGGAAACCACAGGCGAAATCGGTGAGATTGCGATAACCGTAGCGGGAAGCTTAATTGTTGCCTATGCCCACGCTCGCAATATTAGGCTAGGTCACAGCGGAGATTTCAGACCCATTGCTGGTTCAGATTGAGTGATGGCGAATACTAAAGGTAAGGACTCAATCACTCAGATTCCAACCAACATCATTACAGGTTTTCTTGGAGTCGGGAAAACTACGGTGATTCAAAAGTTGCTGTCTCAAAAACCAATAGAAGAGCGGTGGGCTGTATTGGTTAACGAGTTTGGCGAAGTAGGCATTGATTCGAATTTGTTCTCCAGTGCGAACGGACACCAGGGTGGCGTGACAATTCGTCAGGTTCCTGGTGGCTGTATGTGCTGTGCTAATGGCTTACCGATGCAGATGGCATTAAACCTATTGCTTCAGGAGTCTAAACCACACCGCCTTTTGATTGAACCGACAGGGCTTGGCCACCCAAAGGAAGTGCTCGCTATTCTGTCTGGTGGATACTATCGCGAAGTGCTGAACCTCCAGGCCACACTTTCCCTAGTGGATGCCAGAAAAATCAAAGATTCCAGATATACGTCTAACGACACCTTCAACCAGCAAATCGAAATAGCTGAAGTTGTCATCGCAAATAAAGCTGATCTATATGATCCCGATGATTTTCCTCTACTTGTCGGGTATATAGATGAAAACTTTGGCCTTGATGAAAAACAAATTCATCAGGTCAGACGTGGCGCAGTAGAGCTGGAATGGCTTGCGCGATCTGCGAGTGAAAAGAACCAAAATGCATATAGCGAAGTTGCAACCCTTAATAATTCGTCCGCTTTACCACTGACGCTTGATACACCTATAGAAGGGTTTGTAAGCGCGGATAATGCGGGAGATGGTTTCTTTAGTCGCGGCTGGATATTTAATCCAGGCTGGCAGTTCGATCCAATGAAGCTGCTTTCACTTTTTCAGGCCTTAGATGCAGAACGATTGAAAGGTGTTTTCATCACGTCCGAGGGTTTTATCGGATTTAATAAAGCCGGTGATGTGGTAACGCAGCTCCGGTTTAATTTCATGCCTGACAGCCGTGTTGAAGTCATAACTAGGAGACCTGATATATTTGCAGGTTTAGAAAAACTATTGCTCGATTGTCGGGTTGGTAGCGAGGAGCCGAGCTAGCTGTCACTCACTTCCTCGGTTGGAATCAATGAGTCCGTTGGTACAAAGTCACCGGTAAAGCTGACAAGTTCATCATCGATGAAGAAGACGGAAATGCTTTCCTGTCCCCGGACGCCTCCTCCCGGCTGAAAGCTATAGATGTAATCCCAGCGATCCTGATGGTAAGGGTCACGGACCAGAGGTGTGCCCATCACAAAAATCACCTGACGCTTTGTCATTCCCGGGCGGAGTTGATCGACCATTTCCTGTGTGATGATGTTGCCCTGCGCAATTCCGATTTTATAGACTCCAGGAAAATCCATGGAACCCACATTGTTGCAGCCAACTAGCGAGGTCGCGCAAAGAAGCATGAGTGGTTTCAGAATCCAACATAGCGATTGACGACGAGACTTGAGGTTATTGGTGATGTTCATCGGTTTGTAGTTGGTCAGTTTATGGAGCGCTGTGCTTTCCACACCACAGATGAGCGGGCATAATAACGTTATTGCTGGCAGTGTCAAATTCATCGTTCTCCGGTTCGGCAAAAATACAGATTAAAGTAAATCAACAATAAAAACAGTCAGTTGGCGCCAAAGCTGACATCTACCATGCAAAGCGAGGGTTAAAATGGGCTCCGAAAACCAAGAACTTCGCGCCGTCGGTCTCAAAGTCACCTTGCCACGAGTGAAAATTCTCCAGATTCTCGAAAAGTCTGAAACTAAGCATCTGAGCGCTGAGGATGTGTATAAGGCATTGATCGAAGCTGAAGAAGACGTCGGGCTGGCTACCGTCTACCGCGTGCTTACCCAGTTCGAATCAGCAGGTCTGGTGTCACGGCATCAATTTGAGGGAGGTCATTCGGTTTTCGAGTTGATGCCCGATGATCACCATGACCATATGGTCGATGTAGATTCCAATGAAGTGATTGAGTTCGTCGACGAGGAGATCGAGGCGCGACAATATGCGATCGCCGCCGAGCGCGGCTACGAAATTATCGATCACTCACTGGTCCTATACGTTCGTAAAAAGGGCTAAACAAGCTCGAGTCGCGGTTGGTACCTGGCGCGCTTTCCCAATCGTCTCATCGGTCACCACAGCGCCGCCCTGCTTTAGGCTAAACCCAACTCCTCCTGAGACAGGTACTGCAGGTTGCTGGAGACAGCATGATCACCTGCATTGCTGGCCTGGATGTGTTGATGACTTCCAGCCGCGACTTGTGGCAGTTGAGTGCGCAACACTCGTATATTGTTCGACGGTGTTCTTAGGGACTTTAGGCCGCTGAAATTCAGCTCAGTGAAGCCGTCAA
>CACBCS010000012.1 GCA_902537815.1 uncultured Pseudohongiella sp. | reverse complement strand
GGCAGCTCTTCCACGCCAATCTCGACAAAGCCTTTTTCAAGAAAGAAGTGTGAGGCGACCGTCGTCAACGCATATACATAAGTAAGGTTCTGCTGCTCTGCCTTCCTTTCAAGCTCGGACAAGAGACGCGCGCCGCGGTTCGCTCTCTGATAGTCAGGATGGATGGCAATACAGGCGACCTCGCCGGACTCTTCACACACCGGATAAAGCGCTGCGCATCCGATAACGGTGCCTTCCAGTTCAACCACCATAAAATTTGAGATTTCCGTCTCTAGCAAATCGCGAGAACGTTCCACCAGAACTCCGGCCTCTTCTAGCGGCCTGATCAGGTTCAGTATTCCCCCTACATCTTGAATACCGGCTGTCCGCAACTCCTCAAGCTTATCGTTACTGAGTAAAGTCCCGCGACCTTCTTTGGTAAACAGTTCAACCAGCAGTGCGCCATCCTCTTCATAGCTGATCAGGTGACTGCGCGGCACCCCCTGCCGATAGGCGCGAAGTGAGGCCGAAAGTCCGAGAACCAGTGAATCTTTTTGTCTGTCTCCGTCTGAGTACTCTTGTATCAGTCGCTCAGTCTCTTCGGCACCGAGCGTGGGTATCAGCTGCTGTTTTTGATCGAGTACGCCACGACCCGGCGTGAACATGATGAGCTTATCCGCCTTCAGAGCCACAGCAACTTCCGTGGCAACCTCTTCGGCAGACAGGTTGAATACTTCACCGGTGAGCGAATGGCCAAGATTAGACAACAGGACAATTTGCCCACCATTTAGCTGGTGCTCAATGTTGTCAGTCTGAATCTTTCTCACCTTGCCGGTAAGATGGAAATCGATACCGTTGACGACACCGCAGGGCTTGGCTGTTACGTAGTTTCCATGGCACACACTGATGTTAGCGCCATACATCGGGGAATTGCTGAGCCCCATGGAAAAACTGGCTTGCAGATCGATGGAGAGTTTTCCAACGGTGCTCTTGATAATCTCCATATGGTCTGCCTCGGTGATTCTCAGGGAATTCTCATAGACAGAGATCTGACCGGCCTCCTCAAGCGCCGCGGAGATCTGGGGCCGCGCACCATGAACGAGAACCAATTTGACGCCCAGGCTATGCAACAAAGTCAGGTCATGGATGATTCCGCTCAAATTATGTTGAGCGAGCGCTTCGCCGCCGAGGTGTATGACAAAGGTTTTGCCGCGATGAGCGTTGATATAGGAGGTAGAGGCGCGGAACCAGGCTATCAGTGCTTCTTCGTTAGACATGCGGTTTATCCTGCGGCGCAGTATTTGAGAATAAGCTTTTGCAGAAGGCCGACAGTCGGTTCCAGCAGATCCAGCGACAGATACTCATCGGGTTGATGCGCCTGATCAATACTACCGGGTCCCATAATGATGGTATCCATACCCAACTGCTGAAGATAAGGCGCTTCTGTGCCGAAGGCCACCGATGTCCCGGTATGCCCGGTCAGGGCCTCTGCGGTTTTGAGCAGTTCACTGTTTTCCTGTGCAAAGAAAGCGGGCACACCGTTAAAGAGAACGGCGCGTTCAAACTGAATGCCAAGCGGGCCCACTCTGCGCTGCACGCGTTGGTCGATTTCTGCCCGCAGGTCGTCCACGTGCATGCACGGCATGAGCCGTATATCAAACTGTAAATTGCAATGGCCACATATTCTGTTGGGGTTGTCGCCGCCATGAATACTGCCCAAATTCAGGGTCGGGAAAGGTATGTCGAACAGCGGGTTCTGATAGTTGCGTTTCAGTTCTTCCCGATAACTTATCAGATCAGTAATCACGGCATGCATGGCTTCCATGGCATTGATTCCAAGATCTGGATTTGATGAATGACCACTTTGCCCCAGCAAGCGAATTTCATCCATCATCATACCCTTGTGCGCCATGACAGGAACCAGTCCGGTGGGCTCGCCGATTACAGCAGCCCTAGCTCTTGGCCTTCCGAGTTCGGCGAGGGTCCTCGCTCCATCCATCGAGGTTTCTTCGTCCGCGGTCGCCAGTATGATCAAGGGCTGATCAAACCGCTCGATGTTCAAGCCTTCAACAGCGCTCATCACCAAGGGAAAGAAGCCTTTCATATCGGTAATGCCAAGACCATAAAGCTTGTTGTCTTTTTCGGTCAACGCGAATGGATCGACAGACCACAGAGCCTGATCTAGAGGCACGGTATCGGTGTGCCCGGCGAGCACCAGCCCCCCCGGCCCTGTACCTTTGGTGGCAATAAGATTGACCTTTCCGGGCTGGCTACAGGCAACGATCTCGCAGCTGAAGCCAAGATCAGCAAAGCGTTCGGCGAGATAATCAATGACGGGAGAATTGCTCATGTCCAGATCATCAGAAGCAGAGCTGATGCTCGGGATGCCGACGATTTCGTCAAGACGATTGAGCAGCTGGGTTGCGCCGTTGATCATGATAGTTGGGAATCCCGAATTCAGGCCGGTGCAGACAGTTTGGCTATAAGGTCGGTCTTGGCTGCCATGATAAAGTCGTTGACGTGCAGACCGTTTATTTTATGGGTCCACCAATAAACGGTGACTTTACCCCATTCGGTCTTGATGGTGGGATGATGGTCCTCGCGCTCCGCCAAACTGGCAACTTTGTAGGTAAAGCTGAAGGCGTCACTGAACTCGATAAAGTGAAACTCTCTGACGAGTTTTTCAACGCCATCGTGGAACTCCCGTTTCCAGGCAGGCATGCTCAGAGACAAAGAATCGGCCTCCTCCTGAGTAACTAACGGGGCACCGAGCCCGCAGGGTTCACAATTCTTTTTGTAAAGCTCTTTCATCTCTGGTCATCCGAAATAATACGCATAAATACAATCGCCTTAGCGGCAGGCTAAGCCCGTGGCACCTTACTGCTCAATGAATTCTGAAATCAGGCTGTTCAACATACTGAACCCCTGAGCGGTTGTCCGCACTCTGTCGTTCTTCTTGGTGAGCAAGCCTCGGTCGCACAAAGATTCTACCTGCTTTGCTATGTGGCTGAAACCGACTCCGGTTCTGGCTTCGTACTCGTCGACGCAAAACCCCTCCACTAGCCGTAAACTGTTCAGTAAAAATTCAAGCGTTCTCTCTTCTGGTTGAACCGGATTAACTTCCGCGAGTCGCGATAGCTCACTGGCGAGATAATGGGCAGGCTGCCTTTTTTTGCGAGTCCGTTTGATGAGACCCGTATCCGGATCGCTGAACTTGCCATGGGCGCCTGCACCGATTCCCAGATAGTCGCCGAACAACCAATAGTTGAGATTGTGCTGAGACTGGTATCCCGGTTGACTGTAGGCTGAGACCTCATAGCGCCGGAAGCCAGCTTCACTGATGAGCTCGATTCCCGAATCCTGCATCTCTGCGAGAAGATCGTCTTCCGGTAAGGGCGGCGGCCGGGCATAGAATTCAGTGTTAGGCTCGATGGTGAGTTGATACCAACTCAGATGGGTAGGCCCGAGGCTCAGAGCTTTTTTCAGATCTTCCAGACCCTCTTCAATTGACTGGCCCGGCAGACCATGCATCAGATCCAGATTGAAGTTATCGAAGCCCGCTGCAAGAGCCAGTTCAATGGCTTTTTCGGCCTCTCGTCCGGAGTGAATTCTGCCAAGCCTGGCCAGATAATCCGCGTGAAAACTCTGAATACCTATGGAGAGGCGATTGATTCCTGCTTTTCTGTAGCCACGAAACTTCTCAGCTTCGGCTGCGCCCGGATTAACCTCCAGAGTGATCTCCGCCCCGCGCTCGATACCGACTTTTTCCCGAATATGATCTAGCAGTTGCTCATATGCACGCGCGCTGAACAGACTGGGTGTGCCTCCACCAATAAAAACAGAGTGAAATCCGCTGAAGTCAGCCAGCTCGAGTAAACCTAGGTCGGCGTCTAAGTCCTGACACAGAGCAGAGACGTACTCCTGTTCTGGTAACTCTGAAGTGGCTGCGTGTGAGTTAAAGTCGCAGTAGGGGCACTTGCGTAGACACCAGGGAATATGAATGTACAGGCTTAAGGGCGGCTGTTCCAGCATTTCAGTAATTTCTGTAGCGCCTGGCCACGGTGACTGATGGCGTTTTTGACCTCGCCTGGAAGTTCAGCGGAGGCGCACTGATGGGTTGGCACGTAAAACAGTGGATCATAGCCAAAGCCGTTCTTCCCGCAAGCTTCGGTCAGAATACGCCCTTCCCAGATACCCTGACAGATCAGCGGCACCGGATCAGTCGCATGTCGTAAATAGACAATGACACATTGAAATCTGGCCGTGCGTTCTGCTTCTTCAACATGCTTAAGGGCTTTCAGGAGTTTTGCATTGTTTGCGTCATCAGCCCCATCGCCGACGATGCCGGAATATCTGGCGGAGTAGATTCCGGGGTCACCGTTCAGCGCGTCTACCTCAATACCCGAGTCGTCAGCAATACTGGAAAGCCCGGTCATCTCGCAGGCATGCCTTGCCTTGATAATTGCATTCTCGACGAAGCTCAACCCGGTCTCCTCTGCATCGGTCACGCCGAATTCGGACTGCGGCAGCAAGTCGATATTTTGCTGATGCAGTATTTTTTGTAATTCTCTGAGCTTGCCACTGTTACTGCTGGCCAGAACGACGCGGTCGGCTGCCATGGGTCTACTTCCTGGTGATGTGATAGATTGCAATTTCGCCCAGAAAGTTGGGCCAGGCCTTCATGGCCCAGCTACCTTGATGTCTGGAGTCCACCACGGTTCTTGTGAGAATTTTAATCTGACTTTCGTGGCACAGGGCGTCGAAGTCCTTCACCGTGCAAAAGTGAATATTTGGTGTCTCATACCACTGATGCGGCATGAATTTGCTGACCGGCATCCGACCCTTGAGCGCCAGATCAAGTCGACTCTTCCAATTGCCGAAGTTGGGGAAGGTGACTATCCCGTACTGGCCAACCCGAAGCATTTCATCTAGCAGATCGTGTGGTTTGCTGAGCGCCTGCAGAGTTTGGGTGAGGAGCACAGTGTCAAAGCTATTTGACTGAAAATTGCCCAGGCCTTGATCCATGTTCTGTTCGATGACATTCACACCGCTGGCAATGCACTTTTCTATATTGCCGGCGTCAATTTCCAGCCCGACAGAGGAGACCTTCTTGGCGGAGTTCAGATAGGTCAGCAGGCTGCCGTCACCGCAGCCGAGGTCCAGCACCCTGCTACCGGGTTCAATCCATTGCTGAATAATTTCCAGGTCAGGTCGCACGCTCGACAATCTCCGTGTGGGCACGCTTCAGGTAGGCCTTGAGTGCATTGATGTATCTGGGTATCGGCAAAAGAAATGCGTCATGCCCCTGATCAGCTTCGACTTCCAGATAGCTGACTTCCTTGCCTGCTTTAAGCAGATCGTTAACGATCTCCCGCGAGCGCTCCGGTGGAAACCGCCAGTCTGTGCTGAAAGAGATGACCAGAAACTTACAGGTGGCCTGTTGGAGGGCTCCGCTGAAGTCCCCGTCGAAATCCACGGACGGGTCAAAATAATCGAGCGCCTTCGTCATCAGTAAATAGGTATTGGCATCAAAATTTTCGGAAAATCGTTCCCCCTGATAGTGCAGATAACTTTCCACCTGAAAGTCTACATTGAATCCAAAGCTCAGCTTGCCACTGCGCAGGTCTCGGCCAAAGTTTGCGGTGCTCGATTCTATGCCGGAGTCAGCCCGTCCGAATTTTTCTCTCATTGCAGAGTCGGAGAGGTAGGTTATGTGGCCTACCATGCGGGCCAGCATCAGCCCCAGCTTCGGATAGGTATTCGCTTCAAGGTAGTGCCCATCGTGGAAATTGGGGTCATTAATAATCGAGTGTCTGGCGACTTCGTTAAAGGCAATGTTTTGAGCGGATAATTTCGGTGCTGCTGCAATACAGACAGCATGACGCAATCTTTCGGGATAACTGATAGCCCAACGCAGGACCTGCATGCCTCCGAGACTGCCACCAACCACTGCAGCCCAGTGCTCAATGCCGAGGCGATCGGACAGCATGACCTGACTCTTCACCCAGTCCCGGACAGTGACGACAGGAAAGTCTGGCCCGTAAATCTTCCCGGTTTCCGGATTCAGGGACGTCGGTCCGCTGCTTCCGGCGCACCCGCCGAGATTATTCAGCGCTACGACGAAAAAAAGTTTTGTATCGATCGCCTTGCCCGGACCGATACAATGATCCCACCATCCCGGTTTGGCATCGCTCTCGCTGTGGAGACCGGCCGCATGATGATCGCCACTCAGAGCATGGCAGATAAGGATCGCGTTACTTCTGTCCTGATTGAGCTCGCCATAGGTTTCAATCATCAAGTCGAAACCTGAGAGTGTCTTACCGCTTCGCAGAGCCAGATCCTCGTCAAAGTGGATGCATTTTGGGGATACGATTCCGACCGAGTCTGTTTTGAGTTCTTCAGGCATGATCAAGATTCACGGGCAGGAGAAGGTTTCGCCGCGGTCATTCGCCGGCCAAAAGGGGTTTAAATGCCAATGACGACTGCAGCAATCTGCTCACTGATTCCAAAAGTCTGTATGAGTAAATTCTGTATGAGACCGATAACGATAAAGATAAAGATCGGAGAGAAATCCAGTCCGCCCATTGGCGGGATTACCCTTCTTATGGGCCCCATGACAGGCTCTGTAAGTTGCCAGATCAGATGTAAGATTGGATGCGGGTTCATATTCCCGGAGAACATCATGACAAATGACATGATGATTGACCCGATGATCGCGTAGTAATAGATGTTCACGATAAAGTAGGTAACCCCCACCACTGCCCAGGTAATGATAAAGCCTAAAGACGGGATACTGCCCCCGTACAGCAGAATCATTACACATACTGCCAGCGCTTCTACTACGACAGCGAGAATAAGACTGCTGAAATCGATACCTCGGTAACCGGGGATGAAGCTTCGGAAAATTCTCACCATTGGGTCAGTAAGTCTGACCACTGCCTGAGAGACTGGGTTATAAAAATCTGCGCGGGCTAACTGCAACAGAAACCTGAGCAATACTGCCAGCAAATAAATGCCACCAATTGCATTCACCAATAGGGCGGCAGAACTACCAAATACTTCCATAAGCTTGTCTCTTTCTCTGTAACCGGTCTGATTGACTCAGCTTTGTGCAAGTTGTTTCGAGCGATCGCAAGCAGCGCGCAAGGCTTTTCGCACCAATTCACGCAAATCGCCAGACTCGAACTGAAGAATCGCCTGCTCTGTCGTGCCGCCGGGTGAAGTCACTTTCCGCCGGAGTTCGCTGACGGAGTCACCGCTGCTGTTGGCCAGTTCACATGCGCCAATCGCAGTTTGCATACACAATATTCTGGCGGTGTCTGCCGGCAGACCCATTGCTTCCGCTGCTTCCTGCATCGCTTCTATGAACAAAAAGTAGTAGGCCGGGCCGCTGCCAGAAACCGCGGTTACTGCATCAATGGCTTGTTCAGTCTCCACCCAGACGGTAATGCCGACCGCCGCCATCAAATCACGTGCCAATGCTTTTTGGCTTTCGCTGGTGTTTGCATTGGCGATCAGTCCTGACACGCCCTTGCCGATCAGGGCCGGAGTATTTGGCATGCATCGAACAATCGCTGTATCGCTGCCTAACCAGGATTCCAATCTCGCCAGCGGGATGCCGGCAGCAACAGACACAACGAGCTGACTTCGGGAACAAAGATCGATTTCCTGACACAGCTCACCCAGAACCTGGGGTTTGACCGCCAGCACAATAATGTCTGCGGCATTCACCAGTTCCTGATTGGAAGCGATCCGGATGCCGTTTTCTTGTCTCAAATGTTCGGTCTTTGAGCTGTCAATGTCTGAGGCAAGGATTAAGCCCGGCTCCATTCCCTGAGCGAGCAAGCCGTTGATCAGGCTGCTGGCCATGTTGCCTGCGCCGATAAATCCGATGCAAAGGTTTTTCACTGTCAATCCCAACTGGGTTAAACGTTGCGCAAGAGCGTAAATGTTAGCGTATTCAGCCTGGCAAGGATAACCCTAAGCGGGTGAAAGCACTGGCGACCTATGCCGGCCTTGGCCCGAACAGAGCGGTGCCAAGACGTATCATGGTAGAACCCTGTAAGATTGCTGGGCCGTAGTCATTCGACATCCCCATTGAGAGGGTGTCCATGCTGGGGTGTTTAAACTTCAGTGTATCAAAGAGGCGCGACAAGGCCATGAAGTTTTCCCGCTGCACATCTGTGTTATCTGTCGGCGCAGGTATTGCCATGAACCCCCGCAAACGAATGTTTTCAAGACTGTCAGTCAGCGCACAGAGGTCCGCTACCTGTGCCGTAGTGGTGCCAGATTTCGTATCTTCCCCGGATAAATTGATCTGGATACAGATGTTAAGCGGTTTGAGATGCAGGGGCCGCTGTTCGCTCAGGCGCCTGGCTATTTTGCTTCGATCCACACTGTGTACCCAGTCGAAATTTTCCGAAATTCCCCGTGTTTTGTTGGACTGGATGGGTCCGATAAAGTGCCAGATAAGCTTGGGCAGATCTTTAAGCTGTTGCTGTTTTTCGACGGCTTCCTGAAGGTAGTTCTCACCGAAGTCTCGTAGCCCTGCTGCTGCCGCTTCACGAATTTTAGCGACAGGTTGGCGCTTGCTCACTGCAAGCAGGGTCACACTGCCCCGCGGTCTGCCACTTTGCTGCTCAAGCTCCGCTATCTGTTCTTGGGCGGTGTGAATCTTGTCTATTACACCGTTCATGGGTTCACCGGTAATTCGAATCACAGGCTATAGGATATTCGCTAAAGGGGGGTACTATAGGTCAAGGGCTACGCTTTGGCCAGATAGTAAAAAAACAAGCGGTCACGCAGCGCTGCCGCATTTGGCTGGGCTTATTCGGCTTCTCGCTGTGCCTGGAAGAGAGCAGAAAACCAGTTCTCGAGAATGATCTGCGCTGCCACATCATCGATCTCTGCCTTTTTAGTCAACTTCCCGGTCTCCTCGAATATCTGTTCGATGGCAGCTTTGGAAGACAGTCTTTCATCCATGCCATAGCAGGGAAGATGAAATCTCCCGTGTAGCCGATTGGCAAATTTTACTGATCGAATCAACAGCTCGCTTTCAGTGCCGTCAAGATTGTAGGGTAGCCCGATGACAAGGGCGTCGGGCTTCCAGTCCTTTATCAACTGAGCAACTTGATCCCAGTCAGGTATGCCATCTTTTGCCTTGAGTACGCAGACAGGTCGCACGGTGCCGGTCAGGCTCTGGCCGAATGCAACGCCAATACGTTGGGTTCCGAAGTCGAATGCAAGTGCGCCAAAGGGGGCGCTTGGAGAGTCAGGGAAAGTCTTGAGTGGCATCAGTGTCTTCAGGAATGTCCGGCGGCTGGTGAAAGACATTGAAGATCAACGCCGAGGAGCGCTGCTGCCTCTTTGGATTTGCTGCCGTAATTGTCTGAAAAAATCAGATCATGTTGCGCTGGTGCTGTGAGCCAGGCATTTTCGCTGATTTCTCTTTCAAGCTGACCGGGTTCCCAACCCGCACAGCCCAGCGCAATAAGATAATTTTCAGGCCCCTGACCGCCAGCAATATCCTTGAGGATTTTTCGGGATGTGCAGACTGAAATTTCCGGCGTAACGGAAATTGAGGAGTCCCAGTGGGCTGTGGCGTCATGCACGATAAACCCTTTGTCTCTTTCTACGGGCCCACCGGACAGAATACGCTGAGTCGTGAAGCGGCTGTCCCGCAAATCACAGCTGATATCCAGTTCGTTAAAGATATCGATCACCCGGGCGCCGAGCGGTTTATTGATGACGATACCCAGAGCCCCCTGCTCATCATGCTTGCAAAGATAGGTCACCGTGTCGGCGAAATAAGAACCGGCCAGCTGTGGCATGGCAATCAAAAATTGATTCCCAAGGTAATGACTTTGAGCAGGGTCTCCCATAAAACTGGACACTCGATAGTCGTTAACTAATAGCTGCTGAGCGTGTTGCTTTCGTGAAATCGAAAGGTTCTGACAATTTCGAGTATATCAGCTTCGGCTTTCAATTCCTCAGGGAAGGGCTCGAAGGGTGCAGCCAGGTTGACAATGTCGACGGCGGCCTGATCAAGCAGCGATTCACCGGACGACTTTATAATCCTTGTTTCGCTGATCTGGCCCGAGGCGTTGAGTGAAATCAGCATCCTGACGTTGCCGTAGACCTGCTGCTGGCGCGCCTTAATTGGGTAGTTAATGTTTCCCACAGCCTCCACGCGCCGCCGCCATGAATCCAGGTAACTGGCTTCATGACTCTTTCTGGCTGAAGCGGAAGAGAGCGTGTATTTCCGCGGCTGGCGGGCGAACGCTTGCTGTTGCAAATCAAAATTTGCCTGCAGACTGGCGATCGCAAGCTTGATCTCTTCAGAGCTGGACTGTTCAGACAGCGCTTGTTTCTCCTCTTGCTCAGGCATGTCGCGTTGTTGAGCAACGGCCTGCTCTGCGTTTATCGAGGACAGCGCAGTCAGGTTAGGTTGCTCCGGCGTTTCGTTCAATACCTGCGATTCGTGAGCAGGGCGCACTTCGTTAATATCGGCGTCATTCAGATCCGACATAAATGGACTGCTCGGAACGGTGGTTTCATCCTGAGAGCCACTGCCCGTCTGATTTTCCTGCGCGATAAAGTCGGCATCATCCGGCTGTATCTGACTGCGGTACTTAGCCAGTGTGACCTCGATACTTGACTCATCGTTGGCATCTGTGAGGTAGGTGAAACCCACGCCGAGGACGAGCAGGGCATGGGCACAGGCTGACAAAAAAATCATGAACCTGAATCGTTCCCTGGACAGTTCTCCGTCAGCTCCTGACGTCATTATCCTGCCCTGAGTGCAATCTTTTGCTCAATGGTATCCATCAGATCGCCGGCGATATTCAGATTGAATGCAGCGTCAATCTCTCGTATGCAGGTCGGGCTGGTCACGTTGATCTCGGTGAGGTAATCGCCAATCACGTCCAGACCGACGAACAACAGCCCTTTCTCTTTGAGTGTGCTTGAGACTTGCTGGCAAATCCAGAGATCCCGATCGGATAGGGGTTGAGCGACGCCGTTGCCACCGGCGGCAAGGTTGCCCCTGCTTTCACCGATTGCTGGAATCCTGGCGAGAGCATATGGCACAGGGACACCATCAATCATCAGAATGCGTTTGTCGCCGTTGACGATGTCTGGAAGAAAACGCTGCGCCATGATCTGGCGCCTGCCATGTTGAGTTAAAGTCTCGATAATGACGCTGAGATTGGCGTCTTCCGGCTTGGCCCTGAATATCGACAATCCGCCCATGCCGTCGAGCGGCTTATAGATCACGTCCTCATGCTCGACATGAAATGCTTTGAGCCTTTCCGGGTCCGCTGACACCAGCAAAGCGGGGCAGCATTGGGGAAACTGTGTTGCAAACATTTTTTCATTACAGTCCCGCAGGCTCTGGGGATTGTTTACGACCAGGGTGCCACTGAGGTGGGCCTGTTCCAGCAAATAAGTGGTATAGATATAGTCCAGGTCAAACGGCGGGTCTTTCCGCATCAGAATGACGTCAAGTTCGCGCAATTCGATGTCTTGCTCTGCGCCGAACTGAAACCAGTCCTTCGGATTGTCTTCCACGGTGAGTGCCCTGACTTTTGCGCGGCTGACTCCCCCATGAGAGTGCAGATCCGGCTGAGTCATATATTGCACAGACCACCCTTTTTGTTGGGCTGCCAGAAGCATAGTCAGCGTAGTGTCCTTCTTAACGTTGATGGACTCTATGGGGTCCATGACGACGCCGATCTGTAAAGTCATAAGAAATCTCGCGATGGCTTTTTCTGGGAGCGCGCTGCCGGGAAGTCTCTCGCCCGGTGAATCGGGTCCTCCGACACGGAGGATAACCGATTCAGGGGGTCTGGTTTCAACGAAACCGTCTGGCAATGGACCTTATTTTCCGAGATTTTACCGAAACAGTCTATAATGCCGCTTTTCTGGTAGGGAGCTGACCTTGAAGTCTGTGGCATTTTTCTGGGGTATAGCGGGCGTTCTTCTGCTCTTGCTTTTTGCGGTCTATCGGCTTGCACCCATGGCGCTCGAACTGACCGAGCGCGAATTGACAGCAGGGCAATGGCTCGCGCTTGGCTTCAGCGTCATTTATATGGCCTATGCTGAAGGGTATCGGGGTTTTCACAGAGCCTTCGCCCCGAGGGTTGTGGTTCGCGCGCTTTATCTTAGAAACCACCCTGAGCCACTGCACGTACTCCTTGCGCCGCTGTTCTGCATGGGCTATGTCCATGCCACACGTCGGCGACAGCTTTTCTCTATCGGTCTGACTCTGGCAATCCTTTGCTTCATCCTTCTTGCCCGAAACCTTTCACAGCCCTGGCGGGGAATCCTTGATGCGGGTGTCGTGGTCGGGCTGGGCCTGGGGATCCTGTCCATATGCTATTTCGTGATCCTGGCGAAACGGGATCCTGCATCATTGGATATGCCTGCGGAAATACCCGAAAACACCGGTGCTCTGAATAATGGGCCAGACGGAATGAAAGCATCATGACCGAGATGTCTGGCACTGCCGGGACGCACAGTCTGGCGATTGTGGTGACCTACTTTCCCGACACGGCTGCCTTACTCACGCTGCTTGGCCAGTTGAATAAGGAAACGGATTTTATTGTCATTGACAATGGCACGCCGACCATTCAAGAACTGGTCGAGTCGATACAGGTTTATGGAAGATGTATCGAGCTTCGCCAGCTCAAAGAGAACCTGGGTCTGGCCAGAGCGCTCAACATTGGTATTGAGCAAGCCCGTTCCTTAGGGTGTGATTATGTCTTCCTGTTCGATCAGGATAGCAGCCTGTGTGACAAGTTTGTTAACCGCATGATCTCTGCCTGCCATGATGCTCTGCGCCTGAGTGCCAATGGCATAGCGGCGGTGGGCCCCAGAATCATCAACCCACAGACCAATCGTCAGACACCTTTCAAACTCTTTAACCGCTTTATTCTGCGGACAGACAGGCCATTCAATGGATCAAACAGCCATTTTCAGGCAGATTTCCTGATCACCTCAGGGACGTTACTGGTACTGGAACATCTGCAGCAGATCGGTGATATGAAAGAGAGCTATTTCATAGACAATGTCGATCTGGAGTGGTGTTTTCGGGCGAAGTCGCTGGGCTTCGATCTGGTCGGGACAGATGGCGCTGTGTTGTATCATGCGATCGGAGAGCGCAGTGATAACCCGCTAGTACGCGCTGGTTTTATGGCGCAGCACAACCCCTCCCGCACCTATTATTCCAGCCGCAATCGGACACATCTCTATCGGCGAAGCTATTCGCCCCTGGGCTGGAAGCTGCGTGATCGCATCCGATTCCTTATCAAAGCGAGCTGGCTTGTCGTCTGTTCGCAGGATCGCAGACTTTATTGGCAGAGCATTCGTGCCGGAATCAGCGACGCGAAGTCGCTGAACTGACCCTATGGCTGAGCCCGCCCGATTGGCAATCTTGCTGTCAACATTCAACGGGGAAGCGTTCGTCTGCGAGCAGCTGGACTCCATTCTCCGGCAGAGTTTTAAGGACTTCATTATAGTGGCCCGGGATGACGGTTCTGAAGACAGCACGCCGGGCATTCTGGCTCGATATGCCGCTGCCCATACAGGCCGCTTTTTTATTCTGCCCGACGAGGGCGCGAACCTCGGAGCCAAAGCCAGTTTTGCAGCACTCATGCAATATGTGCTTGAGCACAAAAGCGAACTGGGTCTGGCACGCGCCTACATGATGTTTGCCGACCAGGATGATATCTGGGTAGCAGACAAGATTGAGATTGAATTCAATTCCCTGCTACGACTCGAGCAGGGGGAGGCTTGCCGGATCCCCGCACTGGTGCACAGTGACCTTGAGGTCGTTGACCGCGAGGGGAGACGACTGGCGGCATCCTATGTTGCGTATCAAGGCTTGCAAATTCAGCGTGATAGTTTAGTGAACCAGGTACAGAGCAATCTGGTTACCGGGTGCACAGCCGTGATCAATGAAGAACTTGCGATCAAGGTGTTGCCGATTCCGGCGCCGGCAATCATGCATGACTGGTGGATGGCTATTGCTGCTGTGGCTTACGGGAGAAGACTTTTCATTGACCAGCCTCTGGTCCGGTATCGTCAACACGATGCCAATGCGATCGGCGCGCAGCCGTTTGTTGCCGTGGCCCCTTCAGCGAAATCTCTTTGGGGAAAAATTTGGGCCTACCAGACCAATCCCCATCTGTTTGCTGTGGCTGAGCAGTCTCGCGCTGTCCTGCGGCATCATGGTGGCGCACTCAGTCTTCGTCAGCGCCTCGGGTTACAGCTGCTGGGGTGTGTCAATGTTCGATCAGGGCTGCTGCAGAGTCTGCTGTTTCGACTGGCCAGATACTTCTGAGCGGTGCGCTCTAACTTGCGGAGGTGTTCGCTGGTTGTTTGACCACTGAAAAAATTGCCTGACTGAATGTCTCTTCCGAGCAATCCCGGTTGACGGCACTCAGGCCGCCTTCTTGGAGTCTGGCCCACAACTCCGGGCTTCGATACAGGCGCAGACATTGCTCGGCAAACTGCTCTGCGCTTTCTGCAACCAGTAATTCGCTGCCGTGAGACCAGGTCAGCTGACCCGCCAGCAGTGGGGTCACGACTGACGGCAGTCCATTAGCCGCTGCCTCGTGGACTTTGTGGGGAATGCCGGCAGCGAAGCGTGTCGGTGCAATGAAAATCCGGCAGGCGTCATAAAAAGACTCGATGCTGGCCTGTCGACCTTTGAAAATAATGCGCTTATCGTTGATTTCATTTAATGACGGCGCAGTATTGTCGCCGACCACGACGAGTTTGATTTCTGGTTCAGCGGTCCTGATTGCCGGCCAGCATTGCTCAATAAACCACACCAGCGAATCGACATTAGGCGAGTCATCTTCTCTCAGTGCACCGACAAACAGCAGGTCTTTTCGTAAGGAAAAGGCATTTTCCGCGCGGCGGGGGCGGATAGCATGTCCGGCCACCACCGTAGTCTTGTTTTCGTGCGCTTTGAAATAGTCTGCTTCATGTTCAGACACCGCAATGACGGCGTCCGCCAATCTGGCTTTGCGGACCTCCTGCTTAATCGCACTGGCGGTTTCCGCCTCCGATACCGTCTCCCCCATCAGCCTCCGGTGCATAATTTTCCTTGGCGCAATCAAGGCCTCCGCATCGTATATGACCCTTGTCTGTTGCGCGATTCTCGGATCAAGCATGGCAGCCTGATTGAAAAAATCCATATTGTGGTCTCTGCTTATGATGATGCAGTCAAAGAAGCCGACTCTCGACTGGAGAAACTCCTGAAGACGTTCTCTGCCGTGATCCAGCATCACTTCAAAGTCCATGCCGATTTGCGCATAAATCTCCCACCAGTCGTCGTGAGGAAATTGCAGGGGATAGAAGGTCAATCTCACGGGCATGGCCATTAGCGTCTGCAGCAAATGGCAGCTTCTGGGATAGCCAGAACCCATGCTTGGGTAGGGCACTCTGTCATCGATAACCAGCACGTTGTGCAGTCCGACGGGTGATCTTGCCTGAAGTGTGCTGTGACGCGTGTGGTCACAGAACTGACTCAGCAAGTCGTCATGCTTCTGACAGAACAGCTGGCGATGCGCCAGCTGAAGTTCACTGGCTTTATTGATGCCTCCCGTGCTGGCGAATTCGAAGTGGGTGATGACTGCGCGTGGATCATAAACTACTCGCTTGCCGCTTTTTCTGAGCCGGATGCAAAAGTCTGACTCTTCATAGTATGCCGGGGCAAACGCTTCGTCGAAGCCCTGCAATGCAGCAAAGTCCTGCTTACGAAATAACAGAAATGCACCGGAGCAGTAATCGACATCCCGCCTGAACATGTATTCGGGTTGCTCAGGATCGTCGCCTCGGCCGTATCCCAGACAGGAACCATCCTGCCAGATCAGACTGCCCGCCTCCTGAAGCGTGCCGTCCAGCAACAGGATCTTACCTCCGACTGCGCCGATATCTTCTTGGCTTTCCAGGGTCTCACTTGCAAATTCAATGGCACCTTGCTCAAGGAGTGCATCATTATTCAACAGCAGCAACTGTTCTGCGCTAGCCAGCGCTGCGCCCTGATTGACCGCTTTGACGAATCCGAGGTTATCCCGGTTTTTCAAGAGCTTTGCGCCGCTGATCAGATCGAGCAGCTGAGCTGTTTCGTCTGTGGAGTGGTTGTCTACGATGATGACTTCCACCTCTGAGGCATGTTCAACGATTGACTCCAGACAGAGCAGGCTCAGGTGCGCCTGATTGAAAAATACCAGCAGGATGCTCACTTTGGGGGAATCTGACTCGGGCAGAACAAGGGGCTCGCCCCGGGCCAGGAACGCCTTCAGATGCGCTTTCGCCTGCAGAGTGTAGGCCGCTTTGACCGACAGAGGCTCATCGCTTGCCTGTGCGCCAGAGTTTTCTGGCTTGGGCGTGAGCGCTTCAGACACAGAACCTGTTCGGGGTCGGCGGAGCCAGTTTCTGACTTGCCGAAGGGGGTAAGTTGCCCGCCAGAACAAGCTGTTCTCTATCAGAGCATGAGCATGCGCGAGTTGTTTTACCTGCATGCTCAGCTCCCCAATACGGTTGCGCAGTGCGTGCTCTGATTGCGCTTTCTCTGAATTGAGCTGGTCAGCGCGCCGCCTGGCTTCCATCTTCTCTGAATTGAGCCGGTCAGCGCGCTGCCTGGCTTCCATCAAGGCCTGCTCGGCTGACGCCCGGGCAAGGATGTCTGCACTGTGCTGGTTCTCAAGCTGAAGATATTTGTCTTCCGTGCGCTGTAGTCGCTCGGAGACTTTGTCGAATGCCTCATCCTTGCGGAGGATTTCGCTGTGTAATCCCTGAATTGTCGATTCGGCAAGACTTTTACCAATGAGGGCATTGAGTTGTTCACCACTCCATCGGTTTTTCCATTTCTGATAGAGCTTGGCCCGGGAGGCGCCAAGAGGTGTGTCCGGGCTGTAGCGCTTGCCACTGGTCGCTGCGCCGGTTTCTGACTCTCCTCCTTCGCGGTAAAATGCGCTGGTTACGTCGATATGGTGAAAATCACCCAACTGCGTCAGCTGCAGCCAGAAATCCCAATCTTCATAAATCTCCAGCTCCGGATCGAAGCGGCACCCCTGCTGCAGCGCGGACCGTCGAAAGAGCGCGGCGTGAATCGGAATATAGTTATCTTGCATCAGCAAGACCGGATCATAATCCTGATTGAAGGCGAGGCCGGTCGGTTCGCCCTGTTCGGTAACCTTTGCTGTCGAACTGTAGGCTACGATTAACTTGCTGTTGTCGGTAAGGGCGGTCACCAAATTGCTGATATGTTCGGGAGCGATCCAGTCATCATCATCCAGAAACAGCAAATATTCTCCGGCGCTGGACTCGAGGCCAAGATTGGCAGCTTCAGGGCGCGACAAATGGGTGCCGGACACCACGTGCTTTACCGGGTGGGGAAACTCAGGAGGAATTTTGTCCTGTAGATCCGTATCGGCTGCATTGACAAGAACGACTTCGAGTGTGGAATGACCCTGTCGCGCCAGAGAGTCAAGCGCAGTGACGAGCGTCGGCCTGCCAACTGTGCGGCAGATTACTGAGACTAATCTGCCATGGCCGTCATGAGAGGGGTGACTGGCAGACATACTAAACGCTCACTGATCCTTCGACGGAACCACATGTTTACCCAGTACAGAACCTATCACATGCCCGATGAAGTCCAAAAACAGCGTGTCGAGACTGACGTTGAAGACGTCTTCCTGCTGGTTTCCCAGTGCAAGGATTGCGAGTACCTCACCGTTGCTGATGACAGGGCACAGGGCCGTGGAGCGGATTAAGCTTGCATCATTATGGAACAGCTGCTCGACCGCGCTCTGATCCAGGCTGCCACAGTATGTTCTTTTGAGTCTGAATACGTCTTCGAACTCTGCTCTGAGACGCTCTGAGCTTTGGGTTCGCACTGTCGGAGCAACGTCGAGTCCTTCCTGTTCTGCCACGATAAGTTCGCAGGCATCCACATTGGCGTGATTCGACAGCTGATCCCGGGCAATTTCGGCGATTTCTGTCGCGTCTGCTGCTCTCAGCAACGCCAGTACCAGATTCTGTGTCGTATCGAAGAGTTGATCGCTATTGCGGGCATTTTCGAGCAGATTATTCAGCTTTTGCCTTGCTTCTGTTCCGCGCTCTCTCAGGATATTAACCTGTCGTTCCAATAAAGATATGGCGTTGCCGCTGTCATGCGGTAATGAAATCCCTGCTAAAAGGTCATCTTGTCTGGCAAAAAAGTCAGGGTTCTGGCTGAGGTAGTCAACGACCTGATCCTCGCTTATGGTGTTCGCCTCGCTGTCACTCTGACACGCGGCCGGAGAAGCTTTACTGTTCATCGATTAACTGTCCTCAATAATTCCGTCATAGACGATGCAGGCCGGACCCGTCATGACGACCGGTGAATCCTCTGATACTGAAAAAGGCCACTGAATTTTCAAGCGCCCGCCTCTCAGGTCAACCTCTACTGTTTCGTCCAGCAAGCCGTTCAGGCAGCCAATCACCGTTGCTGCGCAGGCTCCGGTTCCGCAGGCTAATGTCTCGCCTACTCCTCTTTCGTAGACCCTCAGTTTTATCCGGTCGCGCCGAAGCACCTGCATGAATCCGACGTTAACGCTGTCCGGAAAGTCCGGATGAGCCTGAAGGGCTTGTCCTATCTCTTTGACGGCCGTGTTTTCAAGGTCTTCAACAATTATTACCGCATGGGGATTACCCATCGAGACAGCACCAAATTCGATCTCAAGATTGACGCCGTCAACGGTCAGCGTGCGATGATACCTGGCGAGTCTTCTGTCTGCGCAAAAAGGCAGACGAGCGGGTTCCAGCACAGGCTTTTCCATATCGACCGCAAATTCGCCGGACTCTTCGAAACGCAGAGAAAGAATCCGGTTGTGGGTTTTGACTGTCAGCGGGTTTTTCTGGCTGAGTCCTTTGGCCCTTATAAACATGGCAAAGCATCGGGCGCCGTTTCCGCAGTGCTCTACCTCACTGCCATCGACATTAAAAATCCGGTAGTTGAAATCCACATCTGGCTGGCTAGGAGGCTCAACCAGCAGGAGCTGATCATAACCGATGCCCAGATGCCGGTCCGCGAAGGCCCTGATTTGTTCGGCTGACAGGGTTATTGCCTGCGTGACGCCGTCGACGACGGCAAAGTCGTTACCAAGGCCATGCATTTTTGTAAAAGATAAAGCCATCGTTTGCTTTCTGTGCTTATTCCGGCAAGCAGCTTTCCAGGTGTAGCAGCTGTTCCTGCGATTCCCGGGCTCTCACCAGATGATGCCCTGCACCATCAACCATTACCTCTGCCGCACGGGGGCGCGTATTGTAATTTGAGCTCATGACAAACCCGTAGGCTCCCGCAGACCGCACTGCCAGAAGGTCGCCTGCTTCCACACTGAGACTCCTGTCTTTGCCGAGAAAATCCGCTGATTCGCATACCGGCCCGACCACGTCATAGACCGCTGCAGGCGTTTCGCGCCTGGAGACAGGGATGATTTCCTGCCATGCGCCATACAGAGCAGGGCGCAACAAGTCATTCATCGCACCGTCGACAATGGCGAAATTTTTATGCTCGGTGTGCTTGAGATACTCCACTGAGGTGACAAACAGTCCGGCATTTGCCGCAATAGATCGTCCCGGCTCAACGATGAGCATCATCTCCTTACCCTCGAACCGACTTCTTACGGCTGCCATGAGTTCGGCGGGAAGCGGTGGCTTTTCCTCGTCATAAGTTACCCCCAGGCCGCCACCCATATCGAAATGGGAAATGGTAATGCCCTCTGCAGCCAGGACATCTGTCATGAGGAGCAGACGATCAATTGCATCCAGGAAAGGCTCGACGGTGGTCAACTGTGAGCCGATATGACAGTCAATGCCGGTAACCCGGATGCCTGGCATCTGAGCGGCATCCCGGTAGACACGCAGCGCCGATTCGGCGGTGATACCGAATTTATTTTCTTTCAGTCCGGTTGAAATATAGGGATGGGTGCCCGCATCGACGTCCGGATTGACTCTGATAGAGATAGGCGCTTCAACCCCGTGGGCTCTGGCAACATGGCTGATTCTTTCAAGTTCGGGTTCAGATTCAACGTTGAAACAATGAATCCCTGTCGCGAGGGCCTGCTCGATTTCCCGGACGGTTTTGCCGAGACCCGAAAAAATGACCTTGCCGGGATCCCCGCCTGCTGCAACGACCCGCTTCAGTTCGCCGCCGGAGACTATGTCAAACCCGGCGCCCAGCCGCGCCAAAACATTCAGCACTGCCAGGTTTGAATTGGCTTTCACTGCGAAACATATCAAACCAGAGACTCCGGACAGCGCTTCCTGATAGGCACGCAGGTGACGCTCGAGCGTTGCCCGGGAATAGACGAAGCAAGGAGTCCCGTAGGTCTCGGCAAGAGTTGCTACTGAAACGCTTTCAGCAAACAGCGTCTCGCCCTGATAGTTAAAGTGATCCATGGAGAAATCAGTTCCAGTGTCGACTGAAGGGTTCGCTCACGGCGTCCTCACAGGATGCTCTCGGCGGGCGACTCGGGTCGAGTCAGCCCCCCTTTCTGGCCGCAGCCAGAAGCAAGACAAGCCAGTAAGATCATGCCTGCGTACCAAACAGCAGTCCGATATCGGCGGGATGTTTTCATGTCTGACTGAGCCTCTATGAATGCGTGAACCAAGGCGGAGACTGGCGTACCGGGGGTAAATCCTTGAGCTGTGCATTATACCGGTGCAGCACTAATAAACACAGGCCCAGACTCTCCAACAGTTATGGGAAAGTTCTGAATTTTCGCATGGATCCGGCAATCGGCGCGGCTCTTGAAAAGCAGAATCAGGGACCTTATATTCTGCCAGTCTCCAAGCAGCCAGTGGGCATTGCCTGCTCAGATTTCAACCGGGCGCCGGTTAATGCCGCGACAGCGCGGTGACAGGCTTGCTTGTTCTGGATGAACCAACAGTGACTTGTGGACGACAATGATTGAAATAAGCCATCTAACCAAAAAATTTGATCAGTTTGTTGCCGTTAATGATCTCAGTTTTTCGGTGCGAGAAGGGGAGGTTCTGGGGTTTCTTGGACCTAATGGCGCCGGTAAATCCACCACAATGAAGGTGATTACCGGCTTTCTAGCGCCTTCCGCCGGAAAAGTGACCATCGATGGTCACGACATCAGCAGTGCGGCACTTCAAGCCAAGCGCCTCATCGGATACCTGCCAGAGGGCGCGCCTTCCTACGGCGACATGACTACCCTTGAGTTTTTACGTTTCATCGCACAGGTACGCGGCTTCCGGGGTGTTGAAATCGAGCAGCGGGTTGATCATGTAATCAACGAGGTGGCCCTTGAGAGTGTGCGCGATCAGTCTATCGAGACATTATCCAAAGGTTTCAAGCGACGGGTAGGTCTGGCTCAGGCGATCATGCATGACCCGAAGGTGCTAATACTCGATGAGCCTACGGATGGACTGGACCCCAATCAGAAACATCACGTGCGATCGCTTATCAAGAGCCTGGCAACCGATAAAATTGTAATCGTTTCTACCCATATTCTTGAAGAAGTCACTGCGGTCTGCTCACGAGCCGTCATCATTGCAAACGGGAAGATCGTGGCGGATGGCACCCCGGCTGAACTGGAATCGCAATCGCGATTTCACCAGGCGATTCGCGTCACCCTGACTGACAGCCATGATCTGGTTGCCGACCTCAAGGCGGTGCCTGGCGTTGCTTCAGTGGAAGTTGCAGAGGACAACGGGCTCGCTTACACAATATTTGCCGAAGGGGGAGCTTCTATCTTTTCGCAGGTGTCCGAAGTCGCTCAGCAGAAGCACTGGCCCATCAGCGAGTTTTACGTTGAGAGAGGACAGCTTGAAGAGGTATTTCGCAGCGTGACTCAGCAATCGGAGGGGCGGGCTAATGGGTAATCTTGGCATCATTTTCAAGCGAGAGCTGCACAGTTACTTTGCTACACCGCTGGCCTATGTGTTTATCGTGATCTTTCTGATCACCAACGGCATTTTCACATTCGACCTCGGTGGATTCTTTCTGAGGGGGCAGGCAGATCTTCTGCCATTTTTCGGCTTTCATCCCTGGCTCTATCTCTTCATGGTTCCAGCGATTGCTATGACGCTGTGGGCTGATGAGCGCAAGACGGGAACCATTGAGTTACTCCTGACGCTCCCGGTAAGACTCGTTGATGCGGTGCTCGGAAAGTTTCTGGCTGCATGGGTGTTAACCGGTATAGCGCTGGCATTGACCTTTCCTATCTGGGTTACTGTGAACTACCTGGGCGATCCGGATAACGGTGTGATCGTGGCAGCCTATCTGGGAAGCTGGTTTATGGCGGGTGGTTTTCTGGCCATCGGTTCCTGCATGTCAGCCTGCACTAAAAATTCCGTGATCGCTTTTATCCTGACCGTCGCTATTTGCTTTCTGTTTGTCATCATGGGGTCACCGATTCTGCTAAATGCGTTTCCTTCGTGGGCTCCTCAGTGGCTGGTTGATGCTTTTTCCGCTATGGGGTTTCTCACGCACTTTGACTCGATAGCTAAAGGTGTACTGGATATCAGGGATTTTCTGTTTTTCAGCGTGTTTATTGGGGCCTGGCTACTGGCCAGCGCTATTGTTATCGAAATGAAGAAAGCCAACTAGGAGGGAATGTGGTGAATAGTAAAGCTCTTTTTTCATCTGCCGGCCTGGCAGGCATTTTTTTCGGAGTGATCGTCAGTGTCATGCTGATTACGATGCTTCCCGGTCTGCGTATTGACCTCACCGAGGACAGGCTCTACACCCTCTCGGAGGGAACGCGGAATATTGTGAGCAATCTGGAGACGCCGATTGAACTGCGTTTCTTTTACTCCGAAAGCGCCACAGAAGATCAGCCTCAGATCCGCGCTTATGGCCGCAGGGTTCAGGAATTACTGGAAGAAATCACCTTTGCCAGCGAGGACAATCTCACTTTGAACGTCATCGATCCGGAACCTTTTTCAGAGGAGGAAGATCTGGCGACTCAGTTTGGCATTCGAGCGGTGCCGGTGAGTCAGGGTGGTGAATCCATCTATTTTGGACTGGTTGCTTCTCAGGTCGTGGATGAGGCCGATTACAATCCACTTGCGCCCCCGGCTGTTGAAGCATTGCCTCTCATTCGCCCCGATCAGGAACAGTTTCTGGAGTATGAATTCATGAAGCTGATCTCCTCGGTGAATTCGCCAGAGCGTACAGTGATCGGGCTGATCACCGAGCTGGACATTGATGGAGGTTTTAATCCGGCAACGGGGCAGGCGACCTCACCGTGGTTTGTCATGGAGATGATACGGCAGCTCTATGATGTGCGCCGGGTCGACATCAATGCCGGCAGCATTGATGAAGACGTGGATATATTGATGATAGTGCATCCCCAGGAACTTTCCGATCAGATGCTATACGCGGTCGATCAGCACGTCATGAAGGGTGGGGAGGCGATCGTCTTTCTTGATCCTAACGCAGATTCTCTGGTGACGCGGTCCCCACAGGGTGCGCTCATTCCCGCGGGGATGGGGTCAGACCTCGAAGTGTTGTTGCCTGCCTGGGGGGTCGAATATCAGGGCGATAAAGTCCTGGCGGATAATGAGCTGGCTTTGCGTGTGAGAATGAGCCAGAACGAGAGACCCATGCCGCACCTGGGCATGGTCGGTGTGCCGCGAGCAAATCTTGATCAGGAAGATATCATCACCAGCCGTCTTGAGACGGTGAATTTCGCATCTGCCGGTGCCTTGTCTCAGTCAGACGGAGCAATCACGACTTTTGAGCCACTCATTCGTTCATCGTCTGATGCGATGCTGATGGATGCGGCGCTGGTCGAAAATATGACGGATCCGTCGATTCTGTTCGATGAATTTCAGTCCCAGGGGACGAGTTACGTACTCGCTGCCCGGGTGAGCGGTGAAATCAATACTGCCTTTCCAGGAGGCCGACCCGAGGTTCCAGACGACACGGCTTCCGATGATCAGGACGACGCGGACGCAGCGCGGGACTCACCGGATACTGCTTCCTCCGATAATCCGGCGATTTCCGAGAGCAGTGCTGCCGAGACGCCTGAGGAGGCGCCAGCAGAAATGCATCTGGCGCAAACGCAGAGTCCAGCAAACATCGTCCTGTTTGCAGATACTGATTTCCTGACTGACAGGCTCTGGGTGCAGGTCGCCCAATTTCTCGGTCAGCGGATTCCACAGCCTTTCGCAAACAACGGTGACCTGCTGATCAACAGTCTTGATAATCTTAGCGGAGGGGCTGATCTGGTCAGTATTCGAAGCCGTGGAACTTACTCTCGACCGTTTACGCGAGTCATCGCACTGCAGCGAGAGGCAGACGATCGTCTGCGGACTGAAGAAGCAGACCTGCTCAACAGATTGTCAGAGACCGAGGCCGCATTGGCTGACCTGAATCAGGATGAAGACGGCAATCCGCTCGGGCAACTGACGCCAGAAATACAGGCCGAAATAGATCGTTTTAACGGTGAAATGCTGGATACTCGCAGGCGGTTGCGCGACGTTCAGTTCCAGTTGACTGAGGATATCGATCAACTGGGCGCCAATCTGAAGGCGATCAATACTGGTCTGGTGCCCGTGTTGATAACCATTTTTGCGCTACTCGCGCACTACACCCGACTGAGGCGTCGTCGCTCGGCCAGATAGGCAGAGACCGTGTCAGAATTTCCCTTTTATTTCCTGTTTGGAGGCGCAGGGGGCAGGTTAACCGAGATATGGGTTCCTTCGCCCAGTTTGCTGCGAATAATAAGCTCGCCACCGTGGGCCTGCGCAATCAGTCGGCACAGATACAGTCCAAGCCCGAAACCCCCGGTGTTACGCTGTCGGGCACTGTCGGCTCGGTAGAAAGGTTCACTGATCTGATCGAGATGCTCCTCGGCAATCCCTTCCCCCCGGTCTATGACCTCAACAATGGCCCTTTCCTCAAAGAAGGAGAGAGCGATGCTGATAGGGAGTCCTTTGCCGTGCCGAATGGCGTTGTTCAACAGGTTGGTGATGAGTAAACGCATGCGGAGACGGTCGATCAAAAATTCTCTGTCCTCTTCCGGGCATTCAATCTGTAGTCCTCCCGGATAGTCCTGAAATTGCTCTGACACGCCGCGCACGAATTCGGAAATAAACACGGACTCTTCGGTCAGTACGGCATGCTCATTGTTCAGCCGCTCCGTTTCGAGCAAATCCGAAATGAGCAGGTCGATCTCGTCAATGTCCTCCCGGAGCTGCTCCTTTTCATCACTTTCCGGCATGAATTCCAGTCGCAGTTTGGCTTTGGTGATCGGTGTCCGCAATTCGTGGCTTATGGCCATCAGGAGCTGGCGCTTTGCTTCAAGCATCGACTGCAGCGAATCGGCCATGTGATTGATACTCTCCGTCAGTTCACCCAGTTCGTCCTGACGGTTGCTTTGAACCCGGTAGCTGAGGTCGCCTTTTTCAATCCTCTCGGCCCCTTTCTTGAGCATCCTCACCGGGTCTAGCAGTCGATTGACCATGAAATAATTCAGGAAAAGTACTATGGCAGCGAGAGCAGCTCCCATATAAAGGACAAAAACGTTGATGTTGCTTTCATTCAGAGAGCGCTGATAGAGGTAGAAGTCATAACCGCCTCGATTCACCCGAATGATGTCCTCGTTGTCAATCGTGCGAACTTCGGCGTCGGTGGTGAGATTTCTGCTGAAGTTAGATGCGTCGACATTGAGACGGTTGTCCGGATCAGAGCTCCATCGCATGATCGGGTTGCGGATATTGATAGTCCAATCGAGCTCTTGGGCAAGGCGCATGGCATTGCTCAGGTTAGGAGGTGTGCCAATGTCTTCGATGATGGATTCCACATTCCGCATGTAAAAATCTGGAATCGTTTCAATAGTGATTTCGGTCTGATTGAGTGCTCGAAGTGATAGGGAAATTATCAGGAAAAAACTAACGACGGTGAAACCAAAGATTAACAGCAGTCTGACAAACAGAGATTTTTTGACGTGCTGTAGTACTACCGTCATAGTTGCTCGCCGACAAAAGTATAACCACGCCCCCATACCGTCTTAATAAACCGAGGGGTCTTCGATGTGTCTTTTAACTTATGTCGTAAGCGGCTCACGAGCGTGTCGACTGCTCTGGAGAACAGTTCCGCATCTATCCCACGCAATCGGTTCATGAGTTCGTCGCGGGTGAACGTTTTGTTCGGGAACTGCATGAAGAGTATGAGTAGCTCATATTCCATGGTTGTAAGATCGAGCACAGAGCCATCCAGTTTGACTTCACGCCGTGAGACATCTACATCCAGGCCATTGACCGGTTTGATCTCACGCACAGTATTGTCGTCGCTGCTGCGGCGGAGGATATTATGGATGCGCGCTACCAGTTCTCTCGGTTCAAAAGGCTTGGGCAGATAATCGTCTGCACCAAGTTCAAGACCTACGATACGATCGGTGACCTCGGCGTGGGCGGTCAGCATGAGGATCGGAAGCTGCCCGAAAATTGAAGACTTGGCGCGTATTTCCCGGCAAATTTCAAAGCCATCCTTTTCCGGGAGCATGACGTCGAGAATCAACAGATCGGGCTTAATCTTCTTAATCATTTCGAAGCCCTTGCTTGGGGTTAGAGCGACATGCGCTTTCATGTCATAACGCTCCAAGTACTGCACGAGCAATCTGCCCAGTTTTTCGTCATCGTCAATGATCAGGATTTGCTTCATCGTATTGAATTCCCTTGCAGAATCCGGCAATGGTACGAGTAAGATTTGGCGAAATCAATTGTAAACAAAGGGCTGGATGCCATGGAATGACCAACTCGGCAAAGTCGTTTCTTTCGGCAGATGCGCGGTTTTTCTGCGTGCTGAATTCTTCTGTTTGAACGCAAAAGGCGGTATGACCGGGTTAAGTGAAATTTTAGCAGACGGGCCCGGGGCTATCCGGGGTCTTGAATTTCCGGTGATAAGACCTATCTACCCTACATGTCGATCTTGGCGAGGAAACCCGTTTTGAGATTCTTTCACAGGCTTACAGTGAGTATGGTCTCTGGCGCGATGCTCTGGCTCTGCGCGGCCCCCGGAGTGGCCCAGACCCAGGACTATGCGCACTTCAGTACGGACGATGAAGCCAACAACATTGAGATTTTTAAGCGAACCAGCCCTTCGGTGGTGAATATCACCAATGCCCGGCGGGTAAGGTCGTTCTACTCTCTCAATCCTCAGGATGTGCCTCAAGGCAGCGGCACCGGATTTGTCTGGGATACGCAGGGGCATATCGTGACCAATTTTCACGTGGTACAGCAGGCAGATCGGGTGCTCGTCACGCTTCAGGATGGGATGACCTTTGATGCGGTACCGGTAGGTGTTGCGCCCAATCATGATCTGGCAGTGCTGAAGATCGAGGCGGACGATGTGGAGTTGATTCCGATTGTACCGGGGGACTCCTCTTTGCTGGAGGTGGGTCGTAAGGTGGTTGCCATTGGTAATCCTTTTGGCCTTGACACCACAATGACCGTCGGTGTGGTCAGTGCCCTTGGCCGGGAAATTGATTCAGTAACCCGCCGCAAAATATCGGATGTCATTCAGACCGATGCAGCAATCAATCCCGGGAACTCCGGGGGGCCTCTGCTTAATTCACTGGGAGAATTGGTAGGCGTTAACACGGCGATTTACAGTCCGAGCGGAGGCAGCAGTGGTATCGGTTTTGCGATTCCTGCCAATACGGTCAACCGCATCGTGCCAGAGCTGATCCAGTTCGGCCGGATACAAACACCGATTCTCGGCATCAATCTACTTCCTCAGGCCGAATATTACAGGCGCCTGTGGAAAATTGACGGGGTGATTGTGCTGGGCACCCTTGCAGGCGGTGATCCCGAGCGGCTCGGCATGCGAGGTCTGACCCGGGTCGATGGCGGCAGACTCCGGTTGGGTGACGTAATCGTGCGTCTGGACGAAGAGCCAATCAGTAATGAAAATGACCTTGCGGCATTTCTTGAAAACAAGCGAGCAGGGGAGCGGGTTACAGTCACCACACGACGGGATAATCGCATACTGGAATATGAGATAGAGCTGCAGGCCCCGCCGTCGCCCTGATTTGTCCTCAGTGCAGTTCCGCAAGCAACGGGGTCAGGCAGCACCGTCAACTAACGCAGCGCCAGCCGGTCTCTCGCTGTGTTGATGGCCTGACGTACCTGCTTGGGAGCTGTTCCTCCGAAGTGGTCTCGCGCGTTGAGCGAACCCTCAAGCGTGAGACATTCAAATACGTCTTCGCCGATTCCAGAGTAGAAGCCCTTCAGCTCGTCCAGGGACAGTTCGCTAAGATCCTTTTCCTGTTCAATGGCTGATGCCACTGCCTTACCTACAATCTCGTGCGCGTCCCGAAACGGGATCCCTTTCTTGACCAGGTAATCTGCCAGATCAGTCGCAGTAGCGTAACCTTTCATGGCGGCCCTGCGCATGTTGCCCCGGTTGCACTTGATTGCCGGTATCATGCCAAGATAAGCGGATAGGCAGTCACGCACGGTATCGAGCAAATCAAACAGCGGCTCCTTGTCTTCCTGATTGTCTTTGTTGTAAGCCAGGGGTTGAGATTTCATCAGAGTCAGTAGAGCCATCAGATGTCCGGTGACCCGACCGCTTTTTCCTCTAACGAGTTCCGGGACATCCGGATTTTTCTTCTGAGGCATTATTGAAGAACCGGTACAGAACCGGTCGGGGAGCTGAATAAAGTCAAATTGCGCGGAAGTCCAGAGCACCAGTTCTTCTGAGAACCGAGAGAGGTGCGTCATCATGATGCTTGCTGCAGCTGCCAGTTCAATAGCGAAATCCCTGTCACTGACGGAGTCCAGTGAATTAGCAGTAGGTGCGGAGAATCCAAGCAGCTCTGATGTGTAGTGCCGGTCAATCGGGAATGTTGTCCCCGCAAGAGCAGCGGCACCGAGTGGTGAGAGGTTAACTCGCCTGCGGCAATCCACCAGGCG
Organism: uncultured Pseudohongiella sp.; assembly: GCA_902537815.1. Lineage (GTDB taxonomy): Bacteria > Pseudomonadota > Gammaproteobacteria > Pseudomonadales > Pseudohongiellaceae > UBA9145. The sequence continues at coordinate 32,063 of CACBCS010000012.1, read as the reverse complement.
TTGGTAGTCCCGATCCAGCATTTCGAACCACGCCAGCAGATGATGACCAAAGCTGACAGGCTGGGCCGTTTGCAAATGCGTAAATCCCGGCATCACCGTTTCAGCTTCCCGCTCGGCGAGATCAAGCAGGGCCGCCTGGAGCTCATCAATGATGGCGGCGATGAAATCGATCTCTTGGCGTACGAAAAGCCGAATGTCCGTGGCAACCTGATCGTTGCGAGAGCGGCCGGTGTGGAGCTTTTTGCCGGTGTCACCAATTCGCCGGGTCAAAGCCGCTTCGATGTTCATGTGGACATCTTCCAGTGTAACCTGCCAATCGAAGGCTCCCTTTTCAAGATCTGAGCGGATTCCTTCCAGGCCTGCAATAATTTCTGTAGTGTCTGCCGGGGTAAGTATGCCGGTTTTTTGCAGCATACGAGCGTGGGCAATCGAACCCTCAATGTCATAGGGATAGAGTCGGTAGTCGAAGGAAACCGATGCGGTGAAGCGTTCAACGAATTCATCGGTCGATTCCGTGAACCTGCCACCCCACGGTTTAGTGGTGTCGCCGGAGTTGTCGCTCATCAAGCTGCTCTTTGTTGTATGTAAAAACCGTGATTATAGCAAGTTGCCACAGGGGTAATAAGTGCCCCGTCGTAAAACTCGGTCAGACAATCCGGCCAATTTACTTTACTATGCCGATATATCACTCAGCACCTCTTCCTATGAAGTCATGAGCACGCAAGATCTTATTCGCATCGCTACCCGAAAGAGTCCGTTGGCCTTATGGCAAGCCAATCATGTGAAGGATGCCTTGCAGAAGCATCATGAGAGTCTTGTCGTTGAGCTGGTCCCGATGACCACTCGCGGGGATCAGATTCTGAATTCTCCTCTGGCGAAAGTGGGCGGCAAAGGCCTGTTTGTCAAAGAACTGGAAAAGGCCATGCTGGAAGGGCGAGCCGACATTGCCGTTCATTCAATGAAGGACGTTCCGATGTCTTTTCCGGAAGGATTGAAACTGGCCGTGGTGTGTGAAAGAGAAGATCCGGCTGATGCCTTCGTATCCAATAAATTTCTAACGCTGCTACAGCTTCCGAAAGGAGCGCGTGTAGGGACCTCCAGTTTTCGCCGTCAGTGTCAGTTGCAGTCCGAGAGACCGGATATTCAGATCTGTGATCTCAGGGGTAACGTCGGTACTCGCTTAGGCAAGCTGGATGCCGGTGAATATGACGCCATCATTCTTGCGTCTGCGGGCCTGATTCGGTTGGGTCTGCAGCATCGGATTAATGAGCGACTTTCATTTGATCTCAGTTTGCCGGCAGGCGGGCAAGGGGCGGTAGGCATTGAATGCCGGGCTGATGATGAGAAAACCTATGAGCTGATTCAGTGTCTTCATCATCATGAAACCGCCATCCGGGTATCTGCAGAACGGGCGGTAAACGAGCGGCTTGATGGTGGCTGTCAGGTCCCTATTGCCAGCTACGCTGAAGTTCAGCAGGGCAGCGTTTTTCTGCGCGGGCTCGTGGGCGCACTGGATGGTTCAATCATCTATAGGAGTCAGAAGTCCGGTTCGACGCAGGACGCCCGTCAACTGGGAATCAGTGTCGCTGAGGATTTGTTGTCCCAGGGAGCTCGGTCGATACTTGATTCGATTGAGAAAATGACATGAAACCGCGCAGCTAAGCCTTCACCGCGATGAATCCGAATGCAACCTCGTCTCGCCTGCTGAAAGATCAGGTCATTCTGATCACCCGAGCGGAGCATCATCAGGCTTCTTTACGACAAGCCATTGAAGCGCGATGCGGTTCCTGGGTAAGCCTGCCTCTGATTAACATCGCTCGGCTATCCGATACTGAGCTCCAGCAGGCCCGCGATAAAATTCAGGAGCTTGATCGTTATGACGTCGTCGTTTTTGTCAGTCAGAACGCGGCAAGATTCGGCGCGGAATTGATTGCCGATTACTGGCCTCAACTGCCGATACAGCAGCGGGTTATTGCCTTTGGGCAGGGCACTGCAGCGCTGCTTGCAGAGATGCTCACCGCCGAAGTAGAGTTCCCGGTTGACGGGAGCGACAGTGAAGCCGTTTTGAGGTTACCTGCACTGAATGCGGTCGCGGGGTGTAAGATTCTCATCTTGCGCGGCGTCGGCGGACGGGAATATCTTGCACAGACGCTGAGCCGCAGAGGGGCTTTCACTGATTACGGAGAGCTTTATCGGCGCGAGGTGCAGCAACACGATGGCTCTCGTGTGGCGACCGAATTGCGTGGTCGCGGATTGAGCGCGGTGACCGTCCATAGTGGCGAGTCGTTAGCTGCGCTCGGGGAGCTTGTTGAAGCGCATCTGCATGAGCTGTTCACCATGCCTCTGGTGGTCCCCTCCGAGCGTGTCGCGGCACAGGCACGGGAGCTGGGTTTTCTGAACGTTCATAACGCAGGCGGGGCGGGCGATGAGATGATGCTGGCAGCTCTCGAAAAAATCTATTCGAGCGGTCACTGAGCAGGCCGATTAACTGTTCATGAATCCAGGGATGCACGGCGGGATATTTTTGTGACCAATCAGCCAGAAACACCGGAAATTCTCGATCAGATTTCTAAGGGCACCAATGCCAGCGTGACGCGTAAGCAGCAGAATGTTCGCCGTCGTTTCATCATCGTTCTGGTTCTGCTCGTGCCCCTGTTCGGCGCCATTGGTCTGCTCGGCTACAGGCAGTTTGAGCTGCAGGCCATGTTGATCGAGCTTCGGTCAGCCGGGGACAGAACGGATGAATTGAGCCTTGCTTTACAGCTGCAGCAGGAGGACATGCAGCGGCTGCGTGATGAGATTGCGGGTCTGTCGATTCCGGACCAAAGCAATGAGGCAGAGTTTCTCGCACTTCAGCGCAGAATTGACTCCGATCTGGCGCAGCTTGATCGAAGAGTAGCGGAACTTACCGAAACTGGCTTCGAGGCCGCCGCGCCGCAGGATTCCCGCTGGAAAATTTTGGAGGCCAACTACTTTGCCAGACTGGCAGCACAGAAACTTGAGCTCGAGCGAGATATCCCAACCGCGATGACCTTACTGCAGAGGAGCGATCGAGCACTGTCGGAATCCGACAGCACCAACGTACTCCGCGTCAGGCAGCAGCTTGCGAGAGACATTGAAGTATTGCGCTCGATGCCGATCCCTGATCGTGAAGCGGCCATTTTTCGATTACAGGCCCTGATTGAACGGGTCGAAAGTTTGAGTCTGCTCGGCTCCCAGCGTGAAAAACTGCTCAGCGGACGAACAGCAAGTTCGGCCGGAACAGATGAGTTGGCCGGTGATACCACGGGCCTGCTTGACACTACTCTCGAATTTCTGGGCACCGTTTTTGTTTGGCGGAAGTGGGAAGATCCCCCGGAAGCCATGTTGATTCCCGGTCAGGAAGCCGTCATCAGACAAAATTTCCGCCTGATGCTGGAACAGGCGAAGTTTGCTGTTTTGAACCGGAGTGATTTGCTTTATCAGCATCATCTGAAGAACGCGATGGACTGGCTTCAGACCTACATGGTGACCGATACCGGCTCCGGTGAAGCCGCCTATCTTGAGCTCGATGAGTTAACTGCGGTCGAGGTGGACCCGGAGCTGCCCAGTTTTGCGGAATCGCTTCGTATCCTCGAGCAGCTTGCTGCGTCGGTGCGCTAAATGATTCGCCTGTTTATCTTCAGCCTGCTGGCAATCGTGGTGTCGCTCTGGGTCACGCTGTCCGTCGGCTTCCCGAGTGATCCCGGCTATCTTCTGATCGCATTCGGTGAATATACCTTTGAAACCAGCCTGTTCGCTCTGCTAGTCCTGATTCTCTTCATCTACCTCTGCGTCCGTTCGCTGCTGTTGATATTAGGATGGGTTAATCCGATGCGCCTGGTAGCTGCCGGCAAAGAGATGTCCCGGCGCAGGCGAACCCGAAGCAACACGCTTGAAGGCTTGCACTATTTCGCTCGCCGTAACTGGCAATCCGCTCACAAATTGCTGCGCAAAGGCCTGAAGGATAAGGACGCCAGCGTGGTGAACTACCTCGCAGCTGCGTATGCCGCCTTTGAACTGGGCGAGAAAGATGAGTGGAAACGATTGCTCGAACTAGCGGAAGGTGCATTCCCTGTCTCCAAGTCAACGATTAATTCCCTGCGGGCGCAGCTTCTTTATCGCTCAGAGCAGCTGGAGCAGTGTCTCGCTGTGCTTGAACAGGCAAAGAAAATTTCTCTTAACGATCCAACTTTAATGACCCTGCTCAAGGATGTGTATTTCAAGCTGGAAGAATGGAGTGCGCTTGAATCCTTACTGCCGACGCTTGAGAAAAATAAAGTGATTGCATCGGATGAAGCAGAAAAGATACGCAAACGACTTTTGATGGAAAATCTCAGCCGTCTTTATGAAAAAGCGGTGAATGGCTCTGACAGTGAACAGGCGCAGCTTCGCAAGCAATGGAAAAAAAGTCCGCAGCTGTTTCAACACGATGCTGAAGTTGTTGGATACTACTCGAATCTGCTGCTCGATCTTGGTGATAAAGAAGAAGCCGCGAAAATCATAGAGCATGCACTGGAAAAATGCTGGAATGCTGACCTGATCCGTCAATATGGAGCCATCGACTATGACAGCCACCCCCGTCAGTTGCTTGTGGCAGAGGGCTGGCTAAAATCGCGGCCGGCGGACGCGGAGCTGCTACTGACGCTTGCGCGACTCTGCATGTGGGGGCGGCTTTGGGGTAAAGCCCGAGAGTACTATGAGGCCAGCATCAAGATTAAGCCAACCGTTTGCGCTCTCGGTGAACTGGGAAGGATGCTGAGGCAACTCGGGGAGATGGAGGCCAGTGAATCCTGCTTGCGCCGGTATGATGAAATGGTTGGCGGTCAGTTGTTGAACTCGCCCATGCCGGAAAAAGACAGGCAAACTGGTTAATACCTGATGCTCAGGAGCCAATCTCCAGGTCTTTCCAGAGGCTGTCAACTCGCGCTTTGACCTCATCCGACATGGTGATCGTGGAGCCCCACTCACGCTCCGTTTCTCCCGCCATTTTGTTCGTGGCATCCAAGCCCATCTTTGATCCCAGCCCTGCAACGGGCGAGGCAAAATCGAGGTAGTCTATGGGCGTATTGTCTATCATCACGGTGTCTCTTATGGGGTCCATGCGTGTGGTAATCGCCCAGATAACATCTTCCCAACGTCGGATATTGATGTCTTCATCAACGACTACGACAAACTTGGTGTACATGAATTGACGCAGGAAGGACCAGACACCCATCATCACGCGTTTGGCGTGGCCTGGATATTGTTTCTTCATACTGACAATTGCCATGCGATAAGAGCAGCCCTCAGGGGGTAGATAGAAATCGACGATCTCAGGGAATTGCTTTTGCAGCAGGGGGACGAAGACCTCATTGAGGGCCACGCCCAGCATGGCCGGTTCATCGGGCGGTCTGCCAGTATAGGTGCTGTGATAGATAGGGTCCCTGCGATGCGTGATCCGCTTGATTGTAAACACCGGAAAGCGTTCCACTTCGTTGTAGTAGCCGGTGTGGTCACCGTAGGGACCTTCATCTGCCATTTCGTCAGCTTCAATGACACCCTCCAGGACAATCTCCGCACTGGCCGGCACCTGTAAGTCATTGGTCAGAGATTTCACAACTTCGGTTTTGCTGTTTCTTAGGAGGCCTGCAAATGCGTATTCGGGCAAAGTGTCGGGTACCGGCGTGACCGTCGCCAGCACGGTAGCGGGATCCGCGCCGATGGCAATCGATACCGGAAAGCCTTCGCCCGGGAATTTTTCTTGCCACTCTTTAAAGTCCAGCGCTCCACCCCTGTGCGACAGCCAGCGCATGATCAGCTTATTCGGGCCAATCTTCTGCATCCGGTAGATGCCTAGATTCTGCCTGTCCTTTTCCGGCCCCCGGGTGATCACTAAAGGCCAGGTAACTAGGGGTCCTGCATCGCCGGGCCAGCAGGTCTGGATAGGCAAAAACCCGAGGTCCACGTCCTCCTCAGCGATCACAACGTCCTGGCAGGGGGCTGTTTTTCGAACCGCCGGAGGCATGTTCAGGATGTTTTTGTAGCTGGGCAAGCTCTGCCATAAATCGCGCCAACCCTTCGGGGGGGAGGGTTCCTTCAAAAACGCCAGCAGTCTGCCAACGTCGCGCAGACCCTCCAGATCCTGCTGCCCCATAGCCAGTGCGATTCGCTTGGTATTGCCAAAAAGATTGGCAAGCAGGGCAACAGACGAACCTTTTGGATTTTCAAACAACAAAGCCGGGCCGCCGTTCCGCAAACAGCGATCAGCAATTTCTGTGATCTCCAGATTGGGATCGACTTCTGCGGTGATTCGTTTGAGTTCGCCTTCCTGCTCCAGCAGGCTGATGAATTCGCGCAAGTCTTTGAAGGACATGGGGACGAGTTATTATTCGGTCAATGAGAGCGGATCGGCGAATTACTTGCGCTTCATAGCGTTAAAGAATTCGTCATTGGTTTTGGTGTCTTTGAGCTTATCCAGGATGAACTCGGTAGCCTGCACGTCTTCCATAGAGCTGAGCAGTTTGCGCAGAATCCACATACGCTGCAGCTCTTCCTCTGAAGTGAGCAGGTCTTCCCGGCGTGTACCTGAACGTCTCACATTAATCGCGGGATAGACTCGCTTCTCGGCGATCTTGCGGTCCAGATGCAACTCCATGTTGCCTGTACCCTTGAATTCTTCGTAGATGACTTCATCCATTTTTGAACCGGTCTCGATAAGCGCTGTTGCAATGATCGTGAGACTGCCACCCTCTTCTAAATTCCTCGCGGCTCCGAAGAAACGCTTGGGGCGCTCAAGAGCATGCGCATCCACACCACCGGTCAGCACTTTGCCCGAGGAAGGCACAATCGTGTTGTATGCTCTTGCCAGGCGCGTAATGGAGTCGAGGAGAATCACAACATCTTCTTTGTGCTCGACCAGTCGCTTCGCTTTTTCAATGACCATCTCAGCCACCTGCACGTGTCGTGAAGGGGGTTCATCAAAGGTGCTGGCGACGACCTCGCCCCTCACTGAGCGCTGCATTTCCGTGACTTCTTCCGGACGCTCGTCAATCAGCAGAACAATCAGACGGCATTCCGGGTTGTTTCGGGTGATCGACTGAGCGATGTTCTGGAGGATAAGCGTCTTACCTGCCTTTGGTGGTGACACCACTAAACCGCGCTGCCCTTTGCCAATGGGAGACGTCAGGTCGATGACCCGGGCGCTGAGATCTTCGGTGCTGCCGTTGCCCACCTGTAACTCCAGCCTGTCCTGAGGGAACAGCGGAGTCAGGTTTTCGAACAGGATTTTGTTCTTGGAGTTATCAGGCTTGTTAAAGTTGATCTCACTGATTTTCAACAGGGCAAAATACCGCTCACCGTCTTTTGGTGGTCTGATCTTTCCTGCGACAGTATCCCCGGTGCGCAGATTAAAACGGCGGATCTGACTGGGTGAGACATAAATATCGTCCGGTCCGGCGAGATAAGATGAATCAGCGGAGCGCAGAAAGCCAAAGCCATCCTGCAAAATCTCCAGCACCCCGTCCCCATAAATATCTTCGCCGTTTTTCGCGTGCTTCTTGAGAATGACGAAAATGATGTCCTGCTTGCGGGTCCGGGAAACGTTCTCCAGACCCATTTCTTGCGCGGTTTCGACGAGTTCGCCAATGGGCTTCTGTTTTAATTCGGTGAGATTCATATTTTGAAGTCTTTCAGTGTGAGCCAGCAGAGGGTCGGGTCAGGGCACATTCATTCAGCTTAGCACTGCCTTCGCATCCGCATGCTGTGGGTAAGTGGGTAAATAGTACGTCGGAATTTATTGAAAATTTATGGAAAGATAGTCAGTTGAAAAATAAGTAGTGATTGCCTTTTCGGTTCTGATAGCGGCAATGTGTAGGAAGCGCCTGTCGCGGTCCTTGCTGATTCGGTCTGTTATTGCGCGTATTACGCCTCTCTTAAGGGCTGTCTAGCGGCCGAGTTGTTGCGCTTTCATCCACCGTGTCGGCCGGTCTCGGTGTCCCTCAAGGCTCGCGGCCTCGGCCGATGACTCTGCCGCGAGTGTCCTAATCATTATCAGACCCACGCTGGCCTCAGGAATCTTGTAATAAAGTGGATCGAGTAGTGGGCAGGGTGGGCTAAAACTTTGTGGAATCAGTCGCTTAGGGCAGCGGCCATCTCAAGGAATTCGGTAAATGTGTGCGCCGAAGGCCCCGACGCCACTATCATTAAACGCAATTTATATAGCGCTGTCAATAAATGCTGCCAGCTGGGATTTAGAGAGCGCGCCCACCTTTTCACCGACCTTGTCGCCATTATTGAACAGGATCAAAGTCGGGATGCCACGTATCCCGTATTTAGGTGCAGTCTCAGTATTGGCGTCGACATCCATTTTGCATATCTTCAGCTTGCCCTCATAGTCGACGGCGATTTCTTCCAGGACCGGCGCAATCATCTTGCAGGGTCCGCACCATTCAGCCCAGAAGTCTACCAGGACTGGCCCATCGGCCTGCAATACATCTTGTTCAAAACTGCTGTCTGAAATGTGAACGATGTTTTCGCTCATGAGAAAATCCTTATGAATATCAATAAGTGTGTTGCCTGTTCGATTTCGAATATGCAGTGGATCAGGCGGTTAGGATAGGACGGACGGGCGCAAGTCCGAGTAAATTCGGCCTCTAATCATAAGCGTAATTCAGAATGAATCAAGCTTTGACTTCATTTCTTTGGGTCGATTTGGTCAGCCTGTTTGTTGTAACAACCGGCCCACATGTTTTGCAAAATAGGTCAGTATGCCGTCGGCACCTGCCCGTTTGATGGCTATCAGAGACTCGAGCGCAATCCGGTCTTTGTCCAGCCAGCCATTTTGAAACGCTGCCATATGCATTGCGTACTCACCGCTCACCTGATAGACAAAGGTCGGGACCGCCAACTCGCGCTTTACCCGGCTGACGATATCGAGGTAAGGCATGCCGGGCTTAATCATCACCATGTCAGCCCCCTCCGAAAGGTCGAGGGCAACTTCATGAAGTGCTTCGTCGCTGTTGGCGATGTCCATCTGATAGCTGTCCTTGCTGCTGGCGCCCAAATTTCCGCTCGAGCCTACGGCATCGCGAAAAGGGCCGTAATAGGCTGACGCATACTTTGCGGAATACGCGAGAATCCGGGTATGAATTTGCTGGTTGTCTTCCAGCGTCTTACGAATTGATCCGATTCTGCCATCCATCATGTCAGATGGGGCAACCACATCGGCTCCTGCTTCCGCATGGGAAAGTGCTTGTCGACAGAGAACCTCTACGGTGGCTTCGTTCATCACGTAGCCGCTGTCATCAATAATCCCGTCTTGACCGTGCGTGGTATACGGATCAAGGGCAACGTCCGTAATCACCCCCAGCTCGGGAAAGCGGGATTTCAGCGCTCTTACCGCATTCTGGACCAGCCCGTCAGGATTGTAGGCTTCCCTACCATCGAGACTTTTGGATTCCTGCCCGACGACCGGAAAGAGCGCGATGGCGGGAATACCCAGTCGCACCAGTTCCTCCGCTTCTTGAAGAAGAAGGTCAATACTCAAACGACAGATTTCAGGCATAGAGGGTATCGCCTGCTTGTCGCCAGATCCCTCTTTGACGAACACTGGGAAGATCAGATCGTCTGCGCTTAAATGCGTTTCACGCATAAGGCGACGTGAAAACTGGTCTCGGCGCATCCGCCGCATGCGGGTCAGGGGGAATTTTCTGTCAGTCTGATTGTGGGACACGAAGTACTCGCTTTAGCCCGACCTGAGTAGCGGGTCGCTTGTTAATTGATGAGTGGAAAGGGATTATAGCGTAGTCGTTCAGAGTTACTAACCCGATCCATCCAGCACTGGCTGTGATTTGCGAGGCTTTTCAGTCAGGCAGTGGCCTGAACGACAGATTCTGTGGCCCCAGAATCTTTTCTGTTTGAGGTATGAGACGTGAGTAAAACGAAGATCCCGGTGATTGTCGCCCTAGCTGTTGCCCTGTGCTGCTTCTATTTTTTTGACCTCGGGCGGTTCATTACGCTCGGATTCGTGCAGTCCCAGATCATGGCCCTGCAAGAATTCCGGGAGACAAATTTTCCGCTCGCCGCCGTTCTGTACTTTTCTGCTTATGTGGCGATCACTGCATTTTCAATTCCAGGGGCAGTTATCATTACCCTCCTTGGCGGAGCCATGTTCGGCCTGTTCTGGGGGACGCTGCTGGCCTCATTTGCCAGTACCATCGGTGCCACGGCGGCGTTTTTGATCGCCCGAGTGCTGTTGCGCGACTGGGTGCAGTCACGCTTTGGTGAGTCTCTGAAACCCATCAATGAGGGTATCGCAAAGGACGGCGGGTTCTACCTCTTCAGTCTGCGAATGGTCCCATTGTTTCCGTTTTTTCTGGTGAATGTGGCAATGGGACTGACGCCAATTCGCGTGCGATCGTTTTATTTCATCAGCCAGCTGGGCATGTTGATGGGCACGCTAGCTTACGTCAACGCAGGCATGGAATTGGCCCGGATCAATTCACTGTCCGGCTTAGTGAGTGCCCCTGTTCTTGTCTCACTGGCTCTGCTTGGTGTGTTTCCTATGGTCGGAAGAGCGATCGTGAATCATATGACGCGCAAAAAGCTAACCAAGCACTATCCCCGGCCAGAATCGTTTGACGCGAATGTTGTTGTGATCGGCGGCGGTTCTGCTGGCCTGGTTGCTGCCATTATCGGGGCAGGTTCGAAGGCTAAGACTGTTCTGATTGAGAAGGACAAAATGGGTGGAGATTGCCTGAATACCGGGTGTGTGCCAAGCAAGGCCCTGATTCGCAGTGGTCGCATTATGTCCTACATTCGAAGAGCCGAGGAATTCGGACTGGTGGACGCTACCGCTAAGGTGGATTTTGCGGCGGTCATGGAGCGAGTCCAGAGCGTGATTCAAACAATTGAACCTCATGATTCAGTTGAGCGCTTCACTTCGCTCGGAGTTGAATGTGTTCAGGGTGAGGCCTTCATCAAATCTCCCTATGAAGTCGCGGTAGGAGAGCGCACGATAACCACACGGTCGATTATTGTCGCGACCGGCGCCCGCCCCCTGATTCCTGAAGTAAGCGGGTTGGAAGACACGGGGTATCTGACTTCTGACACCGTCTGGAGACTTCGAGAGTTGCCAAAACGTCTTCTGGTTGTTGGGGCCGGGCCAATAGGCTGTGAACTGGCACAGGCGTTTACCCACCTTGGTTCACAAGTTACTCAGGTCGATATGGCGGAGCGCATCATGCCGAGAGAAGATGCTGAAGTGTCGGCAGCTGTTACCGCGCAATTTGAGAAAGATGGCATCACTGTGCTGACTGGACATAGTTTGCGTCGTTTCTTTGTTGAGCACGGGCATAAAAAAGTTGAAGTGTCGAGTGACAGCGAGACCCGGGTGCTCGAATTCGATCAAGTCCTGGTCGCAGCCGGGAGAAAGCCGAACACCGAAAATTTCGGTCTGGAAGAGTTGGGTGTGGCTCTGAAGCCATCCGGCACAATTGAAATCAACAGCGCCATGCAGACGTCCTACCCGAACATTTATGCATGCGGGGATGTTGCAGGGCCGTATCAGTTTACTCACATGGCTTCGTTTCAGGCCTATTTCGCCTCATTGAATGCACTTCTTGGTGGGCTTTGGCGCCTGCGGGCTAACTACCGGGTTGTGCCGTGGGCGACGTTCACCAACCCTGAGGTCGCGCGCGTTGGCTTAGGTGAGCAGGAAGCGCAGCAACGCAATATTGGCTATGAGCTGACCCGCTATGAGCTCGATCATCACGACCGGGCACTGGCTGACGGTGAAGCGCACGGGTTCGTCAAAGTGTTGACCGTGCCTGGTACAGACAGAATTCTGGGTGTAAGCATTGTCGGCTATCATGCCGGTGAACTCATCGGGGAGTTTGTGTTCGCCATGACCCATGGACTAGGTCTGAAGAAAATCTCCGCGGTTACCCACATTTATCCGACTTGGTCCGAATCCAATAAATTCGCTGCCAATGCCTGGCGGAGTGCTCGCCTGCCGGACAAGTACTTCCCCTATATCGAGCGTTTCTTTCGCTGGCAAAGAGGGAGATAGAAATCTGACGGAATCGCTTAGTTGCTGTTCCAATCAGCGAGATAGCTGTCAAAGTTCAGTGTATCGCTGGCTTCGATTTCAGTCTGTTTCTTGAGAGAGAGCTCACTGGCACCGATAAAATCGGTGAGCGTGCGCTCGTCCAGAGTGCTGCTCAGGAGCTCCTTCTGAGTCAGTTTTGATCTTTCGAGTGAAAATTCAAAAAAAGACAGCTTGTTTTGTTCCATCTCTTTAAGCATCCGCCCGGAAGGTGTCATCTCTGAATCTTTGACCTTTGCCCGCTGTGCTGCCAGCGCATCACTGTAACCTGCTTCGCTGTGGCAGTAATTCAGAATCGCGCTGCTGTGATGGATATCACTCAGGAGTGATTCAGCCCATTCCCTCATGGGTATCGTTTGTCCGGCGCGAGACAGTATCAGCTCGGGATCTCGACCTTGCTCAACGACAAGTTCGACGTTTTTCGCGACCTCGAAGAATTCGTCTTCATTGCACTGAGGGCTGTCATTGAGCAAGCAGTGAAGCAGGAAACTGTCCAGAAACTTAATCTGTTCCGGCTCGATTCCGAGCGGCAGGAACGGATTGAGATCAAGCGCCCGAATCTCGACATACTCAATGCCTTCGCGGATCAGACCATCCAGCGGCTTGGTGCCGCTTGGCACATTTCGCTTGGGGCGAATGGTAGAGTAGAACTCATTTTCCAGCTGCAGCAGATTGGCATTGATCTGCACCGGCTGGTTGCCTTCTTGACGGCTTATTGCTTCATATTCCGGATAAGGCGTATGCATCGCACTGTTGAGACATTCCACATAGGCGTCCAGTTCGTTGTAGCAGACAAACAGAGATTTCTGAGCCTCACTTTTATAGCCGAGGCTGCCCATGCGCAAACAGGTCGCGTGCGGAAGGTAAAGACTGTGGTCATCAAATTCGGCTAGCGAGTGTTCCCGGCCCTGGGCGAAGCATTTGCAGGCCGCCGGAGATGCACCGAACAGATAGACCAGCAGCCAGGAGAATCGGTGGAAATTTCGGATCAGGTGCAAATAACGTGAGGTTTTAAAATCCTTCAAGGATTCCTGGCTCCCGCAAATTTCTTTGAAGGGCTCCCAGAACGCGTCTGGCATGGAGAAATTGTAGTGCAGGCCAGCCACGACCTGCATGAGACTGCCGTATCGATGATGCAGGCCGCTACGATAGAGGGTTTTCATCCTGCCTATATTCGATGACCCGTACTGTGCGAGCGGTATTTCAGTATCCGGGTGTAAGGGGCATGGCATGCTGCAGACCCAGAACATCTCCTGCTCCTCGAGATTTTCCAGAGAGAAGCGGTGAATGTTTTCCAGCATCTTCAGGCAATCCTGAATGCCGGCATAGGCCGGGGTGATAAATTCGAGCAGGGCCTCAGAAAAATCGGTGGTGATGTTCGGGTTGGTGAGCGCGGACCCCAGAGCTTCAGGATGCGGGCGCGTGGAGATGTGCCCTGCCGGTGTCACGCGCAGGCATTCCTTTTCAATCCCGCGCCGAATACTGCCCCAGGCTGGTTTGAATTCCGGTATGCGGTATCGATTGAGGCTGTTTTGAATTGGGTTTGACATGCATCCCTCTGCCACGCTGACTGAACGCACGTCGGTGCGCGCGTCGCTGCTGGAGCGCAATGATAAATGACTATGACCCTGTCAACCACCTGTCAGGGATCGTTGTCACTCAGTTTGCGTCGCCTTGTTTGAAGCGCTGAATCATTCTTCTTTGTTTTTTGTTGGGCCGCGTGGGAGAAGGCCAGTGGTTGGGCTGAGCTTTGCGCTCGGCCGCCTGCGCTTCGCGGCGTTTAATACTCTCTGCAGTTTCTTCGTAGAGCAACTGAGCCTCTGGTGCGCTCTTTCGCTTGTCTGAAAGTGCTTTCACTATGACTGTTTTGTCATCGAAGCCCTGCCGGAGGGAAATACGGGTGCCAAGCGTGATTTCTTTGCTGGGTTTGCTGCGGGCCCCGTCACAATGCACTTTCCCTCCCTCAATTGACTGTTTGGCGATCGCGCGAGTTTTGTAAAAACGAGCTGCCCACAGCCACTTATCCAGTCTGATTTTAGCCGGCACGTTTGAAACAGATTCGGAAGAGGTCTTGGTCATAGCAGGTGTCTACGTTTCCTCGGTGGTCTTGCGAGTTCGGTAAATGAGGCAGTTCGCAAGGCCGGATAATCCTCCTTGCATGTGGGCATCGCGGTTAAGCCCGGATTGCCGTCGGTGTCACGTGGCTGCCAAGCTGTGAGAATCGCGGGAAATTAACAGTCATTGGGTATGATTAAACCAAAGTCCTCGACCTGAGGAAATTCGGCGACAGGAAGTGAGGGCTGCTGGCTGTCCGGCTGCTTGATCGCCCGGAGATGGGCAATGCCTTCCCGTTGGGCCTGTCTCAGCACGCTCAGGTTGTCATCGAATAAAGCGGTTCTGGTGGGATCGTAGGCGAAAAGCTGTTGGAGGGATTCCCAGAAACCGTCGTTTTCCTTCGCTTTATGCAGTTGATGAGAACTGATGAGCTGCTCGAAGTACTGCTCTATACGGACATGCTGCATTTTAAGCTGCAGGCTGATTGGGTGGGCGTTGGTTACCAGCAGCACCTGTTTCCCCTCTGCCGCCAGCGCCTTGAGTAATTGCTCGGCACCCGGCCGTAGCCGTACTTTATCGGTTATCAGGTGTTTCAGGCGCGGAATGTCCAGCTGCAATTCTGCCTGCCAGTAATCGATGGAATACCAGTCCAGCGTCCCAAGGACCTGCGCATATTTGCTTTGCACATGCGCCAGCGCTTGTTCCTCTGAAACCCCATGGTGCTTGCTGAAGTGTTCGGGCACCAGCTTGAGCCAGAAAAAATTGTCGAAATGAAGATCCAGCAGGGTGCCATCCATGTCGAACATCACAGTGTCTATCTCGGACCAGGGGAGCATCATTGACTTGTAATTTACCGTCAGATTAGTGCGATCAAGGCGCCAAGGATAAACCGGATAGATCCTGTTGCAACCGCTGATGGTGAGATACGTGCCAAGCTTGGTAATTTTTGAAAACTTGGTGCAAGATTCTATCGCGCTGCCCAGACAGACAGATGGGTCGACACAGCGGGCAGGCAGGAGATCCAGATGGAATATTCAGCACAGCTGCAGACCATGCATGAAATCGCTTGCGCAGCGGGTCAGCTGATCATGCAGGTTTATGAAAGCGATGCACCCGTTGAGGTTGCCACAAAAGACGACGCGTCACCTCTCACGGAAGCGGACCGTCGGGCGCATCAGCTGATTACTGATGCGCTTTCGGGTCTGCCCGAAGGACTGCCAATTTTGTCTGAAGAGAGTGAAGCGATCAGCTACGACGAGAGAAGTGGCTGGCAAACTTATTGGTTGGTCGATCCGCTAGACGGCACGAAAGAGTTCATCAGTCGAAGCGGCGAATTCACTGTCAACATCGCCTTGATTGACAACGGCGTTGCTCGCGCTGGTGTGGTGCATGTGCCGGTCTCAGGGTTCAGCTATGTCGGTGAGCTCGGTTATGGTGCGTGGAAAATTCAACCGGACGGCGCGGCGGAGCGGATCTTGCCTACCATTTTGACGCCGGATCATCAGTGTCTGCGCGTAGTTGCCAGTCGCAGTCATCTCGGTGAGCGAGAGCAGCAGATTGTTGCGCGTCTGCGTGAGCGCTTTGAGGATATCGAAATGGTTAGTATGGGCAGTTCGCTCAAATTTTGCCTGCTGGCAGAGGGGAGAGCTGATTTCTATCCTCGACTGGCTCCAACCAGCGAGTGGGATACCGCTGCGGCCCACGCAGTCCTGAGGGCGGCGGGTGGCGATGTGGTGACCTCAGACTTTTTGCCGCTGCGCTACAATCAGAAGGCGGAACTGCTCAACCCGCATTTCATAGCCATGGCGGATGCAAGCTTTGATTGGCGGGAAATACTCTAGCAGCCATGAAGCGACTCCGTCGGCAGCTCTGGACAGCTTTGCGCAAACGCGCTAGCGTCCGCCTCTCGCTGACCCCCCGCTCAATCTGTTCATCGCAATAAGGATCTCGATATGTTCGTTCGTTTATCGTCCGCGTTGTTTGTTACCACCTTGCTTGCATCCTGCGGCGACGCGCCAAGCAGTTCCCCCGAAGGTGCCAAGGCACCAGCCCCCGAGCAGATCGCAGAGCAGACCGAGACGGACCGGCTTAATGTCTGGCTGGATGAACAGTATGAACAGCAGTTGGATTTCAGCCCTCAGACCCGTAGCGTCTTGGGTGACAAAACCGACTATGGTCAGTTGAATGACGTCACCCTTCAAGCCCAGCAGCGGCGACTCGACTGGCAGCGGCAGAGTGTGGCGACCATGCGCAGAGAATTCGAGTACCAGGCGCTCAACGAGGATGGGAAACTGTCTTTTGATATGTGGGAATACGCGCTGGAACAGGCCGAAGCGGCCTTTCCCTATCGCAATTACGGTTACATTTTCGGGCGTGGTGGCCCCCATGCATCATTGCCCAGTTTCATGATCAGTTTTCATCGCGTTGACGATGAGTCGGATCTTGAAGCCTATCTGTCCCGTCTGGAGCAGATTGATCGGGTGCTTGGTGACCTGCTTGACCTCAGCAAAGAACAGGCAGCTGCAGGCATCCGTCAGCCACGCTTTAACTATGAGTTTGCACTGGAAGAAATCAGTCGGGTAACGACAGGGGTGCCGTTTAACAGCGATGACAGTTCACCGAATTCTCCCATCTGGACGGATTTCCAGGGCAAGGTAGACCAGCTGGTGACTGCGGCTAAGCTGGACGAGCAAGCTGCGCAGACTTACTTGATGCGGGCGCAGGACATTCTTTCTGGCCAAGTTTTGGCTGCTTATGAGGAAGTGCGCGCCTGGCTGCAGCAGGATATGGTGTTTGCGGCCGATCAGGCACAGGGAGTCTGGGCGCTGCCAGATGGGGAGAACTACTACAATCAGCGTCTCGCCCGAATGACTACGCTTGACCTAAGTGCTGACGAAATTCACCGCATCGGACTGAGAGAAGTTGATCGGCTGCTTTCGGAAATGGAATCGGTCAAACAGCAGACCGGTTTTCAGGGCTCCCTGCAGGAATTCTTTGTCTTCGTCAGGGGAGATGAGCAATTCTACTACCCCAATACCGATGAGGGCCGACAGGAATACCTCGAAGTCAACAATGAATACCTGAACTTCATCTTCGATCGCTTGCCCGACTACTTTGGCCGGCTGCCCAGGGCACCGCTTGTTGTCAGGCGCGTTGAGTCATTTCGGGAACAGCCTGGGGCTGCCCAGCACTATCGTCAGGGCGCGCCTGATGGCTCTCGACCCGGCGTGTTCTATTCCCACATGAGTGATATGTCGACCCTGGCCAAATGGCAAATTGAAGACATTGCCTATCATGAGGGTAACCCGGGCCATCACATGCAAATCTCCATCCAGCAGGAACTGACTGATGTGCCGCGGTTCCGCACACAGTACCGAACGACTGCGTACACAGAAGGATGGGGTCTTTATTCTGAGTGGCTGGCGAAGGAAATGGGTGGCTTTCAGGATCCTTACTCTGATTTTGGCCGTCTGGCCGGTGAGATCTGGCGGGCAGTTCGGCTGGTGGTAGATACCGGCATTCATGCCAAGCGCTGGAGTGAGGAACAGGCCGTTCAGTATTTTCTGGATAACTCGCCTATTCCGGAGGGAGCAGTTCGTTCTGAAGTAAAACGCTATTTCTCAAACCCCGGTCAGGCAACCGCGTATAAAACCGGTATGCTGAATTTTCAACAGGCCAGAAACCGGGCGGAAACTGCTTTAGGCCAATCTTTCGATGTGCGGATGTTTCACGATGTAGTACTCGGTGCCGGCGCAGTCCCGATGCCGATGATGCATGCCAGAGTAGAGCGTTGGATAGAAGGTCAGCTGGCTGCGAGCACAGCGGATTCGCAAGCTGCGCGATAAGTGGGAGAGACGATGAAAAAATACACAAATCCGCCCAGGTTCTTGCGACTTGTGACAGCCCTGACGATCTCAACCCTTACGGTAAGCAGTTCTGGTCAGAGTCTGCAAACTGTTGACCCTGAAAGCGCAGGTTTTTCTTCGACGGGGCTTGATGCGGTCACCACAAACCTTCGGCAGCACGTCGATGAAGGTGATATTGCGGGGGTCGTGGCAGCAGTAGCCCGGGATGGCAAGTTGGTTTATTTCGAAGCGCTGGGCAGGCTTGATATAGAACAACAAAAACCTATGCCAAAAGACGCGTTGTTTCGCATTTATTCTATGACCCGTGAAATCACCAGCACCGCCGCGCTTCAGCTTTATGAAGCGGGCAAATTCGAGCTGGATGATCCGATCCAGAAATATTTGCCGGAATTCTCTGAGCAGCGGGTGCTGATGGACCCGGACGGCACTGATGTCAGTCAAAGCCGAGCTCGTTCGGGTGATATAACGGTGGCGCATCTTCTCACTCATACCTCCGGTCTCGGCAGCCGAGGTTCGACGCTCTACCGGGAGCAGCAGGTGAGAGACAAGAATTATTCGCTGGATGAAATGATGACTAAAGCAGCGTCCGTCCCGCTGTTTCACGATCCTGGCACCGCGTTCAGATATGGGATACACGCTACGATCTTGGGTAAACTGATCGAGGTCTGGTCGGGAATGCCACTTGATGTGTACCTTCAGCGCCATATCTTTGATCCTCTGGAAATGAACAGCACTGTCTTCTGGGCGGAGGGAAAAGACGCGGACAGGCTGGCCGAACTTTACCGACCAGTAGAAGGGCAACTGACTCCTCATCGGATTGAGGCGGTACCATGGACCAGCCGCCCCCGGCTACTTGAAGGAGGTGTCGGATTACTGTCGTCGGTTTTAGATTTTCTGCGCTTCTCTCAGATGATACTTAACAGGGGGGAATTGGATGGCCATCGAATTCTTTCCGAAGAGACGGCGCAGCTTATCTATGATAATGCCGTTCCGGATCAGGCGATGCCGATCGGCGAGCGCGGCTACTGGGCGGGGTCCGGCTGGACTTTAGGGGGTTTCAATCTGGTGATGGACCCTTCTGCCTACAGTTTTCCTGTTTCTGCAGGCACAATCTGGTGGGACGGCTCGGCAGGTACCCGCTACTTCATAGATTCATCGCAGAGCATAATCACCGTGATAATGTCACAGGTTTCTCCCTCTCGTGGTGGTGGCTTTCGCGAGGATTTCACTCGTCTGGTGGATGCAGCATTGATAGAGCGTCGTTAGCTGTTCGGGCGGCAGAACCGGATGGAACTGTTGCAGTATTGATCCGACATTGCACGGGCCTTGCAGGTGGAGAGGATTGCCGACAGGGCGTTTCCTGCGCAGCGCCGAGTGAAGCCCGCGAAGCCCGGAATCAGGTACTGTCTGAGCAAGCTGCGTCACCCAGTCCAATCGAATTCAGATACCATGACAGCACTCAGAATTATTCGGTCAGACCCTGATCATGCGACAATCATGGCAGAGTATTTTGCGCATAATGAAGCCCATTTGGCCCCCTGGAGTCCGAAGGTAGCGAGGCATCACCACTCAGTTGATTGCTGGCGACGCAGGCTCAAGGAACGGGAGCGGGAATTTGCGAGAGGTGAATCGGTACACTTTATCGGCACCGATACTGAACTGACTCATGTGATAGGAAGTTGTTCTTTGAGCAATATCATCAGAAGTGTTTTTCAGGCCTGCTATCTGGGCTATTCGGTAGCCGCGCGCTACCAGGGACAGGGATATATGAAGCGTATTGTGCAACATGCAATTGCCTACGCCTTCGATGATCTTCGGCTGCACCGTATTATGGCCAATCATATGCCGAGTAATACCCGCTCAGGAGGCCTCCTGAGAAGCCTGAATTTTGAAAGAGAGGGATATGCAAAGTCTTTCATCTGCATCAACGGCAAATGGGAGGACCATGTCTTGAATTCATTAGTGAATCCGATTTTCAACAATCCGGCGGATCATGGCTGAGGCGCCCTATACTTCGGGGGCTTGCGGGCCATGTCTTGTTGCCGGGTCTGGCGGGATGACAGTGCAGTTCCGGTCGCGATTCTGATGGGACTGATGCCAGACAATTCTGAGTGATTTGCAAATCATTCGCAGCAATCCTGCGGATTGAGCCCGGGCCCTGCTGTTCCGGCTCAGAATATTCAGCCTTCAGAGGATTGAGCGAATCTCCCGGCCGGACCTTGAACCCGATAAATGCCCTCAGCGTGGGCCTTTCGCAATTACCGGATGATTGCATTAGAATTCCCGACCTTTATCGACTTTACTCCACCGGACGCATCCGGTGCGCGAACAAAAACGATGACTATGCACGACAGAGCCATATACACCAGTGATCATGAATTGTTTCGTCAAAGCGCGCGCCGCTTTTTCCGGGAAGAGTTGGAACCCAATATAGATCAGTGGGAAAAAGCCGGGCAACTGCCCAGAGAATTCTGGCTGAAAGCGGGCGAAAAGGGATTTCACTGTTGTGGGGTACCGGAGGAGTACGGGGGACCGGGTGCTGATTTTCTCTACAACATGGTGTTGTCAGAAGAAGTGGGCTACGCAATCGGTGGAGCCAGTGTCGGCTTTTCTGCGTCTTCGGACATTGTGTCCTACTATTTGCTCCATGGTGGCAGTGAAGCGCAGAAGCAGAGGTGGCTGCCTTCTCTGGTTAGCGGTGAGGCCATTGCCGCGATTGGAATGACTGAACCCGGTTGTGGCAGCGATCTCAAAGCAGTCAAAACCACTGCGGTGCGCGACGGTGATCAGTATGTCATCAATGGGCAAAAAACATTCATCACGAACGGTCAGAACTGCGATTTTGTGCTGCTAGTCTGCTCCACTGACCCGGCAGCCGGGGCCAAAGGAATCAGCCTCATCATTGTTGAAACCGACAGGGATGGATTCTCACGGGGTCGCAATCTCGACAAAATTGGCCAGAAAGCCGCAGACACTTCTGAGATGTTTTTCTCTGACGTTCGGGTTCCGGTTGAAAACCTGCTTGGTAAGGAAGGCGGCGGTTTCGGCGTTCTCATGAATGAGCTGCCTCGTGAGCGCATTACGATCGCCTGCCGGGCATTCGCAGAGGCTCAGCGTGCCTATGAGCTCACCGTGGATTATGTCAAAGAGCGCAAGGCGTTCGGCAAATCAATCTTCGATTTTCAGAATACCCAGTTTTCGCTAGCTGACATGAAAACTTCTCTTGCGGTGGGCTGGGCCTACCTCGACCAGTGTCTGATGAAAATCAATGACGGCAGGCTCACGCCGGAAGAGGGCGCAATGGCTAAATTATGGACAACAGAAACCGGTAACAGAATTATTGATGACTGCCTGCAGTTCTTTGGTGGTTATGGCTATATGAGCGAGTATCCGATCTCCCGCCTTTACGCTGACTCAAGGGTACGTCGGATCTATGGCGGCTCCTCTGAGATTATGAAACTGGTGATCAGTCGAACCGTATAAAACTGCACAGTGGAGAGGAGATGAAGGGAATTACCGCGTATGGGGTTTATTTTCCAAGGCTGCGCCTGAACCGGCAAGCAATGGTTGAAGCCAACGCCTGGTTTGACTCGAGCCTGAAAGGTCTGGGCAAAGGTGAGCGCAGTATCTGCAACTGGGATGAAGACACCATCACGATGGCGGTTGAAGCGGGTATCGATTGCCTTTCGGCGCTGCAGGACAAATCGCTGTCGGGCTTGAACCTTGCCTCTACCACCGCTCCGTTTGTTGACCGGCAGAATTCTGTGCTGGTCGCAGAGGCTATGAACCTCAACAGCCAGATCAGAACCATGGACATTGGCTCGTCGCAGCGGGCAGCCACCTCAGCGCTTATCGCCGGGCTGGAAAGTGCCAGGCTAGGCAATGACATGATGATTGCTGCGGAGCATCGACGAACGAAAGCGGGTTCTCGCGCAGAGATGCTGTGGGGCGACGGTGCCGCAGCGCTTACCGTGGGCGATGACGAAGTCATCGCTCAGTGCCTCGCTGTTGCCACAAATGCAGTAGACTTTGTGGATCATTATCGAGGGGAAGGATCGGATTTCGACTACGACTGGGAAGAGCGCTGGATTCGTGATGAGGGCTTCATGAAGATTGTGCCGGAAGCCGTCAGCGCAGTTCTGGAATCTGCCGGCCGTGTGGCAGCCGAGATTGATCACTTTATCCTGCCAACTGACCAGGCACGAACCCCTGCTGCTCTGGCGAAGCAACTCGGCATCAGCCCTGATGCAGTCGTCGACAATCAGATCGCGTCTGTCGGCGTTGCCGGTGCCGCGCAACCCCTCATACTGCTCGCCAAAGCGCTAGAGTCTGCTCTGCCGGGACAGCTTATTTTGCTGCTTGGCTTTGGCCAGGGCTGCGATGCCATTCTGTTTCAGACCACAGACAGAATTGAGCGCTGTCGACCCGACCGTGGATTGTCAGGCGCACTGAAGAATCGGCGTGAAGAGACCAATTACCATAAATTCCTGAGCTTTAATAATCTGGTGGAGCGGGATATCGGTAAGCGGGGGGAGGTTGACAAACAAACCTTTCTCTCCGGATTCAACCGCCGCAAAGATTTGTTAACCGGCTTCATTGGGGGCAAATGCCGCGCCTGTGGCACAGTGCAAATCCCCCGTGAAAAGTACTGTGTGAATCCGGAGTGTCAGGCGCTAGACAGTCAGGACAATTTCAGCTTCGCCAATCAGCCCGGCACGGTGTTGACCTGGACGGCTGACCGGCTAACCTTCGACTGGAGCCCACCGGCCTACTTCGGCATGGTACAGTTTGAATGTGGTGGCAAGCTGATGATGGATTTTACTGAGGTAGAAGAGGGTACGATTGATTCTGGATCCAGGGTGTCGGTGCATTTCAGAATCAGACAGTTTGATGCACAGCGGGGGTTCAGGAAATATTTCTGGAAGGCTGTGGTAGAGAGTTAGGCGCTGAAATAAGAGAGGCAGGTCAACATGGCAAGCGGCATTAAAGACAAAGTAGTCATTCTGGGCATGGGATGCAGCAAGTTTGGCGAGCGCTGGGAGTCCAGTCCTGCCGACCTGATGGTGGAAGCTTTCGAAGAATGTCTGAACGATGCGGGAATTGAGCGAAATCAGATCGAAGCGGCCTGGTTTGGGGCCGGTATTGATGCGTTTAATGTGGGCTCCAGTGCAATGCCAATGTCGATTGCGCTCAAATTGAACTACATCCCGGTTACGAAAGTGGAGAATATGTGTGCTACCGGCACTGAGGCATTCCGAGGTGCGGTATATGCGGTTGCCTCCGGCGCTTGTGATATCGCGCTGGCACTTGGTGTTGAAAAGCTGAAAGACACCGGTTACGGAGGCCTGCCACAAAGAACCCGCGGAGTCGAAAACGACATGTACTGGCCCAACCTGTCTGCTCCAGGCGCTTTTGCGCAACTGGCATCTGGCTATCGAGCCAAGCACAAGGTCAACAGTGATGATCTCAAACGGGCGATGGCCCATGTTTCAGTGAAGAGCCATGCTAACGGCGCGAAGAACCCCAAGGCACATCTGCAGCGGGAAATCACTGAAGAACAGGCGATCAATGCCCCGTATATCGCCGAGCCGATCGGTCTGTTCGACTGTTGTGGGGTGAGTGACGGATCAGCTTGTGCGATTGTGACTACGCCGGAAATCGCAAAAAGCCTCGGAAAAGAGAATCTCGTTGCGGTGAAAGCCCTGCAGCTCGCAGTATCTAACGGTACCGAGTCAGGTCATGCCAGTTGGGATGGCTCCTATCTCAAGACCACACGGATAGCCTCCCAGCGGGCCTATGATGAAGCCGGTATCCGCAGACCCAAAGAAGAAGTCACCATGACAGAAGTTCATGACTGCTTTTCTATTACTGAGCTGGTCACCATGGAGGACCTTCAGCTCGCCGACGAAGGCAAAGGTGTTAAAGATGTGCTAGATGGCGCCTTTGACGCTGAGGGAAGTAATCCCTGCCAAATTGATGGGGGGCTGAAATGCTTTGGTCATCCAATCGGTGCTTCGGGTTTGCGCATGCTTTACGAGAATTATCTGCAGCTACAGGGCCGGGCAGGGGCGCGCCAACTCTCCGATCCCAGGCTGGGCCTAAACCACAATCTGGGGGGCTTCCCTCACCAGAATATCTGCTCCATTTCAATCGTTGGCCCCTACGGCTAGGCAGGAAGCGCTTGAACCAACAGCAGCCTAATTCAGTCGCTACTCAGACTGAAAACTTTGACCTGGCCCGGCAGGCACTGTCTCAGGCCAAATCTGTCCTGAACAACGCGATTGGCGCTGTGCGCGACAAGGTTTACGTGTCAGGCCGGGCTGATGAGGCGCTGCTGCACAATGCACAGCAAGACTGCTACGACCTCGCCATGCTGAGTGCTGATGTTTGGTCAGCACAGTGTCTGGTCGAATTTGCGGAAACCCAGTCCCAGTCATCTCTGGTCTGTCAGTTAACGTGGAAATTCGTGGCGGAAAAAGTCCGGGGAGTCATGGCAGCAGAGTTCGCCGGGGCAAGCACGCTGGAGAGATCCCGCGAAACATTCGAATCCCTGGCTGCCCGGCCAGCGCTGCAGCAGTTTCTCGATGAGCACGGGGCGAGGGATAGTTACGCGGATCTTGGTTGCTTGCTGTCAGAGACAGAGGTCAAAGAACTGCCAAGCGGGCTGACCGAGGAAAAGGCGCTGATTGCCGACACCTTCAGGCGATTTGCTGAAGAAGTCGTGACGCCGCTTGCCGGAGTGATCCATCGGGAAGACCGTGACATTCCCGATGAGATAATTCAGTCAGCTGCACGGATGGGCTGTTTTGGCACCTGCATCCCGGAGCGGTTCGGTGGTCTTCAGCCTGACGAACAGCCTGACAGCCTGGGAATGATTGTGGTGACTGAGGAGTTATCGAGGGGTTCGCTCGGCGCTGCCGGCAGCCTGATCACCCGCCCTGAAATCGCAGCGCGTGCCTTGCTCGCAGGGGGCACTGAGTCACAGAAATCCGGCTGGCTTCCGCAACTGGCTGCGGGTGAAAAGTTGTGTGCAATCTCGATCACCGAGCCAAACACCGGATCCGATGTCGCTGCTGTCTTTTTGCGTGCCACGCCAACAGAGGGCGGATGGCTGCTGAACGGCGCGAAGACCTGGTGTACATTCGCAGGTAAATCCGAGGTTCTGGTGGTGCTCGGCCGGACCAATCCCGATGCGTCTTCAGGATACCGGGGATTAAGTCTCTTCTTGGTGGAAAAGCCTGCCTATTCCGGCCATGAGTTTACCTTTTCCCCCAGCGGTGGAGGCAGCTTGAGTGGCAAAGCCATTTCGACCCTTGGCTATCGGGGAATGCACTCCTATGATCTTTTCTTTGAAGACTTTTTTGTGCCAGCTGAGAACTTAATCGGTGAAGCAAAAGGAGAAGGCAAAGGCTTTTACTACACCATGGCCGGATTCTCAGGTGGGAGAATCCAGACTGCAGCGCGCGCGAACGGTGTCATGCAGGCGGCTTATGAACAGGCGCTACGGTATGCCAACGAGCGGGAGGTCTTTGGTGCGCCGATTGCGGCGCTCCAGATTACACGGATTAAACTGGCTCGCATGCTGGCGACGATTACGGCGTCGCGCCAATTCAGCTACTCTGTCGCCAGAATGATGGATCAGGGCGAGGGACAGATGGAGGCCAGTCTGGTTAAACTATTTGCGTGTCGTGCTGCGGAGTGGGTAACGCGTGAGGCCATGCAGATTCATGGCGGGATGGGATATGCGGAAGAAACCGCAGTAAGCCGGTATTTTGTTGACGCACGGGTGCTGTCGATCTTCGAGGGCACTGAAGAGGTGTTGGCCACACGGGTCGTGGCGCGAGAGCTGCTGGAACGGGGCGGTCTGTAGCCCTGGCATGCTGCGTACTGCATTGACCGGCGTACCAGAACAGCTCGCCTAAAGCGATAAAACTGCATCAGGGATTCACATTCAGATGGCTATAGAGCCCGATTATCTGCTCACCCGAGAGTGGCCCGAGATCATGCATCGATATACCGAGAAAGACTCGATGCTTTATGCTCTGGGAGTTGGCTTGGGTCGAGACCCGCTCAATCAGGATGAGCTGAGATTCGTTTATGAGGACGGGCTTAAAGTCATGCCGAGTCAGGCGGTCACACTGGCGCACCCCGGCTTCTGGGCAGCAGAAAAAGACATTAATCTCGACTGGGTCAGATTGCTTCATCTTGGGCAAGAGATCGTCTGGCATCGGCCGCTCCCAACTGCCGGCGGGGTAGCAGCCACTACGCGCTTTACCGATGTGGTTGACAAGGGAGCTCGTGCAGGCGCGCTGATCGTGACGGAACGTGTTGTCCGCCTCGTCGAAACCGGTGAAGATATTGCTACCGTAATCACCACCATCCTCGCTCGGGGAGACGGCGGGTTTAGTTCGGAGAGACGATCCGTTCCGCAGGAGAAAGACAGAATCCCCGATCGCCAAGCGGACATAGTGTGCGACTTGCCTACATTTCCCCAGCAGGCTTTGCTGTATCGGTTATCAGGAGATCTGAACCCCCTGCATGCGTCACCGCAGGTTGCCGGTGATGCGGGATATTCACAACCCATCCTGCACGGCCTGTGTACCATGGGTGTGGCGACGCATGCCTTGATCAAGGTTTGTTGTCATTATGAGCCGGAACGGTTTAAACGGATACGGCTGCGTTTTTCTGCTCCTGTTTACCCGGGTGAAACTATCCGTACAGAAATATGGCGGGAAGGGCAGACCATCGCGTTCCGGTGCTGGTCGCTGGAGCAGGGAAAAGTGGTCATTAATAACGGTTATCTGGAAATTTCCTGAGGCGGAGGGTCAGCGTGCAAAGCATTCTCAGTGGGTTGCGTATCGTTGAGGGCAGTGCCTTTATCGCGGCGCCCTCTGCCGGCATGACGCTGGCTCAACTGGGCGCTGATGTGATTCGCTTCGACATGATTGGCGGCGGCATAGACTATCGCCGCTGGCCAGTTTCCGCGCAGGGGAAGAGCCTTTACTGGCACTCACTCAACAAAGGCAAACGCTCTATTGCCGTAGATTTTAGACATCCAGAAGGCCGCGAACTGCTGACCCAGCTGATTACCGCTCCCGGCAAGGATGCTGGCCTTTTTGTGACTAATTTCCCTGCACGGGGCTGGCTTGGTGACGAAGCGCTTCGCGCCTACCGAAAGGATCTGATTTTCATTAATCTGACCGGCGATCGACACGGGGGCAACGCGCTTGATTACACCGTGAACAGCAAAGTGGGTCTGCCTTACCTTACCGGTGATGGCACCGAGCCAACCAACAACCCTTTCCCGGCATGGGACGTCATCGCCGGTCAGCAGATCGCGCTGGGTTTGCTGGCCGCTGAGCGCCATCGACGCAATACGGGTGCCGGTCAGTTTGTGTCGATCACGCTGGCCGACGTTGCCCTTGCCACAATGGGGCATCTTGGTTACATCGCTGAGGCACAGCTGAATGGCCTGGCCCGGCAGCCGATGGGTAACCACATTTTTGGCACCTTCGGACACGATTTTCTGTGTCAGGAGGGCAAGCGGGTCATGGTGGTTGGTGTCAGTCCAAAGCAATGGCAGGCGCTGGTCAAAGTGACGGGGACGGCATCCGCCGTTGCAGCGTTACAGGAGCAGCTTGGTTTGGATTTCGCCCGTGAAGGTGATCGCTTTGAGGCGCGGGAATCGCTCCGCAGGCTCTTCGAGCCCTGGTTTTCAGCGAATTCTTTTTCGACGGTGGCCAGTGCCTTGGATGCTGCGGGTGCCTGCTGGGGCCCGTATCAGAATATTTCAGAGCTGGTAACGGAAGACATCGACTGCTCCGATGACAATCCGCTTTTTCAAAATGTGTATCAGCCGGGTATCGGAGAGTTTCTCGTGCCTGGCCAGCCTTTGAGTTTTGGTGCGACTGCCCGAGAAGCACCCAGACCAGCGCCCCTGCTTGGACAACACACCGATGAAGTGCTCAGCGAAGTTCTCAGATTGAGCGATGGGCAGATTGGTCGACTGCATGACAGTAATATTGTCGCAGGCCTCGATGAGCCCGACTAGCTCGCCCAGCCGCCCGCCAGCGGAATGATCTGGCCTACCATGTGATTGCATTTTTCGCTGGCGAGATAAGCTGCCAGTTCTGCCGTTTCTGATGCGGCGCCTATCCGTTTGGTGGGGACATTACGTTTCACATGGTCGAGAAACTTCGGATTTTCAATCAGGTCGTCGGGATAGTAGGTATCGTTGTTGATGTAGTTCTGCGCAATCGCATTGACCTGTATCTGGTCGCGCGCCAGCTCCAGGCCAACGGCTTTGATAAAAGCATTCTGAGCACCGCGTGCCGAACAGTAAGCAGCATGATTGGGAATGCCTCTTAGCGGAGCGGCACTGGTGACGGCAACTATTTTTCCGGATTGTCGTGCGATCATCTGTGGCGTCACCGCCCGAATCAGATACATCAGCGGATGTACAAGGGTGTCGAAAAGCTGACCCCAATCCGCATTGTCGATCTTGTGCACCGGCCCGGTCATCGGAGGCTCTGCCAGGTTAGCGATCAGGATATCAATCTCACCTGCCCGTTCAATCAGTGCCTCGCACTCTTTCTGCGAGCGCAAGAGGTCGCTGCTGCTGAAGACTTCGATGCCATCTGCCGCAAATTTTTCTCTGATGGTCGGACCCATATAGGACTCGACGCAGGTGATTAAGGCTTTTCGATTGCTCATGGCGCGCATTCCCGTGTTTCTCTAATCGCCGCTCTGCGTCTGCATCAGATGTTGCACAAATCGCTCGAGGATTTCATAGGGCTGACAGCCAACAACCGCCAGATCGTGTTTATAAAAGGTCGGGACGCCGGTAATGCCGAGTTGTCGGGCTCTCTCCCAGTCAGCGTCAACTGCTTCACGGAAAGATCGCTGCTCGATGATCTGGCGCGCCAAATTGCGGTCCAGATTCAGATCTGAGGCGATTTCGACGAGAGCGCCGATATCAGACAAATTGATGTTGTCGACGAAGTAGGCCCGATAAAGTGCATCATGAATTGCCTGTCCCCCCTCTTGCGTGTCAGCCCACTTTGCCAGTTCCTGAGCGAGCCGACTGTTGTAAGTGTGCGTTCGCTCCCCATACTCAAGACCCGCTTCCGCCATGAACTCGCGCATTTGACGCTTCATGGGTTCGATGTCGCGACCGGCAAACAGCTCTGCAAGCGACCGCCCCTCCTGCGGATTTTCTGGATGCAGGGGAAAGGGGATCCACCTGATCTGCACCGGGTAGTTTTCCTTCAGCTTCTCAATACTCACGGTACTGAGGTAACACCAAGGTCAGATGTAGTCGGTAAAGACTTCGAGAGTCAGTATTTGCATGATGCGCTAGGCGATTCGCCGGATTTCTGTACGAACCCAAAGCGTAGCCAAATTCAGAAAGTTTTGCTTTATTCCCGGAACCGGTCCCACTTGGAGTATACTCTCAGGGAAGTACAAAAACAGTGCTCTATTAGGCGCTGCACGTGCAATGGCACACTAGACAGCAACTTTTCCAGGAGAAACTTCTCATGCAAAAATATTTGGCCCTCATTACCGCTATTTATTTCGCCACATCCGGCTCTTGGAGTTTGGCACAGGAGGGTGAGCCAGTCGCCATCAAGATACCGGGCAGCGGCACCTACACTGCCCCGATCTCGACCGACTCAGCAGAAGCACAGGCGTTTTTTGACCAGGGCCTGAGAATGGCCTGGAGTTTTTATTTTCCTGAATCGATTGCGTCTTATCAGGAAGCCTCGAGGCTGGATCCTCAGCACCCAATGCCTTATTGGGGACTGGCACATGCCATTGGCCCAAATCCAAACAGCAGGTACGTTGGCTTGCCGGACGACCCTCAGGGAACCGGACTCGAGGCCGTCCGGATGGCACTGGAGCTGGCTAATAACGGCACTGACAAAGAGCGGGACATGATCAACGCGCTGTTTGTTCTCTACAACAAGGATGCGATAGCGGACGATCGTGAACGCGATTTTGCCTACCTTGATGCCATGCGTGAGCTACATCAAAAGTATCCAAATGATCCGGATATCGCGACCGTGTACGGCGAGTCGTACATGAATACAACCCGATGGGATTACTGGAATGAAGATGGCACGCCGAAGCCCGGCACTGCTGATGCCAAAGCGGCGTTTGAAGCTGCCATGGCGATGTCGCACGACCATCCGGGGGCAAACCACCTCTACATTCATCTGATGGAGATGTCGTCAGAGCCTGAACTTGCTATGCCTGCTGCGCAAAAGCTTGAGGCCTCTGTACCGATCTCCGGCCACATGGTGCACATGCCGGGGCACATCTATCTTCGGGTCGGTGAGTATGAGAAGGCGATCTACATCAATGAGCGCTCCCAGATCGTTGATGATCAGTTTGCGGAAATCTGGGGAGATACCAATTTCCCGATGATCGGCACCTATCCTTTGTCACACAAAATCCACAAGCCGCATGCGCTGGATTTTGTGCGATACGCAAACATGCTTCAGGGAAATTATGATTCGGCCTATGAAGCTGCGGAAAGAAACGCGGGTAACCGTTTGCCGGGACAGGGTGCTGACAAAACCATCGCCCATGAGTGGGTCACCGACAAAGTCTTTGGCAAGTGGGACAAAATCCACGCGGAAAATCAGGCGAATTCAGAGAAAGCGGTGACTCCGTATCTGAAGGGCATGTGGGCATATGTCATGGGTAGCGCTCATATTGCCAAGGGCCATATGGGACCCGCTGAGGCTCAGCTCCAGGTAATTCGCGATGCTATCGCTTCTCCCGACGTTGATGAATCCGGTGTTGGTCCAACCCCGGCTTCGCATGTTCTCAATCTTGCGATGCATGCGCTGATGGGTGAGATAGAGGAGGCCAATGGCAATCTTGACGCGGCGATTGCCCACTACGGCCACGCCGTCGGCTTTCAGGATAATCTGAACTACACCGAGCCGCCTGACTGGAGTCAGTCGATGCGCCTTTATCAGGGTGCGGCTTTGATTCAGGCCGGGAAGCCTGAGGAAGCCGAAGAAGTCTATCTCAAGGATTTACAGTGGAACCAACAGAATGGCTGGTCTACATTCGGTCTGTATCAGGCACTGGAAGCGCAGGGCAAAGATCAGGAGGCTCTGGTTATCAAGCGGCAGTTTGAATCGTTCTGGCGCAATGCAGATGTGGAGCTGACCCGCTCACGCATCTGACGCCCGGCCTGGCGCTGAACTTGCTCAGGCTTTACTTCCTAAACCTAAATAAAAAAGGCGCTTGAATCTGCTTCAAGCGCCTTTTTTCGTTATGTGCCCGGACCACTTTCCCATTGCTTGTCCGGTATCAAATGACCCGGGCTGTGGCTCCGGCAGATTTTAGCTGCGAAGGCCCCGGCCGGTTCAAGACCGAAGGGTAATGGCTTAGTCTTAACTGCGCGGACTACTGGCAGGTGTCGGCACTCAGTCTTTGGCCGCGCCCAGCAGTGTCCGTCGGACTTCAAGCGGGTTGGCCAGGCGCGTCGCTCTGCCTCTGGTGACCTCTTCGGCACTTATCAGGCGGAAGTCATCGAGCTCAGGGTAAAATTCGGTGATCAGCCAGTTCATCAGGTCAGCCATTTCTTGTGGCGTTATGGGTGTATCAGTGACTCCGGGCACTCGCAGCATGTAGCCACGGCCGGTTGCTGATTGCAGCAATTTATCCAGGTTCTTTCTTAGATCAGGAACTTCTGGCGGATCGCCCGAACCATCCTCAATGTGACAGCCTGAGCAGTGCAGCAGATAGGAGAAAGCGGGAGGGTTGACGCGCTCTTGCTCAGCGGCGACAGGGCTGGCCGTGCCCGCAGCCACTGCCATCAGGCAGCAGCCGGCTCGCAGCAATCTGTCTGTCAGCAAGAGCATCTCAGTAGCTCGCGAGCACTTCGAGTCGTTCTTTGACGGGGTCTTTCATTGGCCGCTTTCGCCCCTCCAAGACTTCTGCCGCGGTAAAAGGCGCAGGGTTGGTCTCCCCCTGATAGAAAGACTTAACGATCCAGTTGAGCAAATCGGCTACTTCTTCTG
>CACBCS010000011.1 GCA_902537815.1 uncultured Pseudohongiella sp. | reverse complement strand
CAACGCGAACCACAGATGCTGTTAAATTGGGACGCTATGGATCTTTACAGCAGAATCTGTGAAAAAAATTCGGGCCGCCCGAAATTTATCCTGCACGATGGCCCGCCCTATGCTAATGGAGAGTTGCATTTAGGGCATGCGATTAATAAGGCCCTGAAAGACTTCGTGGTGAAATCCCGGCAAATGAGCGGTTTTGATGCGCCCTATGTGCCGGGCTGGGATTGTCACGGTCTGCCGATTGAACACAACGTTGAGAAGAAAAAAGGGAAAGCAGGTCAGAAAATCAGCTTTTCCGATTTTCGTGCTGCCTGTCGGGATTACGCGGCCGGTCAGGTTGAAATTCAAAAACAGGGTTTTATTCGACTGGGGGTTTTAGGTGACTGGGATAATCCCTATCTCACCATGAATCCCGAAACTGAGGCTGATATCGTTCGGGCTTTGGGTCGGATTGCCAGTAATGGTCACCTGGTGAAGGGCTATAAGCCGGTTTACTGGAGCGTGGTCGGGGCGTCAGCTCTGGCTGAGGCTGAAGTGGAATATCAGGATAAACAGTCCTTCGCCATCGACGTGCGCTTCGCCGCCGCTGATCGCGATGATGTGCTGGCTGGCTTCGGGCAACCGGCTGCTGCGCAGGCATTGCCGGTTTCAGTGGTGATTTGGACAACAACACCTTGGACGCTTCCCTCTAATCAGGCAGTCTGTCTACATGGGGAGCTGGATTATGCTCTGGTTAAGTGTGCGCTCGACGGCACCCCGGAACTGTTGATCCTGGCTGCAGATATGGTGGATGACGTCATGCTGCGTTATGGCGTTGATCAGTACGAAACGATCGCAAAAGCCCGTGGAAGCAGCCTGGAGCACAAGCGTCTTCAGCACCCTTTTGTCGAAGACCGTCAGGTACCCTTGATCCTGGGTGAACACGTCACCACCGACGCCGGTACCGGAGCGGTGCACACGGCACCCGATCATGGCCTCGACGATTTCTACGTCGGGCTGAAATACGGGATCGGCACCCTCAATCTGCTCGATGAGCACGGTGTTTTCACCGCAGGGGCAGGGCAGTTTGCCGGTGATCACGTCTACGGGGTAGATGAAAAGGTCATCGGTGTTCTGGAGCAGGTGCAGGCGCTTGTCTCGCAACGGACCATTCATCACAGCTATGCGCACTGCTGGCGGACAAAAACACCGCTTATCTACCGGGCGACACCGCAGTGGTTCATCAGCATGACAGAAAAAGATTTGCTGGGCTTCGCGCTGGAGGCGGTCAAAGGGGCTAAATGGATACCCGACTGGGGCGAGGCACGGATCGAATTGATGCTCAAAGGCAGTCCGGACTGGTGTGTTTCCCGTCAGCGTACCTGGGGAGTGCCGATTACCCTGTTTGTCCACAAGCAGACACAGGAATTGCATCCGCGCACGGAAGCGCTGTTTGAAGAAATCGCGGCACTGATTGAAGAGCAGGGGATGGACGCCTGGTTCGAAGCAGACGCTGAGCGCTTCCTTGGCGCAGAGACTGAGGACTATGAAAAGGTCACTGACACTCTCGATGTCTGGTTTGATTCCGGGGTCACCCATTTCTCTGTGCTGCAGCAACGCGATGAACTTCAGTATCCCGCTGACCTGTATCTGGAGGGCTCTGATCAGCACCGGGGCTGGTTCAACTCTTCCCTGAAGACCGCGATTGCCATGTACGGCTCTGCACCTTACAGGGAGGTCCTGACTCATGGTTTCTTCGTGGATGCGGAGGGCCGGAAAATGTCCAAATCCCTGGGCAATACGGTCGCGCCGGCAAAGATCTACCAGCAGTACGGGGCCGATATCCTGCGCCTGTGGGTGGCTGCTACGGATTTCCGCGGTGAGATGACTGTGTCAGATGAAATTTTCAAGCGGGTGGCAGATGCGTACCGCAGGATACGGAATACGGCGCGTTTCATGCTAGCCAATCTGAACGGATTTGAACCCGGAGAAGATGCTCTGCCGGCTGACCAGCTGCTGGCTCTGGACTACTGGATCGTCAGGCAATGCCAGCTGCTGCAGGCTGAAGTGGTGAATCATTATCACAGCTACAATTTCCTGAGTGTCTATCAGAAAATTCACAATTTCTGCGTAACGGAACTCGGTGGGTTTTATCTTGATGTCATCAAAGATCGTCAATACACCACGCAGGTTGACAGCCGGGCACGTCGCTCGACTCAGACAGCCATGTTGCAGGTGGTCGAGATGCTTTCGCGCATGATTGCGCCTATTCTGAGTTTTACTGCTGATGAGATCTGGCAGCATATACCCGGAGAGCGGGTGGACTCGGTGTTTCTTTCCGATTTTGAAGAAGGACATCTAGCCCTGGAAGAGTCCGGTGAATTCGATGACGCATTCTGGCGCCGGATTCTTGAAGTGAAAACTGCCGTCAACCGAGAGCTCGAAGTGCAGCGCGCTGAAAAAACAGTGGGCTCTGGTTTGAGCGCTGAGGTTGATCTGTTCTGCGATGGCCAGGTCGCTGATGACCTGGCTAGGCTCGGAGAAGAGCTGCGCTTTGTGCTGATCGTATCGAGAGCTTCTGTGAATGCTGGAACACATGCCCCGGAACAGGCGGTTGCGACGGAAGTGGCCGGCCTGAGCCTGCGGGTTTCGGCATCAGAACATGAAAAATGCGAGCGCTGCTGGCATCATCGTGAAGATGTTGGTCAGGAAGCAGCGCATGCGGGTCTGTGCCTGCGCTGCGTTAGTAATGTTGCCGGAGACGGTGAACTCAGACGTTTTGCCTGATCGTAGTATCTGGATGACAAGCACAAGCTCGCCAATCGTTGCAGGATCGCAGGTCAGCCTGCATTTTTCGTTGGCGCTTCCGGATGGTGGAATTATCGATTCTAATTTCGATAAAAAGCCCGCAAGTTTTCGTCTGGGGGATGGTCAGATGCTACCCGGATTCGAGCAGGTACTGCTGGGTCTTTGTACGGGAGAGGAAGTGGAAACAACCCTCGAAGCCAAAGAGGCTTTCGGGGAGCGCAATCCGCGCAATGAACAGGTATTTCCTCTGGAAAAATTCGAGCACTTACTGGAAGACGATCTAGTTACCACACAGGTCGGTAGTGTTGTTTCATTCAAGGACGCGGGGGGGTTCGATCTGCCCGGCGTCGTCAAGGCAATAGGTGAGAAGACAGTGAGTGTCGATTTCAATCACCCGCTGGCGGGCAAAGCCATCGTGTTTACAGCGCGAATCGTCTCCGTCCTTCCCCCTGAGGAGCAGGTTGTCGAAGTGAAATTGTCATGACTGATGCTGACAGTGTCCAGCTACAGCCTGCTGTCAATTCACCGGTGATACGGCTGGCGAACCCGCGTGGATTCTGCGCAGGAGTCGATCGGGCAATCGATATTGTCAACAGCGCGCTGGATATCTTCGGTGCTCCGGTGTATGTCCGTCACGAAGTGGTGCACAACAAATTTGTGGTCGAAACCTTGCGCGCCCGTGGCGCGATCTTCGTCGATGAACTGGAAGATATCCCGCAAAAGGATCGGTGCAACAGATCACCGATTGTGATTTTCAGCGCCCACGGTGTCTCGCAGCAGGTGAAACAAGAGGCCGACCGCAGGGGTTTCAAGATATTCGACGCCACCTGCCCGTTGGTTACCAAGGTGCACCTGGAAGTGGTTAAGTTCAGCAGGGCCGGGCGCGAGTGTGTTCTTATCGGCCATCAGTTTCATCCGGAAGTGGAAGGCACTATGGGTCAGTATGATGACAGCCAGGGCGGACATATCTATCTGGTGGAATCAGTCGCTGACGTGCAGACCCTCGTGGTTGAGGATCCTGCTCGCCTTTCCTACGTCACACAGACGACGCTCTCTATGGATGACACTGCGCGCATCATTGACGCGCTGCGTGAGCGCTTTCCTGCCATCGAGGGGCCGCGCAAGAAAGACATTTGTTATGCGACCCAGAATCGTCAGGATGCTGTCAAGCAACTCGCTCTTGAATGTGATCTGCTGCTGGTGGTCGGCTCACCGAACAGTTCTAATTCAAACCGCTTGAAGGAGCTGGCGGAACGACTCGGCTGTGACGCTTATCTGATCGACAGCGTTGAGGATATCGACTCATCGTGGTTTGACGGCAAGTCGCGCTTCGGGGTCACAGCCGGCGCCTCGGCTCCCGAAGTGCTGGTCGAGCAGGTGGTCAGCAGGCTGAAAGAGCTCACTGACCTGCCGCCGGAAGAGTTAACAGGTGCTGAAGAGCACATTGTTTTCAGCATGCCGAAAGAACTCCGGCCGACACAGGCCTGAGTTCTCAGGACGGCAGGTTATTCAATTCGTCCAGCTTGCTGCGTAACGCGGAAAGTGTAGTCTGCATCTCTTCCTGTTTAGCGCGTTCTTTGGCAACCACGGCATCCGGCGCATTGCTGACGAAATTCTCATTGTTCAGTTTGCCGGTAACCGATTTTAAGCAGGCTTCAAGCTTGCCAATTTCTTTTTCCAGTCGTGCGGCTTCAGCGCTGACGTCGATTAATCCGGCCAGTGGCACCAGCACTTCAACGCTGTTGTGCAGGCCTGTAGCGCAGGCCGGGGTGGCGTCATCAGGATTCAGCCATTCAATGGATTCGAGTTTGGCCAGTTTTTGCAGGTAAACCCGGTTCAGCTTCAGAAAGTCTTTATCCTGCTCTTTGCTGCCGCGCAGAAAGGCGCGAATGGATCTGGCCGGAGAGATATCCATCTCGCCCCGGATATTGCGGATGGCTAGGATTATACCCTTCAGCCAGTCAATCTCTGCGCTGGCAGCCTCATCGATCTTGGCTGAATCAAATTTCGGATAGGGCTGCAGCATGATGCTGTCCCCACTGACGTCGATCAGCGGAGCTAGTTTCTGCCAGATTTCTTCAGTCAAAAATGGCATGAATGGATGCAGCAGCCGGAGACTGCGTTCCAGCACGGTCAGCAGCACGCGGCGGGTTGCCTGTGCAGCCTGAGGATTGTTCTCTGCATCCCAGAGGATGGGCTTGCTGAGTTCCAGGTACCAGTCGCAATACTCATTCCAGATGAACTCATGCAGTGACTGCGATGCCAGATCGAAGCGGTAGTCTGCCAGTGCTGCCAGGACATCGCCTGTCGTGTGCTCGAGTTTGCTGAGAATCCAGCGGTCTGCGCTGGAAAATTCATCAGGATTCCATTCAGGTGACAGAGGCTTTCCCTCGCTGTTCATCATGACGTAGCGGGCTGCATTCCAGATTTTATTGCAGAAATTACGGAAGCCCTCGGTACGGCCGACGTCGAATTTAATGTCGCGCCCTGTGGAAGCCAGGGAATAATAGGTAAAACGCACGGCATCCGTGCCGTAGGCAGCGATGCCTTCCGGAAAACTTTCCCAGGTCAGTTTTTCAATTTTCTGCTTCAGCTGCGGCTGCATCATTTCCGCAGTGCGTTTGCTGACCAACTCGTCGAGCCCGATGCCGTCGATAAGGTCTATTGGGTCCAGAATATTGCCCTTGGATTTCGACATTTTTTGGCCATGTTCATCACGCACCAGACCGGTGATATACACCTTTTTGAACGGGATCTCACCGGTGAACTTCAGCGTCATCATGATCATCCTCGCCACCCAGAAGAAGATGATGTCAAAACCGGTTACCAGCACGTCAGTCGGGTGAAATTTGTTGAAGTATTCCAGATCATCAGGCCAGCCCAGAGTGGAGAACGTCCACAGCGCTGAGGAGAACCAGGTATCCAGAACATCTTCATCCTGATGAAGCGCCAGCTCATCGGGCAGCTGATATTTCTGTCGAACCTCTAATTCGTTGCGGCCGACGTACACGTTTCCTTCACTGTCGTACCAAGCGGGAATGCGATGACCCCACCACAGCTGGCGACTGATACACCAGTCCTGAATGTTCCTCATCCAGGCGAAATAGGTGTTTTCCCAGTTCTTTGGAACGAATTCTATCTCGCCGTCTTCGACAGCTTTGATTGCCGGGTCGGCCAGGGACTGGATTGCGACATACCACTGATGTGTGAGATACGGCTCGATCACAACGCCGCTGCGGTCCCCTCTTGGCACTTTGAGCTTGTGAGGCTCGATCTTCTCAAGCAGGCCGAGAGACTCCATGGCTTCCACAATCTGCGCTCTCGCTTCGAATCGGTCAAGGCCGCGAAAAGCCTCGGGCGCCTCGTCGTTGATTGAGGCATCGTCAGTGAGAATGTTGATGATTTCCAGATCATGGCGCTTGCCCATTTCATAATCATTGAAGTCATGGGCTGGCGTGATCTTGACGCATCCGGTCCCGAATTCAGGGTCGACATAATCATCGGCAATAATGGGAATTCTGCGCTCACACAGCGGCAAATCGACAAACTTACCGACCAAATGCTTATAGCGTACGTCTTCCGGGTGAACCGCAACGGCAGTATCGCCAAGCAGGGTCTCAGGTCGCGTTGTGGCAATAGTGAGATGCTCGTCGCTGTCGGCGATGGGATAGTTGAAATGCCAGAGTGATCCGTCTTCCTCTTCGGAGATAACTTCTAGATCGGAAATGGCGGTGTGCAGTTGCGGGTCCCAGTTGACCAGGCGATTACCCCGGTAAATCAGCCCCTCTTCATAAAGATCGATGAAGACTTCCTCCACGACCTGTGAGAGCTGCCGGTCCATGGTGAAACGCTCTCTGGACCAGTCCAGCGAGGAACCCATACGTCTGAGCTGCTGGGTAATAATCCCGCCGGATTCTTCTTTCCAGTCCCAGACTTTGGTGACGAATGTCTCTCGCCCCACTTCATGTCGATTGGTGCCGGCACTGGCCAGCTGCCGTTCTACTACCATCTGGGTTGCGATACCGGCATGGTCGGTGCCGACCTGCCACAGCGCCTGACGTCCCTGCATTCGGTGGAAGCGGATCAAGGCATCCATAATAGCATGCTGAAAGCCATGCCCCATATGCAAACGGCCGGTCACGTTGGGAGGCGGAATCGCAATGCAATAGGGGGTCCCTTCTCCTTGCGGAGCAAAGTAGCCTCTTTCTTCCCAGGACCGGTACCAGTGATCTTCGATTTGCTGCGGTTGAAAAGTCTTTTCCATTTGGAGCTGCGATGTTTCGATCTGAAGAAAGGGCGCAAGTATACATGAAGCAGGCCGGCATTGCGGCCTGCCTGTCATGGCGCTTCAGAGTTTATGGGTCTCCGGCTGAAAGCCCTGTTGCTGATAGAACCGATAGCTCTGACGGCCGGCCTGAAGCTCATCCGGATCGTTACTCATGATTTCATTGACGCGCTGATAGCGGGTGAGATGCTGACAGGGGTGCCCGGAGAGGTTAATAAACACATCTTCATACTCTGTTTGCCGGGATTCAGTGCCAATGATTACCGGCTCGGAAACGGCCGACTCGGTGAGGGCGTGAGGTACAAAGCTGCTTGGCTTGAACTGCCATAGCAAGGTATCCATCGCAGCAGCCTGTTCAGCTGAGTCAACCTGAATGAACACCCGGTGGCCGAGCTGAGCGGCTTTTTCTGCCAGTCGGCAGGCGAACTGGCGGCGGCTTTCCTGATCAGGGCTGCTCAGGGCATAGAAATTCACCTGTGTCATCAGTGGAGCAATCTCATGCCTTCTGTGTCAGAAGGTACTGCATAAGCATGCCGACTGGCCGTCCGGTCGCGCCTTTCTGGGCTCCGGACTGCCAGGCGCTGCCGGCAATATCAAGGTGCGCCCACTTCTGCTTTTCAGTAAAGCGTGACAGAAAACAGGCTGCGGTTATGGTGCCGGCTCTCGGGCCGCCGATGTTTGCGATATCGGCAAAATTGCTGTTGAGCAGGCTTTGGTATTCATCCCAAAGAGGCAGCTGCCAGGCCCGGTCTAGGGACTCTTCGCCGCACTGAAGAAGCGTTTGCGCCAGCTTGTCGTCGTTGCTGAGCATGACATTGGCCTGTGAGCCGAATGCTGCAACCGCTGCGCCGGTCAGCGTGGCAATATCGATAATCGTCCTTGGTTTAAAGCGCTCGGCATAAGTCAGCGCGTCGCAAAGCACCAGTCTACCCTCTGCGTCAGTGTTGAGGATTTCAATGGTTTTGCCCGACATTGAAGTCACAATATCGCCCGGTTTGGTGGCCTTGCTTCCCGGCATGTTTTCAGCGGCAGCGACGATGCCAATCACGTTGATCGGTAGCTTGAGTTCGGCAACGCATCCCATCGTGGCAACAACACTGGCAGCTCCGCACATGTCGAATTTCATTTCGTCCATTGCTGCCGGTGGCTTGAGGCTGATACCCCCAGTGTCAAAGGTAATGCCTTTGCCCACCAGCACGTAAGGCCGACTGCTGCTGTTCGCCCCCTGATAGTTCATAACAATGAGTTTGGCTTCTTCCGCCGAACCGGCTGCGACCGACAGTAAAGAACCCATGCCAAGCCGGGCCATCTGTTTTTCACTGAGGGTCTGGGTCGCGATGGACTTGTTCTTTGCGGCCAGAACCTGCGCCTCGTTGGCAAGAAAGGTCGGTGTGCAGACATTGCCGGGCAGATTGCCAAGCTGCTTGGCCCGATTGATGGCCTTGCCTATGGCGTGACCCTGTTTGAGCGCGTCCTCGAGACCTTTACGCCGTGCGCCGGCAGGGGCCGAGATGCTGACGGATTTGAGAGCGGGCTTGGTAACTTTTTTACTCTTGGTTGTGTCGTAACGGTAACAAGCGTCCTCCAGCTCCT
The DNA here is from genome assembly GCA_902537815.1 of uncultured Pseudohongiella sp. Taxonomy (GTDB): domain Bacteria; phylum Pseudomonadota; class Gammaproteobacteria; order Pseudomonadales; family Pseudohongiellaceae; genus UBA9145. The sequence goes on along the minus strand of CACBCS010000011.1, from coordinate 54,515 downwards.
GAGCAACTCGGGCTGCCAGCCACGAGGCATCCCGGTCTGTGATCTCGACCGACGCCATGGCGTAGTGCGTGCTTTCAGACTGAGTTTTGGCCACTGCCTTGGCGGTCGACTTCAGCATCTTTGCGGCCGCGCGGGCATTGAGCTTCTTACGCTCGCCCAACCCCACCAGTAGAATTCTGCGGGCGCTGACTCCGGAGATTTTATACAGTAGAGAAGTCTCGCCCAGTTTGCTGTTGAAATCGCCTGACTTGATCACGGCGCCCAGCGCCTTACCCGAGACTTTATCAAGATGACTTGCTTCTGCTGACAGTGCGCTTTTGCCCCAGACAGGGACTACCAGGCAATCGGCTGCCACCTTCTCGACTGCGCCGGATTTGATTGAATACCGCATAATAATAACGCGCCTCCCTGGCGCAAAAGTCTCTAAACGCCGACCCAATCCTAAAGTCATTCGAGGGCATAAGCAACACGATGCCGCCAGCCGGAGAGGTTGCCTTGAGTCGGCATGGCCGAAGTAGTTTCCGTCCGGCCATCGTGAACCTTTTTCAGTCGCTGTTGTCTGAACAATCAGGCCGGTTACTGTATTACGAGGAGTGGTTATGCCAAGAGTGGAGATCGGTACCCCCAACCAATTTTTGTTCAGCATGGAAAGAGCGGTCGGCATCAGCGATCTGAATTACGCCAAGCATCTCGACAGTGTCGCGATGCTGCAGATTCTGAACGAGGCGCGTCTTCAGTTTCTGGCTCATCTTGGATTCTCTGAGGCCAACGTGTTCGGGCTGGGACTGGTGGTGGCGGATCAGGCTGTAGATTTCCGGTCCGAATCCTTCGCCGAAGACCGGCTGCTCATTGATGTTGGCGTCAACGACTTTAATCGCTACGGCTTTGACATTTCCTTTCAGGTAACCAACAGCGCACTCGAAACTGTCGTGTGTCAGGCCAAGACCGGAGTGGTGTTTTTTGACTTTGATCAGCACCAGATTGCGGAAGTGCCGGCAGCGCTTGTTGATTTACTCAATCGGCGGGAAGAGAAAGTCGCTTGATCTTCTCAGAACGGACGATACGAGCGCGGCACCAGCACCACCCGGGTGTCTGAGAAACGATCATGCAGTGTGCCCTGCTGCCGATTGATCAGCAGCCAGAAGAACCCGATGCCCAGCAGGAAGAAACTCGGCCAGGCGAGCCCAAAGCGCAGGGCACTTTGAGGCAGCGTCAGCAGTTGGCCGTCCGGACGCTGAGCCCGCAGTCGCCATGCGATCATCCCCAGAGTCTGCCCACTGCGCCCCCAGAACCAGGCATAGAAGCCGAATGACGTCGTCACCATCATGAAAAAGATCACCGCGTCCTGCAGCGGGTCGGTGACTACGCGCCCATCCACAAGCTGGTTGGTGTCTGTGCCGAACGCAAACTGGATCAGATAGCCGAGAACCATCCAGATGGCAGCGACGAGAAATCCATCGTAAAGCAGGGCGACCAATCGGCGCCACAGCCCGGCGACCGGAAAGTCAGCAGGGTTTTCCTGAACCGTGTTGGTCGCTGAATCTTCCATCAAGTGTCATTCCCAATTCGGATAGCCAGGCTGCTGTGGCAGGGATCTGCATGCATTCGGGCCATACCCGGAGCAGGTGCGCACAGGCGACTACAGTGGATCTTCGATCCTGTGAGCGGTTTTCGCTGGCCCGGGTTGTGCGAATAATTTTGAGCGCGGAGCAGTATATAACGAATACCATGGCACTCCAATTGAGTCGCTGTAGCATCAAAATTGTTGAAAAATCACAGGCTTGGGCTATTCTGATTACGTTAGCTTGCAAGTTTTTGCTAGAATCCTTGCCCGCAGGCATTCTTCAGCGCCTGCCTTTCGACTCTGAGCCGAATGTTAAAAAACTTAATCAACAACAATCTGGAAAAGACCGATGAACAGCACGACCCAGCCAGGGCACATTCGATTGCTGGATACCACGCTCCGCGATGGCGAGCAGACCCAGGGCGTTTCATTTTCCGCGAATGAAAAACTGAATATCGCCCGTGCCTTGCTCCAGTCCCTTAGGGTGGATCGCATAGAAGTTGCTTCAGCCTGCGTATCCGAGGGGGAGAAAGAAGCGGTGGCGCAAATCATTCGATGGGCGGAAAGTGAAGGCTTAGCCGATCGCGTTGAAGTACTGGGATTTGTCGACTACCAGCGCAGTGTGGACTGGATCAGAGACGCCGGCGGTCAGGTCATCAACCTGCTGTGTAAAGGCAGTGAGAAACATTGCCGGGAGCAGCTCGGCAAGACGCTGGATGGGCATGTTGAAGACATTATCAGAACCGTAGAGTATGCCGAAGCGTCGGGGATGCGCGTCAATATGTATCTCGAGGACTGGTCCAACGGCTACAAGAACAGCCGAGACTATGTGTTCGGTCTGGTTCGCGGAGTGCAACATCTGAATATAGGTCACATCCTGCTTCCTGACACCCTGGGTCTGATGTCGCCGACAGAAGTCAGTGAAGCCCTGAGCGACATGCTCAGCAGGTTCCCCGATAAGCTGTTTGACTTCCATCCGCACAATGACTACGGGCTGGCCACTGCAAACGTCATGGCGGCCGTTGGGGTAGGAATCGAAAACATCCACTGCACGGTAAATTGCCTTGGCGAGCGTGCCGGTAATGCGTCACTGGCAGAAGTCGCGGTTGCTCTGAAAGACAAGATGGGGGTAAAGCTGTCTGTCGATGAAACTCATATCGCGATGGTGAGTCGGATGGTAGAAAACTTCTCCGGTAAATGGATCGCGGCCAATTCGCCCATCGTCGGCGCTGATGTGTTTACCCAGACCGCCGGCATTCATGCGGACGGTGATCTGAAAGGGGACCTGTATAAGAGCACTCTCAGTCCTGAGCGATTCGCCAGAAAGCACAGTTATGCGCTGGGCAAAATGAGCGGTAAGGCGTCGCTGACGAATAATCTGGATGAACTGGGGATTCAGCTTTCCGATGAAGAAAAAGCCAAGGTGTTAGAGCGGGTGGTACAGCTGGGAGACTCCAAGCAGGTGGTTACCGCAGAAGATCTTCCCTTTATCATCGCTGATGTGATGGAAAGCAAAGAATACCATCACATCACGCTGCTGAACTGTCATATCAACACCGGATTCAAAGTGGCGAGCACGGCAAGTGTCTGTGTCGAAATTGAAGGGGAAGAGCTGCAGGGCACCGGCTCTGGTAATGGTGGCTTTGATGCGTTCATGGATGCTATTACCAATATCCTGAAGTGCCGCGATTTTGTTATGCCCGCTCTGGGGGACTACGAGGTGCATATCCCGCGAGGCGGTCAGACTGATGCGCTGACCGAGTGTATTATCACCTGGCAATCAGGAGAGCGCGACTTCAAGACCCGTGGGGTTGATTCTAATCAGGTGATGGCAGCGGTGAAGGCCACTCTCAGAATGGTCAATCTGAAACTCCACAGTCTCTGAGTCACAGTTTGCTGAGTTCCTCGGCGACCAGGTCGCCGAACCCGTCGGTACTGATCATCTTGACATCACTTCCCGGTTTCGAAAGGTCGGGGGTGGAGAAACCCTGAGCGAAGACTGACTGCATAGCCTGCCAGACGTTTCGGGCCTCGCTGTCCATGCCAAAGCTCATTTCAAGCATCATGGCGACCGAGCCTATCATGGAATAGGGGTTGGCGATTTTCTGTCCGGCAATGTCGGGCGCGGAACCATGAGAAGGCTCGTAGTAGGCCTTATCCGGCCCCATGCAGGCCGAAGGCATCAGGCCGAGGGACCCCAGAATGCCGCCCCCCTGATCGCTCAGGATGTCTCCGAACATGTTTTCCATGACCATCACGTCGAACTGCCCGGGGTTAAGACAGAGGTAGGTGGCAGCAGCATCCACTAGGATGTGCTTAATCTGTACATCAGGAAAATCTCTGTCGACTTCCTCCATGACTTCATTCCAAAGCACGCTCGACTTGAGCACATTGCTCTTGTGAATGTTATGCAGGACGCCCTGACGTTTCTGGGCGGTTTCAAAGGCCACCCGCGCGATCCGGGCGATTTGATCTTCATCGTATTCCAGACTTTCATTCACAAAGCGTTTACCGCTCTCGGTGACGCCGGTTTCCTTGTTGCCAAAATACAGGCCGCCGACAAGTTCACGGATGATGATGAAGTCAATGCCGTCACCAATGATTTCCGCTTTCAGGGGCGAAAAATGCGCAATATCCTTTGGCAGGTATACCGGGCGGAAGTTCGCGAAAGTGTCGTACCGACGGCGCAGGGGCAGCAGAGCGCCGCGCTCAGGTTGCATATCAACGGGGATCTTCTTGGATTCTTCGTGGCTCAGTCCGATCGGGCCTTTCAGTATGGCATCAGCGGAATCGCAAAGGGCTTTGGTTTCGTCTGGGAACGAGTTGCCATGGCTGAAGTAAGCGGTCGCGCCAAAAGCGCCGCTTTCCAGCTCAAAATTCACCTGGTTGCGTTCGGCTACCAGGTTTAAAATTTTGACGGCTTCAGCCATGATTTCCGGGCCGATACCGTCGCCGTCAAGCAGGGCGATTTTATGGGTGCTCATGTTGCGTCCTGTAGCAGTAAGTTGCCATCATGCGGGAATTTAAAAGTCGGGTAATGTAACATGTGCGTCACAAAGCACAACCCGGAATCATTTGAGCGCAGCTATTTTGGGTGCGCTTTACGGGAAATGGTTTGCTAGTCGGGCGTTTCTATCGTGCGCAAACTTCATGCCGCCGATAGACTACGATGACTGGGCTAAGACTCAGAATTAAAAGTCCGATCCAGAAGTGCAGTTCTGAATTAGAAGCTTTGTATTGTAATGCGATGAAACTTATGACAGGACGCAAGCGCACGGCTTCTATGAACGAGCAGGATTGGAGGTTCGTAAAAAACGGACTTAATCAGTGTCTCGCTACAGGTTTTATTACCGAGGCTGAAAGAAGCCGAATAATGGAGTACCTTCAGACCAACGAACGAGTCGAAGTAGCTGTCACAAGTTTGATGATGGGGTCGCGATCGGTGACCAGTTTTATTCTCTCATTACTTCAGGCGGCGGATGATAGTAAGCTTCGCAACTAGCCACAGGTGCACTAAATTTAGATGCATAGAATCTGCTGCGGCTGCCTTGCTATGGAAGGTGGTAAAAGTAATTTTCCAATTGTCGTACCCTTGCAATATTAATGTGTAAATCCTCATTGACGGTGAAAAACATCAAGCTTAAATGCTACATGATTTTTGTGATTGCAGGAGTATCGGGGTGCACGGCTGTCTCCGATGCTCCAGAAGGATGCGAGATCGTCGATCTAAAAAATGATGCTCCGACGCCATTTGCCAATGTCGAACCTCAAAGTTTTGGTGACCTAGTAAAACTTGCTCGGGAGTATCCAGAGCGGAAATTGCTTTGGTGCGAAGACGGATATTTTGCTCCCCTCGTTGATTAGCTAATTTTGGTTGCGTGATACCTGGTTGCGCGCTTCGCTTATTTAGAAGATTAACTATGATTTTGAGATCATTGTGTTGAAGCTCGCGTTTCTCCTACTGTTCACCTTTTTACTTCCATCCTGCGTCGTTGTTAGGGCCGCTGACTATTCATTTAATGCACCGAAACACGGAGATTTTTTTCGTTGTTGATCACTGTTACGTTATCGACGATTGGCCTGGAGATCGGTTGCTGATTACTGACTGTGGTGGATATCTCAACTTGCTGATTTCTGTCGTTACGTTTGGTCTTGCTAAATCTGAGGAGGCAGTGGCTCTATCATATCGTGATGCAGCACTCGATTATCTTGCTCAGGGTCAACTTTCTTGTGGCCTGCAGCGAACGAAAGACCTTGGGGGTCGAATATTTGAGATTTTCTACAGTTGTAATGCGCAGAATTGAAGACATGGCTAGATGATGCTTCGATGCTATCCAAGACTCTTTGTCAAAAGATATAAAAGATTCGTTTGTCAAATTTTATGAATCATCCGGTATCTTAGTTTTCTATTTAGTAAACAGCTGCCCTTCGATGTCTTTGAACGCCTTGAACTCCAAAGCATTCCCCGAAGGATCAAGGAAGAACATAGTCGCTTGTTCTCCTGTCTCGCCTTTGAATCGGATATACGGGTCTATCACGAAACCGTCAACGAAGCTTTTCACCTGCTCGGCTAAAGTTACCCAGTCTGTCATTTGTAGAACAACACCAAAATGTGGAACGGGCACGCCCTGCCCATCGACACCATTGGAAATGCTACTGGTTTTGCCTTCCCGGCCCAGGGCTGGATTTAGGTGAGTAACCAGTTGATGGCCAAACAGATTAAAGTCTATCCATTCTGAGGCGCTCCGCCCTTCGGGAAGTCCAAGTTTTTGCCCGTAAAATTCTCTAGCTTCATCTATGTCTCTAACTTGTATGGCAAGGTGAAAGGGAGTGAGGCGCATTTGGTCTCCGTATCTTTGGCGGTTGACTCTAGATGTCGTCAATTTACCACGGGCAGCAATTCTCTTACCATTATGATGTCTGAAATCGAATAATAGTCTTAAATTAGGTGCAGTTACATGAATAAGAGACAGTTAGGAAGCACTGATATTTATATCCCGCCGATTGGCCTTGGCTGTATGGGCCTTTCAGAGTTCTATGGGCCACCGACTGACAAGGCTCTTGCCATTAAACTCCTTCATGAGGCAATCGAGCTGGGTGTAAAACACTTCGATACCGCTGAAATATATGGTTTTCGAAGTGCCAATGAAACGCTTTTGGGTGATGCTTTTACTGGTAAGCGGGACGGTTTGTTTATCGCAACTAAATTTGGGCCTACGCGCGACTTGGAAACAGGCATGCGAATTGGGATCGACGGCTCCAGGAGGAATTGCCGGCGCGCGGTAGAGGGGTCATTACTTAGGTTAAAGACAGACTTCATTGATCTTTATTATTTGCACAGGGTCGACCCGGCAACACCCATCGAAGAAACCGTCTTAGCAATGGCAGAGCTTGTAGCTGAAGGTAAGGTTCGAGCAATAGGTCTGTCTGAAGCTGCGGGCGACACTATCCGCAGAGCAGCAAAAGTGCATCCTATTTCAGCAGTTCAATCAGAGTATTCAATATTTGCACGCGACATTGAAGCCGACGTGATTCCAGCTTGCTTGGAAGTTGGCGCCTCACTGACTGCCTACTCACCACTAGGGCGAGGCATCCTTTCAGCGCGCTTGAAAAATGATTCCTTGGGTGCTGAAGATTGGCGTAAGAGCAATCCGCGCTTTCAGGGCAATGCCTATATGAACAATCTCATACTCGCTGATGAAATTGAAACAATAGCCCAAAACAAAGCGTGTGCTGCCGCGCAAGTCGCACTGGCTTGGGTTATGGCGCAAGGCGACCATGTATTGACTATTCCGGGTACTACAAGGATGGAGAATCTCGAAACGAACCTCGGTAGCTACAATATATTACTGGAACCGAGTGAGCTTGACGCTTTAAATCGACTTGCGGAAAGGGTTGAAGGTGAGCGTTATGATGAATTGGGTATGAGAACCATATATGGTTAGGGGTGTATCTCACTCAGAGTAAAGATCCAACTGGCTTTTAATGTCAACCAGATATTGCTTAGAGGGATTGTCCGTCTAACTTAATCTTATGCACCTTTGCGCCGATAGTGGACTATGAGTGTTACTTTTGGTGGCTGATGGAGAAATTTATGTTTGGTAAACAATCGCAACCTTGGGAACATAAGGTTTTCTATATTCACGTGGAAGATACTGAAGATATCACTAGTATTGAGAAGGTCCTGAATCGTTGGGGTGAGGAAGGTTGGGAGTTAATTTCTTTCGGTGAGCCCGAAGTAATTGCAGATTTCAGTGGTGGAGGGAGATGGGTTCTCGCTTCTATGAAGCGGCCGAAGGGATAGTACTTCCCATTTCGGGCTAGACGGTGTGGCAAGCGATTGGCTTTAGGGTTTTTAATTTTCATGTTAATTGTGGAGGGGGATTTGATATGAAGACGGCAACGGGCGGCTGCCTATGTGGAAACGTAAAATATGAATTGGAAAGAGACGCGGTATTGAATGCGATTCACTGCCACTGCCTTGACTGCCAAAAATCGACTGGTTCAGGCAAGGCGACGATAGTCGTGATACCCGAGGGCAGCCTCACCCTCCAAGGAGCATTAAAGTATTATTCGGTAGTCGGTACGGACGGAGCAACTATTGAGCGAGGGTTCTGTGAGAATTGTGGCTCGCCTATTATAAGTGCAGCAATTGGCCCGGCTGATTGGAAAGGAATAAAGTTCATTAAAGCTGGTAGCCTGGATGACTCTTCATGGGTAAGCGTCGATATGAATATTTGGAATTCCACAGCGAGGCACTGGGACGAAGTAAAAGAAGGATTACCCACATTTGAGCAGAATATAAAAGCCTAGCCGTATTCGCTGCTGGATATGAACTTGCTGCAACTTAACAATAGGATGGTGATTTAGATGATTGAAATAATATTGAGCGCTCTGCTGCTGACTTTAATTCAGAGTTGGCTCATCCCGATGCTTCTAAATTTGGGAAATTTGAGCTTTCTACTCTCAAATCGCGATGACGACTTCCAATTCAGCACAATCACAAAGCGAGCACAGCGTGCTTCTGCGAATCTATATGAAACGCTTCCGGTTTTCATAACTCTAATGCTGTTGGGCGTTATTTTAGATGTCGATCTCACGCTATCAGGTTCAGTATGGATAGCCCTCCGAGTGCTCTTCTTGATGTGCTATTTAGGCGGTATCAAAATTGTGCGCTCGGGGATTTGGGTTGCGTCAGTCGTAACTCTGATCATGATGGGTTTGAATATAGTCGCAACTGTATAATTGACTGTTAGTATGTTCTTGCGCATTCGGTGGGGAATTAGATGCCACGGCGCTCAGATGCTTTGTTAGCGGCGGTTATATGATGACTAGGTTGTAGAATCAGTGGCTTAAGAAAGAAGAAAAAGCCAAGAATGGGCTGCATTATAAAACAACCAGTTAATAACAGAACCTGTCTAATGCTTCTGACGGGTATGATTCTCTGTAGCTGCGATTCGAATGAGCAATCAAAAATCAGAAATATAAGTGCTGATCTTGAGCGTATCAAAAGGACAGATGTACTGTTAGTTTCTGATCACACATTGCCTCATCATTTCAATATTGATACTGGTGGGGCGAATGGAGAAGAGCGTATCTTTATCGATCCTACTCTGGAAAGTCTAAGAGATAAGCTTATAGATAGGGGGCTGAGTACTTACATACTAAATGTTGAAGACATGACGATAGGCGGTGAGATCATCGATAAGATCGCCTTTGAGGCTGCATATGCGTTATATGACGAGGTGCTGCAGGCAGCTGTTGTTGCCCAGGCGACCATAGTGGCGATTCACTATGATGCAGACTTGATTCCTGCGGAAAACTACGGCAAGAACGCCGCTTACGCCAGCGCAGAAGAGGATGGTGAGGAATACGGATATGTCGGCGGAATACAGCTTATCCTTGATGAGCGTTCGGCGAGCGAGGCGACATTAAGGCTGGCTAACAAGATCATTCATCAAGACAAGATACTCAATCAGCTTCACGAAGTTGGATTTCGTATTCGCCCCAATTATCACAGCGAAATAAGGTTCCAAGCGAACCGGACAATGAATATTTCGGGTCATTCTGCCGGAGGCGCTTTTCTGCTAGAGATCGCACCACAAGATCAAGCTGCACGTTTGTACGGGACCCCAGACAATATTGTTGAGGCGATTGATGGGCCCTTGTCCTCACTGGCTAGTTCTATAGATCAGTTTCGAAAGAATCCATTGTGATATCAACGAGTATTCATTAAGACATGAGTTAAAAATAGTTTTCTTATTTGCTTTTATCACCTATGTATTTTGAAAGCCTATCCTGCTGTGAAGCCTCCATCCGAGAGAAAGACCGCGCCATTACAGAAACTAGATTCATCAGATACTAAAAACAACGCAAGATAGGCAATTTCTTGATTTGACCCATATCGACGCATGGGTATCGACTCGGTTACGAATTCTCGGACTGAATTCGGCTCATCGGGATTAAGCTGCTCGTGAAGTGATTGCATCATCCGGTTGTCTATTGGTCCTGGTGCTAGCGAGTTAAATCTAATTCTCTCGCTTCCAAATTCAAGACAAGCTGTTTTCATCATCCCAATGACAGCGTGCTTGCTAGCCGCATAGGGACAGAGGCCATTGAATCCGACAACACCAGCACCTGAAGAGGTGGCTACGAAAGAGCCCCCGCCATTTTTTTGCATCAGCGGAACAGCATATTTCATTAGTAACCACACACCAGTCACATTCACATGAAGTATTTCGTTAAATTCTTCATGGGAGTATTCAGTTAAAGGTTTAATGATTCCCTCAGTGCCTCCATTTGCAAAGACGGCATCTAAGCCGCCAAACTGGTCATACGTTCTTGAGATGGCCTCTCGTATCGCAACTTCATCCTTTGCCTCGGCTTGCACAATGAGTATGTCCTGAATTGATTCAAATTCGTTTTTTAAGTCCTCGAGTTTCTCTGAGTCCCGGCCAATCAGGCACAAGTTGGCTCCATGCTCATGAAATAGCTTTGCTGTAGCCTTGCCTATTGCTCCTGTTGCGCCAGTGATGACACATGTTTTGTTCCTCAGTCTCATGGCATTTCTCCTGCTTGAGTAATTGCCTAGTCGATTGGCTAACTCGAAGATTGGTGGTTGGCGAATATCTGCTGAATTATTCTTTGATTGGCTTTTCCCCATGTGCACCAAGACTCCATTACGGGGCCTAAAGACCTTCCGAATTTTGTGAGGGAGTATTCAACTTTTGGGGGAATCACTTCATACACTTTCCGATGAACCAACCGGTCTCTCTCCATTTCGCGCAGTTGCTTGGTCAGCATTTGCTGAGTGATCGGAGGCAAAATTTTTTTCAGCTCGCCGAAGCGTTTTGGTCCGTCGATCAGATTATAAATGATCGCTATCTTCCACTTACCGCCAATCAGCTTCAAGGAGTTGGTTATGGGATCGGTGCATTGATTCATAGTATGTTTTTATATACCAGTATGAAAAAGGTGTCTAGTTGTTAACATCATACGAAGATTTATAATCCGGGACACCAAAATTCGCCGAAATGTGAGGGAAAGTGATGCAAGACAAGATGTCAAAAGAGATAAGAACTAAGGTCACCAGCGCAGGAGAAGTTCAGCTTTCAGTCGCCAGCGTAGAAATGCCGGAGCCAAAAGACGATGAAGTGCTGATTCGAGTTGAGGCTGCCCCGATAAATCCGTCTGATCTTGGTCTTCTCCTGAGCTTTGCGGCCGATCTGAGTAGCATACGCACGGAGGGCGACGGAGATGGAACCGTGACCAGTATGCCGATCCACCCTCGGCTCATGGCCAGTATGAAGCCAAGATTGGATCAATCGATGCCCGCCGGTAATGAAGGGTCTGGTGTGATCGTAGATGCGGGCAGCAATGCGAGGGGTCTCATTGGTAAAACCGTCGGCCTGGCAGGCGGTTCGATGTACTCTCAGTATCGATGTGTCTCTGCAGCTAACTGTCTTGTGATGGAAGAGGGGACCACGGCAGTAGAAGCCGCTTCGTCTTTCGTCAATCCCTTAACCGCGCTGGCTTTTGTTGAGACCATGAAAATGGAAAATCACACGGCCATAGTCCACACGGCAGCGGCATCAAATTTGGGCCAGATGCTCGTAAAAATCTGTAAAGACGATGGCATTCCTCTGATCAATATCGTTAGGAAGCAAGAGCAGGTGGAGCTACTGAAATCTCTTGGTGCTCAGTATGTCTGCAACATGAGCGAAGCGTCTTTCATGGAGGATTTGGTCTCTGCGCTCTCTGAAACCGGTGCTACCCTGGGCTTTGATGCGACTGGCGGTGGCAACAATGGAGAGCTTCCTGGGCAGATACTGGCAGCGATGGAAATAGCCGCGAACAAGGTTGCGAAAGAGTATAGCAGATATGGTTCTGACACCTATAAGCAAGTCTATATTTACGGCGGTCTGGATCCATCACCGACCGTTCTGAAAAGAGCCTTTGGTATGTCATGGGGTCTCGGTGGCTGGCTATTGACTCCTATGATAAGAAAAATCGGCATGGAAAAATTTCAGGGCATGAGACAACGCGTTGCCAGAGAAATTAAAACAACGTTTGCCAGTTCATATGCGCGGGAGATCTCATTGAGTGAAATGCTTCAGCCAGATGTGATCAAGGCCTATGCCAAACAGGCGACGGGAGAAAAATACCTGGTCTGCCCACACAGGTAGATCTGAAGACGAGCGTTGGCACGCACGAACAATTCGCGGTATATTCCAACTGATCTTCTGACTAAAAGCGATCAACGATTTTGTTTGATTCGTACGTTCCTTCTTTGAATTTAAAAAGAGTGAGATAAAGATATGGCTGAGTCTACCATTGGCAGATACGAGTTAGGAGATTTCCGGCTTCAGTCTGAGATTACTCTTGAGGATGCTTTTCTGGGGTTCCGTACTTATGGCTCGCTTAATGAGTCGCGAGATAACGTAATAGTATTTCCAACCTGGTACACGGGCCTAAACGACCAAATTGCACCCTACATTGGGCCAGGCAAAGCTCTTGATCCAGAGAAGTACTTTATTGTTATTCCCGACATGTTTACTAATGGCTCCTCGAGTTCACCAAGCAACTCTGCAGAACCGCATCAGGGACTTAACTTCCCGTTGGTCACCGCATTCGACAATGTTCAGGCTCAGAGGCAGCTACTTGAGGAGCACTTTGGCATTACTTCAGTGGAAATGATGGTTGGTTTTTCTATGAGTGGTCAACAGGCTTACCATTGGGCAGCCTTGCATTCAGACATTGTCAAAAGAGCATGTTCAATCTGCGGCACTGCAAAAACTTCCCCGCATAATTGGGCGATGCTGCATGCCTATAAATCAGCTATGGAAACCTCAGAAAGTTGGCAGGAGAGACACTGTGATGATTGGGACCCAAAGGTGCTGACAGTTTTTGCAAGCATTGGAGCTACGATGGCTATGTCCCAGGATTGGTATCGTCATGGACTACACCTTAACGAGAATGTGAAAGGTGTTAGTGACGTTATTGAAAATATAAAGGGCTTATTTCAATCGTGGGTCCCAGCAGATATTTATGCGCAGACATTGACCTGGATGTCTGCCGACGTTTCTGCCAACACCGTTTTTAATGGCAGCTTGGAGTCCGCACTAGGAGCGATCAATATTCCATTTTTGATGCTTCCCTGTGAGACTGATCTGTATTTCCGAGTTGAGGACAATGAAGCTGAACTTCCGTTTATTTCTCAGGGGGAAATTAAAGTTATCAAATCAAAAAGTGGGCATATGGCTGGACTTCCTGGTTTTAATCCCGAAGACGATGCGTTTATCGATAGCCAATTGATTGAGTTTTTGCAATCGCCTTGTTAACTCTATCAATGCCAAAAAACTTATGAGGAGCACATATTTTGAATAAAAAGAGAGATGCCTTTTTTCTTGTTCTAGTGGTTATTGCGGCCAATTCTTGCAGTCCAAATCAGGAAAAGCTGATTGAACTGGAGACTAATTCCGAAGCTTGCAATTCCGACACTGGCATTGAGTATATTTGTGGGCCAGCGAACGCTGAGGATCTTTTAAGCATTGGTGATACTGGAATGCTCATCGCATCTGGTATGAATGGCACGTTAGACGGTTCTGCAAACAACGGACACATCTACATAATCAATCCCGATGATGGAGGTTGGTCAGACTTAGTTAGCGGCGCAGGCTATTCTGAAGACTTTGCTGGCGATTCTTATCCGGAATGCCCGGGACCACTTAACACAGACGATTTCTCAGCTCATGGCCTGGCCTTGATGGAAACGGGGACATCAATTTTTGATTTGTATGTCACCAGCCATGGGGCGCGTGAAGCGGTTGAGATTTTTAATCTGGATATGCGAGGGGCCGAGGCTAGATTAACTTGGAAAGGTTGTGTGCCTTTGGATGAAGCTATCATGCACAATAGTGTGGCAATAATGAAAGATGGTGGATTTATCACCACTCAGTTCATGACCTGGGCTGGAGGATTGGGATCAGTCCTCTCAGGTGAAGCAGAAGGTAGTTTGGTAATGTGGAGGCCCGGTGGGGTCCCAACAGAAATACCCGGGACTGAGCTTGAGGGTCCTAATGGTATCGTGCTTTCTGAGAATGAGCGTTTTGCCTATGTAGCTGCATTCGCCACCGGTGAGGTCGTGCGGTTTGATTTATCTATCGATCCGATTCAGTCTGACATAGTTTCATTAGATATTTTGCCAGATAATGTTCGTTGGGGTGTGCCCGGCATGCTGCTTACTGCTGGCGGAAACATCTCTGGTGATGGCTGGTCAGTGGTTGAGATTGATGCTGATACATTGGAATTTACCCGTGTTGGCGGTATGGGCACAGGTGCTTCTTTACAAGGTGCTAGTTCTGCGCTGCAATTGGGCGACACTATATGGGTCGGAACGTACAGCGGTGATCGAATTGGTTACTTCCAAAGAGATTAATACCGGCGTGCCCTGGCGTAAGCTTAATTAAGGGAGACGATTATGAAAAATTTTGTCTGTCCAAAATCAATAGTGTCGCTGCTGACAGCCTTCGCATTAATGCCCGTTTTCGCTTTGGCAGCCGTATACTGGGGCTAAGGGAGCGCTCGAGATATGAAAGAAAGCGCAATGATTATTTGTTCATTGGTATTTATATTGATCATTCAGTCTTGCTCATCGACTGAAGAAATCCGATTTGAAGATATGACTGAGTATGAGCTTACTCGCTACAATTTGCTCCAACCGCCACCAGACCAGGTTGTCTGCTTTGGCCCCTCCAGAGGATTTATCCACGGGAGATTCCAAAGGACTAAAAAAGAGTGTTTCACGACTCGTGAATTAGAAACATACTCAATTCTCACCCGTCGCACACCACATAACACAGTCACCGCAGGTGGCTTTGAAACTGATAACAGCGACTTCTAGCTCGAATACCTGACCTGCTGGTCTGCCACGTTTGACGGTTTTTTACTCGTAATGTGTCATGCCCTAATATTTAATTAAATGATCGGCGGCTCGTATGATACAGACTCTTATAAATATAGTTTCTGGATATTCTTGATGCCTGCTGCTCTGATAATTCTCATTGAATTGCTGGGTGTCGCAGACCTTCTTACACTGATAGAAGGACTTGGCTTTATGTTCTTCATAACCGCGTGCATGTCAGTTCCTGACAACTCGGGTAGAAAAAATGCAGCCGTAGGCACGTGATCTTCTTACTTGCACCATTCAACGGGGTTGAACCTGACTTCGTCAGTTAATATTGAAGATAGGAAAAGTCGTTTACTTTTACACTCCAAGAGATTGTGTGGTTGCGATTTCCAAAAGCATTGGATTGTTTCAGGAAGGCGCTATTTTTTTGTGTGTCCTATTCAGGGCCGCTCTCTGCTGACTTTCTACAGAGTGTCTTCCGATTCGTCTCTTGAGCGAGTAATTTTTCGCTTTGCTCATGTACAAATTTGGAGCCAGAGCACGGGGCTGATAGTGCTCGAATAGCTCGCTCAATAACGAGACGGCACAGAATAATTTTGGAACGACCCCAATACAGCCGTCATAGTCATTCTGGAGAGGCTTAAGGGTCTTACACCAAAATGCAATTAATTGTTTCCGCTGAAAACGTTCTACAGAAATTAGTTTATATTACTGTCAAAGAGCCATCGATTAGCCTCAATTCGGGCCTCAGGTGGTCCAATGTGTTACGGCCGACTCGAATTAAATGAAATACGGTGCAGCAATTAGGCCCGATTAGGTCACGAAGAGGTCTCTGGGACAGCGCGTGCTTTTATCTAGATACAAGTTACCTCTGCTTATTTCAATTTGTCTGAATTATTCAGTCGTTATGGCACAGCTCCCTCTAGCTGAGCAGCTTGTCCGACTTGATGAAGATGAAGCATCTATTCAGCTGGATGGCTTTTTGGATGAAGCCGTTTGGGAAGATATTCCAGCTTTTGACGGCATGCGAGTGATCAATCCCGATACACTCGCAGAAACACCGTACAAAACTGATATTCGCCTGTTCTATACGGAGCGAGGTATTTACATTGGTGTAAAGAATCATCAGCCTGCAGATACCCTCGTTGCAAGAATGACTCCAAGGGACACCCAACTGGATAGAGATGGTTTTGTCGTTGGTATCGATGCTTCAGGTAGTGGATTATATGGATTTTTTCTCCGTATTAATCTTGGAGATTCAATGACAGATGCCTCCTTGCTGCCAGAGCGGCAGATGAATATGAATTGGGATGGCTCTTGGAATGGAAGAACTCAGGCGCTAGATGATGGCTGGAGCGTAGAGTACTTCGTTCCCTGGTCGATGATGCCGTTGCCTGAAGCGGACGCTACCAGAAAGATTGGCTTTTATTTTGAGCGGCAAGTCGGATCAATAGGTGGTGAGGCATGGTCTAATCCCCCCCTGCCGAGGACCGTCAATGAGTATCTCTCTGCGTTTATGAAGTTTGAGCTTAGGGATATCGAACCCCGCAGACAGTTAACGTACTACCCATTCGCTTCCTCTGTCTTCGATAATATCCGCAGCGATAATAAGCCCCGGATAGGAACTGATCTATATTGGCGCCCCACTACAAACACCCTGGTCTCCGCAACACTTAATCCAGACTTCGGGACAGTAGAAGCAGACGATGTGATTGTAAATCTTACTGCGTTCGAGCAGTTCTTTCCTGAACGTCGTGTATTTTTTCTGGAAGGCCAAGACATTTTTAACAACACATCTCCCCGTTCCTCAGGAAGGGGAGGTCCAGGAGGGCCTATTCAAGTCCTCAATACAAGGCGTATTGGCGGGGCGCCGCGTTACGATTTACCAGATGGAATTAGTGTAGTTCCTACCGACTTGAGCAAACCTACTGATCTCTTCGGTGCTGCTAAGGCTGTTGGCCAGAGTGGCAATTTTCGCTATGGCACTCTACTTGCAATGGAAGACGATCCGGAAATTGAAGGAACGCTCGCAGATGGTACAGTTGTTGGCGTGAAGGCCACTGGTCGAGATTTCTTCGTTGGTAGAGTCCTCTACGAAGACACAAGCGGAGGCGGGCGTCGTCAACTCGGCTGGATGGGAACGATGCTTGATCACCCTGCAGAAAAGTCCATAGTTAATGTAGTCGATATGCACTACTTTTCCGCTGACAATCGTTGGGTGCTAGACACGCAGATACTGCATAGTGAAAATCGCGGAGAAACTGGTCTGGGCTTCACTGGAGATATTGGGTTTCGCCCGATGAGAGGCATTAATCACAGTCTGCGCGCTACTTATATCGATGATACATTCGATATGAATGAGATGGGTTTTCTGACTCGAAACGATCAAGCAAATCTGGACTACACTTTCTTTAAAGTTGAGTCAAACCTCGCCTCATTCAGGCAGCGGACTACTAACCTTTCGATAGTTAACCAATTCAATACACAAGGCCAGCCGGTGCAAAATGGAATGTTCTTTGGAAGGGACTATCAGTTTAATAACTTTGATTCGGTTAATTACCGGGTCGGTTATTTTCCGCCCAGGACTGATGACAGGCTGGGAAGAGGAACGGGTGATTTCAAGATACCTGAAAGGTACAGCCTTTCAGCTGGCTATGAGTCGAACAAGGCAGATGCGATTGCATGGAATTTAGGAATCGATCTAAGTCAAGAAGATCTCGGCGCCTCTGATATTTCAGGTAGCGCCGGGATTACATGGCGTCCTGATGATAGGTTTTCAGTGGACCTGCAGCTCAGGTACCAAGACCGTGAAGCTCTGCTTGTGCATCGTGGGGCAGGCAAATATACAAGCTTTGAGTCTCATCAGTGGTCGCCGCGGTTCGATCTAAACTACTTCATTACTGCGCGTCAAAGGTTGAGATTCTCTCTACAATGGACTGGGTTAAAGGCATTTGAGGATATGTTCTATGAGGTTAACGCCGATGCACGCGAAGCACTAATCGCGGTGGCTAACCCGGATAACATCCCCGACGACTTTGTGATTAGTCGCATGACCTTCCAGGCGCGGTATCGTTGGGAAATTGCACCTCTGTCCGATCTGTTCGTGGTTTACACGAGAGGCGCTAGCTTGCCGCGTAGCAGCTTTCTTACCTTTCAAGATCTCCTTGAAGAATCTTGGAATACACCCGTTGTAGATCAGCTTGCGATCAAGCTGCGCTATAGATTTGGGTCTTAGCAAGCTGTTCTAGATGTCTTCTAAGCATTTTCAACACGCTTCTATTGCGCTTTTCCATTTGCTTTTGCTGTCTTCTCATAAGGCCTTGTAGAGCTTAGACCGCTAATAGAGTGGACGGAATCGCCAAAGCTTATGTTTAGTGGTCCATAGCATATATAAAATTATGGCTTTTGTCTCTTTAATCATCTTTCGTCGCAGTTGACTATTTTCCTATCGAGATCTTTCCAGTGTCGATGACCTTTGCCGGGGGTTCTAGTCAAATTGATCCAATATTCAGAAATACCAATATTGATAATCATGCCGAGAACCATGCAGCTTGCAAACATGGTTTCAGCACCTATTCCCGTAAGGGGAATAAGTACCATCATCAAAACACGCTGTGTCGCAACACCCAACATCAGCGCAAAAGTCCGGATCATCCACTCCCTGTGTTCGCCAAAATTACTTGCCCGGATATTGCTATAAGCCTTATACAAGCAGAACAATGTATAAGGACCAATTAAGGCGTTGATGCCGGTTTGCATCAATCCGAATCCTTGGTGGCCTGTAAACGGCCAGACGACACCGAAGAAAGCTCCAGTGAACCCCGCGGTCGCAGCGCTAACCATCCATGCCCTGCCAGTCCAACGATGAAAGCGAATAAATCGTTTCCGGATACTTGGCATAAACTGAAACGGCGCGCAGACATAAACGATGAATCCGAATAGCAGATGAACTCCTGCTACAAAAAAGTGCTGAACATAGCGGATGCCAAAATCATCCAGCCCTTGTCCGACGTCGGTTGCCTCCTTTGAAAGCTCATTATTTAGAAATTCAACTCGGCTAAACAAGGAGCTAAGACCTACGAAGAGCAGTAGTAACACAAGCAGCCAGCCCACTAAATCAAGCACTTTGCGTATTTTTCGGTGTTTATGCGTTCTGAAATTCTTCTGGCCGCTGCTTTCCAGACGCTCTGTCGCTGAAATACCGATCATAAAAATATTTTAGCTAACAAGTTAATAGGCCCTTGATGATAGTCTATATCAACTCAAAATATCACACCCACTGCTGAGCAGAAGAAGATTTCGCGGTTACTTCTACTTCGTAAACAGTTTATCGACAATAAATGCCCGGTGGATGCTTTTATCTTTACGCGTCCGACTTTAAGTCATTTTTACATTTAAGTAGTTAGTATACCAACCCACTTTTTAATCAGCCGATTTGGAAAAAAGGCTCTCCTTTCCAAAATCACATCTAAACCAGTTGCCTTGATCGCATCTGGTGTTCAAACTGTCTGATCTAGTGGTTCTAACAATAATGAGGGGAAGAAAGAATGGTGGCTCTAGTAGTAAAAAACTTCAAAGCAGCTGAAGGAAAGTTTGACGCACTTGGGGATTTCTTTAAAGCTGTTTTAGGAGATACACGCGCTTTTTCGGGTTGTATCAAAGTAAACGTGTATGTAGATGAATCTGCTGCGACCTACACCTTAGTCGAGGAGTGGGACACTTTCCGTGATCACGAAAACTATGTCAGTTGGCGAACTGATCAGGGTGCTCTGGATGAGACTGGGGATCTGCTTGAAGGCGGCATCGAAAACGGCCTTTCCGTTTATGAGTGGGGAACTAAGACTGATATTTAACGGAATTGAGCTGAATCGTATAAAGTGGTTTTCCATCATATCATTAATGGCGACTCGGAACTTAGTTAGGTATGCAGAATCGTAAGTTGAAACTATTAGGAATCAGCATAGCTTTACTAGGTATTTTAGGGGCCATGCTATCGTTAGGGATTAGCTCCTATTTTCATCTGGAGGCTGCTTTATTGGTGTTAGCTGGAGTGACTAGTAATGCGCTCTTAGCAAGTAAAGAGAAAACGCTTGCGCGGAGAGTGGGCGAGGGTGCAGTTTATTTTGGGTGGCTTGGTTTGTTGATTGCATGGATTTCCATCGCATCTAACAGCTTTAATGCACTGAATGCGGATGAACTAGGAGTGTCAACAGCGTATTCACTTCATCCCTTGCTTTATGGCTATGTTGTGAAATTCATTTCGTTATCCTTAGACGAGTAAAGTAAACCAACCCACTTTTGCAAGAGCTGATTTGATAAAATGGCTCTCCTCTCAAAAATCACACTAAAACCAGATAATCTCTTGAAATCTGAGTATCCGGCCTAACTTGTGTAGTGATGACTGACGACACTAAATCAAACAAAGATATGCACAAATCAGGCTGGATGGCACCGCCAAGACCGAATGTATTTAAAGAGATTGAAGAAGCGAGACAAATAGCAAAAGACGCCTACCGCAAAGCGAGAGCTAGCATTACTGGAGAAAAATATGAGTAACCTAGAGCTTGTATCAGCAATTGCGCAAATTGTTGAGGCAATAATCTTGATAGCTTCGGTTTTTTACTTGAGTTTACAAGTCAAGCAAGCAAACCTTCTTTCTAGGTCTGAAACAAGAAGAGTTATGATGAAAATGGACCTTGACGATATCTCTGTCGGGCGTGACCGTCCAGAAGTGATTCGTCTCTTCACCAAGGATGAATTATCTCCAGAAGAGAAAATAGTTTTTGCTCATCATTTGCTCATTACAATTAGACAAAGGGAATACGAATGGCAAGAGTTTCAGGAAAATGGTGTTGATGCCGACGTTTATGAGACGTACGCGAAAGTATTGAATGTTCATCTTGGAACCAAACGTAGTCGTAAATGGTGGAATGAATTCAAGGAAATGTATAACCCTGACTTTGTCTCATTTGTTGATAGTCGGATCGCCGACCAACCACTAACCACATATTTCGGCAAGTATGATACTTATGAATCAACTTTTGCGTGAGATGATTTGAAACAACTGCTCCTGTATCCAGCATCACATCAAAACTAGATAATTTTCAAATCTGAGTATCGCGCCTATATGATGAGATGGATTGCGCTAATTGATAGCAATAGCTGTGAAGGCTGACACAAGCTGGGAGGCTACGAGGTCATAAAATTAGAATTAAAAATCGAAGCATCAGGCGTCCAAGTATATGCGTATGAAATTGATGATAATAAAAGTTTTAAACTGCTAAACAGCTATTTCAGGTCTAATATTCGCGATTTGTCGAGGACCGACTCGCGAAGCGGCTCGGAAGACGAAACGCTGGTAACCCCTTCCTGCCCTTTTTCCGCGTTTGATCACGAAAGTCTTAAGTATTATCGCCATCCGTGTATCTAATCTTAGACTTATCAAACACTCTAAAATCGGTCGCGCCCAATTTACCTGACAGCAGCATCCCAAATAGTATAAGGGATGCTGCAACAGCGGTAAGGGAGACCATAAGAACTGCGGTATCAAAAATAGTTTCCATCGTATTTACCTTTGCGATATCAATGACACAGACCTAGACGGTGCGCCTTGGTGATTGTTCTTACCCATTACTGTCAAGCGAGCCTACAAAGTACCGTCTATATCGGCGTAAAAATCGGAGTTATCCGATACCTTTGCGCCTACCGTGTGACCTGAAGAAATTGACAATAAAAGAACAAGGGATGCTGTAATTGAAGTTAGAGTAACTATTAGTGCTGTATTTAGAGATAGGATTTCCATCATAAAGTGCCACTTAGGATTGAAGATACTCGTAGGAACGATGATTCCCACCGATATGGTTCTTCATTGTACTTAGATTTTTGCCAACTTCCTGTCGTTTATTGATTAAAAGTTAAATGAGAGTCATTTGCAGTAAGGGGGCTGATATCGACGCAGATGGATAGATACATACCTACATATAGGTGCCAACCTAGGTACCAAAAATTCAACGATACCTCTCTCAAAAGCCCTTTAGAGTGGTCCCAATTATAAGGGGCGAGGGAGGGCTTTCATGCCTTTTTCACGTAATAGGACCAACCTAGGCTTGCTTGAGCCGATTTTGAAAAAAAAGTGAGTTTGATGATGGGACGCAAGCGACATGACTGACGACACTAAATCAGACAAAGATATGCAAAATTGAATTTTAAAAAAAGAAAAAAGCCGCCTCACCCAATACCGCGATACAGAGGTTACAACAAGGTGAGGCGGGTCCACGTTCCCACAATCAGACTTGGACAAAGTAGGGACAAACCAGTAGATTTAAACGTACTAGCTATCAACAGTGACAGGACGTTTCCAAAATATATAATAGTTAGAGAAAAGAGAGGCTAATTATGTGTATCAAGTATGAAGCCAGCAGTGAGAAGGATATGCACAAGTCTGGCTGGATGGCTCCTCCTAAGCCTGACAGCCCAGAGAAGGACTCAGACAAACAGAGTGAACGGCAGGAAGGAAATAATCAGGATGCAGATCATGAGGACAAGGAGAGCAGCTAAAAGGTTCTTCATATTTGCTCTTTCTTGCGAATGTAAATTATCTCAGGTATGCCAAGCAGACTAAAAACTAGAAAAAATAGGAATTTCCTTCTCTCGTGGCGCTTGGCGGCTATGCAACATGCATGATAGGTCCAGTAAATCTCCCATGCTGTCGCAATTAATAGCGCGAATATTAACATTGCTACGTAGACGTAAGTCTACATCCTGACGCTATTGCTGCTAGAAGTAGGAGAGATTTCTTCATAAATATTTTCCTTCTTCTGCCGTTTCGGCCAAACGGTCATGCAAATGATATTGTCATAAAATCTTAATTTTATGGTCATACTGCGTCGCTAAAATGTGCTCTCCCTAGTAATAAGACCGAGGAAGACCAAATGAAAAGTGCAGTGATTTCAATGTTTGCTATAGCTAGTCTGTTTGCAGTCAGCGTCGCCTATACCCAAGAAAGCATTCAATGTGATGGAATAGTTTCTATTCTGAGAATATCAAATTATGTAGATTCTGGGAGTGAAAAAGGTCTAAGAGAAGCGTCTGAAAAACATGACGCATGGTATAAATCGCATGGGGTCACAGAAAACAAACAAGTAGTGATACCCATACTTCAATACAACGAAGATACTGACAGTCTTGTAACGGACTCCAGCAGGATTTCAACGCTGCACTTGAACTCCACCGCCAGTTTTGCTGCTGGAGAGTACCAAGGCGATTCAATGTGGAACGAATTTATCGCGCTTTACAACAAAAATACCGAGATAACAGATAGCTTTTATATCTGTCTTCCAGACTCACTATTTTCAAGCCAGTAGGTTGGCAATTTTCCAAACAATCCAAATTAAACCGACAACAACATCACAGGCTGATAGGCAGTTGGGGTCAAGACTGGTGTCTCGGAGTTCGAGCAATCTAGTGCCCAATCACACAGTTGCTGGGTTGCCCACCTTGGCTTAAAGTAAGCCTTTCATTGCTTTTTTACGGTAATTTCTGGCTTTGACGAGAGACAAAAACTAATGCTTTTTGCTTCAGGAAACATTAGATGAGTTGGGCAAGATGTTTTGCGTTTACCTTGGCGTCTGTGTGTTATTCCATGTCAGCTGTCGGACAAAATACGACGTCATCAGGTACAGCTGAAGATAACGAAAGCAAACCGATCGAGCAAATTACTGTAATCGGCAAAAAACCATTTCTTACCCTATTTAATCAGCTTGAAGCCGCTAAGATTGACCTCTATTCCCAATATAACGAATACAATAATATTGAAAAATACAATGTGGAGTGCAGAAAATCTAATTGGTCACATACTCGTATCCAAGAGCAAATTTGCTGGCCGAAATTCGCGACGGACCAAGTGGCTAGAAATTTCCAGGATTCCTTTCAGAGTATCGCAGGAGTGAATGGAATCTCAATGGCAAACATCGAAACACAATATGCCGATGAATTTGACGAACTCAGAGCCAATATATTGAAGGTAGCCACTGAGAACCCGGATGTTGCCGCTTGGGTATTGGAAGTTGGTAAAATTGAACGAGAGATTAGAGAGAGAGAGAAGGAATGCCTCGAAAATCCAGCATTCCAAGTCCTATTCCTCAGACTATGCGGTCGATAGCAAGCACAGTCCCAACCATGCCCAACAGTTGTATCGGATCCTCAATTGCTAGCAACGTAATCGCAAACATCTTGCACGAGTTGGCCCTGTAAGTGTCCTGCTGGATAAATCCACTTTGGATTTTCGTAGTCATAAACACGTTCCGCAGCTCCCTCTGCCATGTTGGCTTTAAACGCCTTTCCACGTAAATATTTGGTTCTAAACCAGGTGCAGTCACTTTGGTGGTATGTGGTAGCAGAAAGAATCCCCTTATCATTTGGTTCTATTAAGTCATTCAGCTGCCACCAATAAACATACCCGTCGTCCTTTCTTATATCACTGAGATTGATGTAAAACGATCCATCTTCAGATTCTGCAGATTTAATCCATTCCCCAAAAGATGGTGACCAGAACGTTGTCGTTGCTAGCAGCAAAGAAAGTATTAGGCTTTGTTTTTTCATTCACTGACCCTATCTAAAAATCCCCAAAAATAGAAGAATTTTCTATTCAGCTTTTATTAAATTTGCATATTCATCGAACAGAAAGACCGTCACTATCTTCCGCACATGACTGGCCAAAGATATGTCTGTGGGTAAATTGAGTGAGCGGGAGCAATGAACGAATTAGAATGCTTTGCAAGAGTGAAAAACGAAAAAGAAACTCCTCGAAAGGCTTCGCGAAAGGAGATTAATTCCTGTATAACTCGCCAAACACTGCGAGGGTTTCGTTGATTACTAGCCAAATCATAATCCAGTGCGGACCCAGCCGCGCACCATTTTTGTGCATAATCAAAGGCACGCAGTGTATACCGGATCGTCTAATATGGCGTTGAAGCTCAGGAGTGGGTAGCACTTTTTGCCCTTGGCAGTGACTCTCTACCTGGCGATGACTTTGGACTCTCAACTTTTCTCTTAAGGAATTTTTATGAAAAAGACTATATTAAGCATCTTCTTGCTACTTGCCGTGAATACCGCGTTGGCTCAGGGCCAGCATGTCCTCCACGCTTTTTATTTTTTCAATGTAAATAATCCGGCTGGCGTAGTGGCAGCAATGGACAAATTTAAGTCCTCCAGTTGTGGCAGTCAGATGCCTGCAGATGTCGGGCTGATGGCGGAAACGATTAATGGTTCTGCAAGCTCAACTCATTTTTTTATCGTTTCTTATGAGAATATGGATGACTTCAGTGAAGCGCAGGAGTTAGTCCAAACATGCGCAGACGCGGTAATTTTTCGTCAAGAAATGGCTAGTGCAGCCACGCCAGTTACGGAGTATGCAATAATTCCTGCGATTGAAGTTGGTGACTGGACTCAAGACTCTGTCTTTATGAAGTTCGACATGAAGGTCAATGATGCGGAGCTCTTCGCTGCTTCCTGGAGCGAACTGATGGATGCAAATGTTCAGAGTGGGGTTATTTCCAACTCTTATGGATTGAACAGAATACTCTTAGGGAATAGTGAAGCAACTCATTTCGTTTACCTTGGAGCACAAGATTTCGAATCTCTCGTCGAGCTAGATACAGCGGTCAGGGGATCAAGTGCTTTTGAAGAGTATCGAAGCGAAGTAGGCGATGTGCGCGAATTACTCAATACTTCGTTGATAACACCAGTGATGAACTGGCCTAAAGACTAGCAAAATAGGGAGGTAGATGCCTCCCCTATCTGCCCGATACCGCTAATTTATGAGATAGTGAAAACATTCTGTCATAAATAGCTGGCCCGTTTTAATCTGACTGCCAGCCCACACCGTTACACTAACGACTTTGTAGTTAAGGTCCCGCCTCATCTTGTTGTTACCCCGTATCGGTATTGGGTGAGGCGGTTTTTTAAAAGCCTACTCTTCTACTTTTGCGTTCCTCGGAGTGCGACTTCGTTATTGACCGTCTTACATAACTGGCCAAAGACATGACTTCAGGTTTTGTCGTAGTGCCCGTATATAAAAGAAATCACGCCGGTCGTTCCATCCGTCTTCATAGGCCAGGACTTCAAGTGCTCTCCGGTATTCACGCTCTAAAGCTAAGCAGCCTCGGCCACTGTCTAGATCAATGTGACGCTGTTCTAGGTATTGTCTGAGCATCATTCAGTGCATGTATCTGGAAGATTATTAAAAAAATCTACAAAGCTTTTTTCTGCAAAGTACAGTGCCGATTCAATGTCCTCTTTGATACTACAGTTCGCTTTGAATGAAATCATACGTTTACGCGCGACAACGAATTGTTCTTCTGTCAGTAGGCCAACGCTATACTGGTAAAATGTATTGCTCATTATTGCTATGTTCCAGCCTATTTGCGCAGACCTTAGAACCTCAAGTTTTGGATTCATACTAGCTGCAGATTGAGAATATGAAAGAATCTGATTCATTGAGTCCGCCTCGCCCTGCATAAGTGCGATGCTCCTATTGGCCAGCATTTCAGCCCTCGCTTGGACTTGTCCCGCAATCGCAATTCTTTGAGTCTGCTGTAGTTCAAGTCCAACAAAAATAAGGGAGCCAATAACGCCAACCACACCAAGGAAATTGGCCACTCCAGTAAATGATATTGCAACGGGTGTTTTTAAAGACATGCGCGGACTCCCAGTCATAGCTCATTAAGAAGTGTTTCGTCCTTCATGAGAATAATTGAAATAGTGTTATTGACTCTTTATTAAGAGTCACTTTCTTTGTCAAAGGTGCTTGTGGTAAGAACTCTGTCCATCGGTACCTTTTTTAGGCAACTGCTTGATTTTTGCAGTTGTTATCAAGAACGGATCTAACGATCTTGTTATGTGCCTTGGGAGCTTCTGAACGAATGCGGCTGCATAAAAGACAACAATGGTTTTGAGATAGCCACGCCATAGAAGTTCACTAGAATCGAAGCTGTCAAAGCCTCTAGGCGAGGAATGATGAGATAAGTAAGTTGGTATCCCCGGTAACTCGCAAAATAATGTATGTAGCGCCGGTCAAGTGGATTTGATCTGGTGAAAGGCATTCGCTACTAAAATTCCCTTCGATTATTTCCGACCCTCAGCCAATTTTACGCGCGGCTGTTACTGAGATGTGCCACATTTCCTGTCTTGCAGTTGACTTTTGGATGTTTCTATACTCACCGATCTAATAAACCATTAGAGTTGGAGTGAATTCATGACGTTGTCAAATTTTGCAGATCTTGGTCAAATCCTAGCCGGTTTCGGGGTCCTGGTTTCGCTAATAGTTCTTATTTATGAGTTGAAATCTAACGCAAGGGAAAGCCATATGAAAGAGGCAACGGAGGTAAGCTTATTTCGTGCTGAGGCTTTGAAGCTAATGGCAACTGATGATGATCTGTCAAGGATAGTATGGTGCTGCTTGTCCGGTAAGCATAAAATGACACCGCGTGAGCAAGCACGGTTCGGATTTTATATCCTCAGTTGGATGGTTGGTGTGGAAGTTGTTTATAAGAAACAGCTAGAAACGCGATTTGATGGCAAGATATGGGAGGAGTTAGAGGATTCAATTAGCTGGTGGTTTCGGTTCCCGGGGATGCGTAAATGGTTAAGAAATCACGAGGGCGGGCTCTCAAGAGACTTCATCAGATATCTGGAATCAATTGCTGATAAAGTTGAGAACAATTCCGTGCAAGCCGACATTGTTTCTTCATCTTATTTCGCGATACAAGAGTGACTATATGGCGAAACGCATTGACGTACCTTAAGCTGCTCAGCTCATAGGCTCAACTCTCATCTTCTTTTATTTCAACCGCGATTTGGTCTTCTTCAACAATGTCGCCTTCCTCGATATGAATGGCAACTACCTCGCCCTTTTTGGTTGCCTCGTAAGGAACCTCCATTTTCATTACCTCTAAGACAAACATGGTTGTTCCAATATCGACTGAGTCTCCAACGTTAATCAAAACCTTCCATACACTACCGGCAGTTTCAAGAGTCACCTTGGTCATATTTTCTTTCTCGCAATGCAATGTTAGGGTCGTATATGAAATTGCGCTGAGCCTAAAAGCCCCGGCAGAAGCGGCACAATCCTGTCAACCCAACGACAGAGTTCAAATCTAGTTTCTGCCGGATTAATGAGATCATGGACACTGAACGCTTCTGATCTTGGAAAGGGAGACTGCTTAGCAGCGAATTTAGTCTCTAATTCTCGACGTCTAGCTTCCGGGTCTGGCGCCGCGGCGATGTCTTTTTGAAAAGCCACTGCCACTCCCCCTTCCACCGGTAGTGGTCCGCTTTCAGCAGATGGCCAAGCGAGAACGAATCCCCCTGGTCCGTAGTGAGCGGCTTGTGCAACACCAAAAGACCTTCGAATCATAACGGAGGCCCAAGGAACGGTTGTCATTGCTGCGGTCAAAACTGCTGCGGTGCCATATCTTATCGTGGCCTCTTTTTCCGCCTGACTTCCAATCATAAACCCCGGCTCATCAACCAACGCAACTATTGGTAGGCGGAACAGGTCGCACAATTCCATGAATCTGCGCGCCTTGTTTGCACCATTTGCTGTCATAGAGCCGGCGAGAAACTTGCAGTTGTTTGCCCAAATGCCGACTGGCTGTCCATTGAGCCTCGCGAGACCTGTTATTTGGGATCGGCCGTAGCCAGTCCCTATTTCGAAAAAGCTAGTGCGGTCCACGATACTGTTAATTACCAGTCGCATATCGAAAGACTTTCTTCGATCGCGGGGAACTATCGAGGTGAGTATTTGATCTTTACGGTCTATGGGATCCTCACAATTTAATCTTGGGGCAAGTTCATGAATGTTGTTCGGCATGAAGGAAAGAAATTTTCTTATCTCCTCCAAGCATGCTATTTCATCATCAGCCCCGTTATCCACGGTGCCATTTTTCGTATGAACTCTCCAGCCTCCGAGCTCCTCTTTGCTTTTCTGCTCGCCCATCGCGCGTGCGACTACCGCAGGCCCTGCCGTCAATATTTGTGCAGTTGCCTTCGACATTACAGAAAAGTGTGCTGCAACGAGCCTGCCCGCAGGTAGTCCCGCGACTGACCCTAGCGCAGCAGTGGCAACCGGGACCGTCGCCATTGCTTTTGCTACAGATTGGAACCTTGGTGGTGCGTAAACCGGATCTGGTAAACTTGCAGGCTTCCCGCCGCTGCCTCCCACACTGCCTCCAGCTCCTTCATGAAGCCGGATTAGCGGTACTTTAAATTGAAGTGCGAGGTCTTCCGCATAAATACTTTTTCGCAAGCCCGCCGTAGACGGAGACCCACCCTTCATTGTGAAATCTTCACCCCCGACAACGATCCTTCTACCATTGACTCTACCGAAGCCAACGAGGAAATTGGCCGGCTCAAAGTTTGTCAACTCACCTGATGCATCTCTACTCGCTGACCCAGCTGCAAGGCCGATTTCCTCGAAGCTACCAGGGTCGACGAGTTCAGTAATTCGCTCTCGGACTGTGAGCCGCCCTTTAAGATGTTGTTGTTCTATTGCAGATTCGCCACCTTGTAACAGAGCAAGTTGCTTGCGTTTCTCTATTTCTTGGATTTCTTTTTCCCAACTCATAAGACCGTTCGTGACCACCTAGAAGCAAAATTTTATTAAACTAGTAACATATTTTAAGCAGCTGATCTTTTCTCAATTCAACTCCGGGTAGTCGGATGGCGGTCGACGATGGCGAGTTGCCTGCTCGAACGAGTAAGCCATTTCTATTAAAGTGCCTTCGGAATATGGCCTTCCCACAAATTGTAGGCCCACTGGTAAATGATTACGCCAGAAGCCCATCGGAACCGTTAAAGCTGGGAGTCCAGCATCTGGCGCCAACAACTGGCTATTGTCTCCTGCATACTCTTCAACCCCACGATCAATATGCGCAGGTGGATTCGACCAGGTTGGAAAGATAATGCCGTCGATCTGCGCTGTATTCATTGCTGCAATGACATTCTGAAGAAGCTGGTTACGCAGAGGATTATTTGGCCAAGTAATACAAGGCTCCACCCATTCATCAGGTGAAACGTCCAACGGATACTCCGAGTAAAAAGTCAAGCGACTACGCGCCTCATCAGAAACTTGATCGCTATCGAGCAAAAGATTCACATCCGTGACTGGCTGGCTGGGTAACGTAAGCAAATATTGAGCAGCGTCATAGCGAAATCTTGGGCAAAATGGGATAGCATCGCTGAGAGCTTCGAAATCTGTGATCGAGAATGGATCAACTATTTCTGCCCCGGCTTCACTTAATTTCGCTATGGCATCTTCGAATATTAGTTTAATTTCGGGGTCCGCCCCATCCTGATCGACTAGACTTCGAAGTACGCCAAGCCGTTTACCTTGAAGACCACTAACATTAAGATATTTTAGATAGGATTCTTCACGCCGATTTGGTTCGGCTAGAGGGTCGCTGGGGTCATAGTCTGCGATTACGTCAAACAGTTTTACGCCATCTTCCACCGTTCTTGCCATTGGGCCAGCGATGTCACGATCAAAATTAAGTGGAATTACGCCATCTCGACTGGTCAGGCCCAAGGTCGAGCGTAATCCGAATAAAGAAAGATGAGAGGATGGTCCTCGGATCGAGTTCCCAGTGTCGGAGCCCATGCCGGCGACTCCAAAGCTTGCAGCTACTCCAGAAGCAGTGCCACCCGATGAACCTGCTGGTACGTAGTTCAGATCGTACGCATTAGCAGTGCGGCCATATAAGGAGGAGATGCTTTCTCTCGGACTGAATGCCCACTCTGCCATATTCGTTTTTGCAAGCACAATCGCACCTGCATCTCTAAGCTTCCGAATCATGAAGGCGTCGTCTTCCGGCACACTGTTCCGTAGTGCGATAGATCCCCCAGTGGTTACCATATCAGCAGTGTCAAAATTATCTTTTACTAGCAGCGGGGCACAAAATAGCGGAGGCATCTCGATACCTTTCGCTAAAGCGGAATCGATTTCATCTGCACGACGCAGAGCGTTAGGATTTATTTCAGTAATTGCGTTGATACCACTGGGCTGGTCATAAGCCGCGATTCTATCGAGATAGCCACGTACGACATCCCGACAGGAAAAATCACCGCTCCTTAGTGATTCCTGTAATCCTGCGATCGTAGCTTCGACTAAACGCGGTGCTTGCGGCATTTTAGAAGTGTAACCACCACTACTCATGCTTGCCTCTGATACAGAGTTTTGAGGCTTATCACTGCAGGACGAGAGAGAGATCACGATAAGAAAGATACTTCTACAGTACATTTTGTATTGAATTACTTGCTTGTTCACGATAACTCCAGATTTAATCGTCGACCTAAATTTGGATTCAATTGAGGTGGACATAGTATCAGAGAGTTTTGTTGTATGAGTAGATGGCGCCCTCGGAGGCTGCCGAAAAGAATCACGTTTAGCGGCTGATAATTGACTGAGCAAGTGGCCAACGGTGCCCAGTCTTAGTGAAAAAAGCTAGGTAAATAGGTGATACAGTACCAAACTGGAAAATACGATCAGAAACACAACAAACGACGTGTCGTCATCCCATTCATCTTTGATGCCGAGCTTCGCTCTTGATTTAGAAGCCTTCTCGTCTAGTTTTTCGACTAGATTGCTTGGAAGATACCAAATCCTCATGAGTAACTTGCGCATTTTACGGGGACCGAAGATCTAAGGGTATTCACCGAGGTTATCATGGAATCGTTACGAGTGATGTCAGCAGACTTGGAAATGTATTTCGCTTACTCGGTCCTTAGAAGTGAATGTCTTATACATGCAAGCTCTCCATTGTTATTCACCTCGTAGGCGCAGCCTGACTGAGGTTGACTATCTTTAAAATACTAGCGGCCAATAAAATCATATTTCTATTCACAAATCAGCACACTAGCCTACATTGGCGGGATAAACCGTACCCTCGCTAGACCTCCGTTCATCAAATTCATCAAACAGAAACACCGTCACCATCTTCCGCACATGACTGGCCAAAGATATGTCTTCAGGTTTGTCTGGTAGCACCCGCATATAGAAGAAATCACGCCAGTTGTTCCAGCCGTATTCATAGGCCAGGACTTCAAGTGCTTGCCAGTATTCACTCTCTAAAGCCAAACAACTGCGCCCGCTGTCTAGGTCAATGTGAAGCTGCTCTAGGTATCGTCTGAGCATCATTCAGTGCATGCATCTGGAAGATTATTAAAAAAATCTACAAAGCTTTTTCTGCAAAGTACAGTGCCGATTCAATATCCTCTTTGATACTACAGTTTGCTTTGAATTTTATATGAGAATTTGATTTTCAGTTATTCAATCAAACTATCTATCAATGATACAAAGTCAGGAGAGAACGACCTTTGTGCCCTTTGCCACCATTCGAGTGACATGGGGCGGTTAAGAACGCCCGCCCAGGTAATAAGGCGTGGTTCAAATTCAGATGAATCAAATAAGCCTTGTTGATACTGGTAGTACTCATTCTCCCACATTCTGAAATTCTCCAAAATATAAAAACTCCATCGATAGTATTCAGGTGTTCCGCGTTGAAGAAGAGTTGGTTCAGTGCTCGATGTATTCTATATAAAAGCTAAATCTTCATTTTCTACCAAGGATGAGTACCAAATCATTTGCTTCTCTGTAATCGTATCTCTTGTTTGTGATTTAATCATCTCGGTATTTTGGCGCATCTCTAAACCTAGAAATACGATAGACGCAATGACACCAATATTTGCTAGCAGTGACACTCCTTCTTTTATTGCTGATATTTTCATAAGCTTTCCTTAAAAATCAAAACAGCATTAGTGCTATCAGTATTTTTATCGCTCAGCGCATTCATCTGGTACAGAGCGCAAATACTCAGAAAACGCAGGATTAAAATTTGGCATGTAGTCTCTTAGGTAGCATTCTGACTTTCTAGTCTTTATGTAGGACTCCATTAAGGCCCATGTTTCTGGAGCGACTAATCCCAGTTGATTTTGGACAAACATATTCTCTAGTGTATTCCACCGATAAAGCTGATGCGTGCCTCTCGCCAATTTCTGTTCTTCTGTCATTTCTTCCCATTCAATATTCAAAACCCTTGCCATTTCTATATTGCCCTGAAAAGGAGTGATTAATAGTTGTGCTCGTAAATCTGCCCTGGACTGCTGATTCGCGCCTATCGCAATTCGCTGATTTTGCTGCATCTCAAGCCCAACAAAGATTAGACCACCAAGTACACCTAGCATCCCAATAAGCTGAATCCATGTATCTAAGCTAACTTGCTTCAATTCTGTATTCCTCTATTTGAGCCAAGATTGATAGCTTCGACTAATGGGGCGAAAATTTCACCTCTACCTTGAAGCCTTTGTTTGAACAACGGGCGGTCATAACAGGTAGAATCACCCTGAGACTTGGCTATATCTAATCTGACTTGCATCTTCTCTTGGTTTGCAGAGTAAAAGTCTTGCTCCCAAGCAGAAGCCAGCGCAAAAATCTGATTCGCACATAGATTAAAAAACACTACTTCCTCTTTCTCTGTAAGTGTGTAACCTGCCGAGCCTTTAACCCATATGTCAATGTTGTCGATTATTTCTCTTCTTACCTCCAGAGAATTGATGAAGGCCCTATCTGAAGCTTCCATCCTCGCTAAGTTATTACTTTCCTCCATAACTATATAATTTTGTTGAAGCTCGAGAAGTACAGCGATTAAGGAGCCAATAATGCCTATTGCCCCTATTGCATTAGTTGCCGCTGCAAACGTAATTCCTGTGGTTATTTTTGAAGACATATGCGTTATCTCCCCTATTCGATGCATTCATCAGGTAGAGTTTCTAGAAATTCAATGAATGCAGTTTCCAAGTAATTTTCATCGTATAACTCTCTCGACGAGCAGTTATTCCAACTCTGAAGAATCCGCGCAGCAATAATTTCCCACTGACTATCGGATATGAATCCTTCTTCATATTGGAAAAGCGTATTTTGTTGCATTTGCGTTGCCCATTCCCAATGCATTTCCCGAAGGAAGCGTTCTTTTGATGACAGCTGACTGAGCGACTTACCACGCGAGTTTGCATATGCTTCAGCCTCCCCCGTAAGAAATGCCAAAGCCCTATCAGTATTCTGCTCTGACCTTCGCTGCTCCATGTCTGCGAGTGCTATGCGTTGCGTTTGCCGTAACTCCAAGCCAACAAAAATTAATGAACCAATTACCCCTAAAACACCAAGAAAATTGGCCACTCCAGTGAATGATATTGCTGCGGGTGTTCTTGAAGACATATGCATTATCTTCTATAGGGTCTACTTGGCTGCTGTCCAAAAAAGGACCGAATTTTGTCTATGGCATTTAGTGTGCGGAAAAGAAAAGCCGCTAGCTACTCAAGCCCACAGGATGTTTTGAAGAACTCAACGTAGCTGGTGCGATATTTAAATTCTTCATTCGTAGCTAATGCGGGATAATCTGGATAGTTTTTTTGGCGTGAACAAAATGACTCGATACCTCGCGAGTTTGCTTCCCAGATTTCTTTATCAAGAACGGCAATGCTATTTAAATAGTGAAGGTTTTCAAAATACCTCATTAATTGGCTATCGCGAAGCTTGAGGATTACAAGTTCATCTTCAGTTATCTCCTCGCCTTCGCGAAATTTATCAGCAATTTCAGAAGCACCCATTAAATTTGCTTGCTCATTCGCAATAGCCATCCTGGTTCTCTCATAACTAGATTGAGCCAACATGTTTGTTTGATTTTGTCGGATCTCTAGTATTAAAACTATTACACTTGCGATAAGTACAAAATTACTAATGATGGAAATTGTGCTAGCAGAAGCAATTTTCATTGTTCGATTACCTCACCCTCTAATGTTTCAGATTCTTTACCGATTACACTTACGTTTATCGTAATTTTCTCTCGATTATCAAACTGCTTATCAAAGGTGCTTATGGGAAGAATCCTATCCATAAGTATTTTCTGAGCTGCCGTTTGATTCTTATGAGTGTCATCAAGAGCAGTTCTAACGACCGTCTCTATGACCGTAGGAACGTCTGGATGCTCCAAAAGCGTTTGCTTTAACTCAAGCTGTCTAGGCCGCATTCCTGCTGGTCTGCCACGTTGGGCGGGTGTTTTACTCATGATGTGTCATGTCCTATTATTTAATTAACTAATACCGAAAGGAAAAGAGCCATGCGTCCAAAGTACGGCTGGAATGCTGAAGCATCGAAAAAGTCTGGATGGTTTGAAAAGTCTCAAGCAGCCCGGGCCAAAGGAGTTCTGATTATTTTAGCTGTCTTCGCGACCATGCCCGTTTTCGCCCTGTTGGCCGCATACTTTGGCTAGGCACCTATTCAGACTCACTCTTCTTGGGTACACCAGCCAACGGGTTTGAGACTGACTTCGTCCGTTAATGTTAAAGATACAAAGGGTCGATTACTTTTATACTCCAAGAGATTGTGTGGTTGCGGTTTCCAGAAGCATTGGATTGTTTCAGGAAGCCGCTATTTTTTTGTGGGTCCTATTTAGACTCACTCTTTCCTGATTTCGTAACTCGCCAGATGACATGCTAGGGTGCTGGGCTGACCATACCCCCTAGATTAGCTAGTAGTTGCTATCATAGGTTTTTACCCCGCATTTTCAGGGCTTTTCGGTATTCACTGAAAAGGTTAGAAGTATTCAGAACCCACTGAATGAGTGGGTGGTACCAGCGGGCGGACTCGAACCGCCACGCCCGTGAAGGCAATGGATTTTGAATCCATCGTGTCTACCAATTTCACCACGCTGGCACTGAGTGCGGTTTGGCGGTCGGTCGGCTGCCGACGAGGTTATGCGCAAACCGGTATTGCACCAAGAGGGTGACTCGTCCGGTCTGAACGACCAGTCATGCGGACACCTTCTCGGGCAAGGCGTGATTATACCAGTTGCCTCTGTCCGCGCAATCTTAGTGCGTTGAGGGATGCTGCGCATTATTGGAGTCTTTCTTAGTGTCGCGGAATTCTATAGTCTTGGCCCGGCGTCACAAGACGGCCTCGCAACTTTGAAACAGAATACCCTCTGACTGATTTGTTATGCACCTAAGCGATTTCACTTATCACTTGCCCGAGCGACTCATCGCCAAACATCCGGCGGCCGAGCGGTCAGCCAGCAGGATGCTCGGTTTGCAGCGGGAAGACGGCAAGGTATCTCATCACCGGTTTGTCGAGCTGCTTGAGTTTCTGCAGCCAGAGGATGTGCTGGTCTTCAACAACACGCGGGTGATTCCGGCCCGTCTTTATGGGCGCAAAGAAAGTGGCGGCCGGGTTGAAATCTTGATTGAGAGACAGTTGGGCGCAGGTCGGTTGCTCGCGCAGGTGCGGGCCAGCAAGTCGCCCAAACCCGGAGTCAGGATCAGCCTGACTTTAACTCAGGAGAGCGACGAGTCAGATCCGGCAAGAAGCCTCACAGTGGAGCGGAGAGACGGTGAGTTCTTCGTGCTTGCCGCTGGCTCCCAAGATCAGCTGGAGACTTTGCTCGAGCAGTTCGGGCATGTGCCGCTACCGCCCTACATAAAAAGAGAGGATGAATTACAGGACAAAGAGCGTTACCAGACGGTCTATGCCGAGGTGCCGGGGGCGGTTGCTGCGCCTACGGCCGGTCTGCATTTTGATGAGCCGTTGCTTGCGGCTGTTCGGGAGAAGGGGGTCAATCAGGCATTTATCACTTTGCACGTTGGTGCAGGAACGTTTCAGCCGGTGCGTGTCGAGGACGTTAGCAACCACAAGATGCATCCAGAGCTGGTAGAGATCAACCGCCCGGCCTGTGAGCTGATTAACGGCGCGCGCAGCCGCGGTGGGAGGGTGATTGCCGTTGGCACAACGTCAGTACGCAGTCTGGAAGCCGCTGCAACAGGGGGAGGACTGGAGCCCTTTTCCGGTGAGACAGATATATTTATCTACCCCGGCTACGAATTTAAGCTGGTTGACGCAATGATCACCAACTTCCATTTGCCAGAGTCGACTTTGCTTATGCTGGTGAGTGCCTTTTGCTCACAAAAAAAGGTACTTGACGCTTATCAGGAGGCTGTCAGAGAGGAATATCGTTTCTTCAGCTATGGCGATGCCATGTTCATTTACTGAGTAAACCGCTCCTGTTGCGGGCAGTCTGAGGCTGAAAGGCAGGTCTGTGTAGGGCTCTGACAGCAGCGAAGATTCTGCTATAATTCCCTGCTTTCACTACTAGTAAATTACAAGGACACTACCCGCCATGAAAGCACCTGTGCGTGTTGCCGTAACCGGCGCAGCTGGTCAGATCAGTTATTCCCTTTTGTTTCGTGTTGCCGCTGGAGAAATGCTCGGCGCCGATCAGCCCGTTATCCTGCAGCTGCTGGAAATTACCCCGGCGCTTGAGGCGCTGAAAGGCACGGTAATGGAAATCGAAGACTGCGCCTTCCCGCTGGTCTCCGACATCGTGGCGACAGACGATCCGATTGTGGCATTTCAGGACGCAGACTACTGCCTGCTGGTTGGGGCCAGACCCCGAGGGCCCGGTATGGAGCGTAAGGACCTGCTTGAGGCGAATGCCAGAATCTTTTCCGAACAGGGCGCTGCCATTAACACAGTCGCCAGTCGTGACGTCAAAGTGTTGGTAGTGGGCAACCCCGCGAATACGAATGCTCTGATTGCCTATCGCAATGCCCCAGATCTCGATCCCGGTCAGTTTACCGCGATGATGCGGCTTGACCATAACCGCGCCATTTCCCAGCTCGGTGCCAAGACCGGTAAGCACAGTACTGAAGTGGATGGCATGATCATCTGGGGCAATCACTCTGCCACGCAATATCCCGATATTCACCACTGTACTGTCGCCGGAACGGCGGCGATGGAGTTGGTGGATCAGGATTGGACCGTAAACGACTTCATTCCCACTGTGCAGCAGCGTGGTGCAGCCATCATCAAGGCGCGGGGGGCATCTTCGGCAGCGTCTGCGGCCAACGCAGCAATCGAGCACATGCGCGACTGGGCACTGGGGACGGCGGGTAAGATGGTGAGCATGGGAATTCACAGTGATGGAAGTTACGGGGTGGAGAAGGGGCTTATCTACTCATTCCCGGTAACCTGTTCAGGCGGCAGCTACGAGATCGTGCAGGGTCTTGATGTGAATACGTTCAGTCAGGAGTTGATGGATAAGACCGAGATTGAGCTCAGAGAAGAAAGGGACGCGATTGCCGAGCTGCTGCCCTAGTGGTGATCACATAAGCGCGATCTTGATAACACGCCTCTGATGACAAGCAACCCGATTACCCTGAGTAAGCGCAGTCAGTTCTGGATTTTTCAGGCTCTGGGTTGGTCGGTCTGGGTTGCACTGCTGTCCTTCCGGGACCTGTTTGTCTATCCTGAGGTTCTGATCCCGCGGATCCTCTGCTGGGGGCTGATTGCGTTGATCGGTATGGTGCTCACTTATGGCCTGCGCGCCCTGCACCGACTGGTCTGGGAGCGCGGGTTTGTTGTGCGCTTTCTGGTCACCTGGTTCGGGTCGTTGACGGCAGCGGTGCTCTGGCAGCCTTTTCGGAACAGCATCGCTTTGCTCCCTTTCGGTGCGTTTCTGGATCCTCGTACCGCCGGGGCGCGCGAGCTCTTTGATGACCTGTTCTTGTCTTCGTTTCCGCTGATGCTGTCCTGGAGCGCGCTTTATTTCATTATCAAGTACTATCAGCTCCTGCAGGCTGAGAAGGAGAAAAGCCTGCGCTCCGAAGCTCTCGCCAGTGAAGCGCAGCTGTTGATGCTGCGTTATCAGCTGAACCCTCACTTTCTGTTCAACACTCTGAATGCCATTTCAACACTGGTGCTGTCGAAAGCGACCGGGCCTGCCAATGAAATGCTGACCAAGCTGAGTCAGTTTCTTCGCTATTCGCTTGATCACTCACCGCTTGATCGGGTTAGCCTGGCGCAGGAGTTAAAAACCTGTCAGCTCTATCTTGATATAGAAAGAGTCAGGTTTGGCGACCGGCTGAAAACTGACATCAAGGTGACTGATGAGGCTGGTCAGGGGCTTGTGCCCAGTATGCTGCTGCAGCCAGTGATCGAAAACTCGATCAAGCATGGCATCTCCAAGCAGGAACAGGGCGGGATAATCAGCATTTATGCAGCCAAAGCCGGGGAAGCGCTGGAGATTCGCGTGATCGACGACGGGCCAGGGTTGTCGGCAGAGCAGGAGAGCGACACGCAATTTTCTTTCTCAAACGGAGTGGGAGTGAGCAATATCAGAAGCCGCTTGGCTGAAATGTACAGCACTCACCATGATCTGACTTTTTCCAATGAGCCGCGACGAGGGCTGGCGGTTAGAATCAGAATTCCCTATGTCACGGAGTGAGACCTCTTCTCTGACTGCTCTGGTTGTGGATGATGAAAAGCTTGCGCGAGAGGGGCTGGCGATGCGGCTTGAGGCGCTCGGATCTGTCGATATTCTTAAGCAGTGCGAGAACGGCAGGGCTGCGCTTCGCGCTATTGCAGAATGTGAGCCGGACGTCGTGTTTCTTGATATCCAGATGCCGGGAATATCGGGATTTGATCTGGTCAGCCAGATGCAGGGAGATGCGATGCCGATGGTGGTTTTTGTCACCGCATTTGATGCGTTTGCCGTTGATGCCTTTCAGGTCCATGCCGTCGACTATCTGCTGAAGCCGGTTGAGCAGGAAAGACTGGAGGCCGCGGTCAACAGATGTTTTGAGCGCAGGGCAGGGCAAGCAGCCGCTGCGGATAAGCAGAAGCTGTTGGAAATGGTGGTTTCACTGTCCGGAAAGTCAGAAGACGCCATCAGAGATGTTCTGTTGACCGATGACTTACCGGAGAATCAGATTGACCGTCTGGCGATCAAAGATGGCGCTTCAACCAGCTTTGTGCCGATCAGAGATATTGACTGGATTGATGCAGCGGGCGATTACATGTGCGTTCATGTGGGAAACCGGACCCATATCATGCGCACGACCATGAAAGAGCTTGAATCCAGGCTGGACGCTTCAGTTTTCCAGCGGGTGCACCGCTCGACGATTGTCAATCTTGAGCGGGTAGAGAAAGTATCCTCTCACATAAACGGAGAGTATTACCTCACCCTCATTGACGGCTCGACGCTCAAGATGAGCCGTTCCTACAAAAACAAGATCAAACATTTCTTTCCGGAATCATAAGAGCCGGCATTCAGTTACTGAGATTCAATGTGGTCGAGGGGTAAAGCCGTGGTGTTTTGAACCTCGCGCAGCATAAAGCTTGAGTGCACGTCAGTTACGCCTTCGATGCGGGTAATTTTGTTCAGCAGAAATTCCTGGTAGTACTCCATGTCCGGCACCACGACTTTCAGCTGATAGTCAGCAGACTGTCCGGTGATGAGCAGGCATTCAGTCACTTCCGCGTACGATCTGATTTGCTCTTCAAATTTTTCGAAGCGATCCGGAGTATGCCGGTCCATGCTGATTTGAATGAGTGCGGTCAGTTTTAAGTCCAGTTTTTTTGGGTCCAGCAGGGTGACTCTGTCGAGAATGATGCCGGCATCCTCAAGCTGTTTGACCCGTCTCGCGCAGGGGGAGGGGGACAGGCCGATGCGCTCTGCCAGCTCAAGGTTCGTTATGGTTCCATCCCGCTGTATTTCCCGCAGAATGCGCTTATCCAGTCTGTCCAACTTCATCGAGAGAGCTCCAAGTTACGATCCGTGGGTTGAATGTTTAAGTTATCCATTGATTTCAAAAAAAATAGAATATAAAACTAATAATATATTAATTATTGGTGTATAAAACTATAAAAAACCCAAAAAGTTAGAAAGTATGTGTAGAAATGCTAATCCGGTTTGACTACCATAATCACACTTTCTCGAAGCGGGTCAGCATTCACAAGATGCCGGTACCCGGGAGCGGATTTCTCACAAGGAAATCGCGGGAATCAGGTTAATCAGGCAGCGGTGTGACAGCGTTGGTTCCTGAAAACATAGAGTCAGAGAGTCTTCTTTGAATAGCGCCCGGACAAGTTGTCTTGATCCGGGCGCTGCATTTTTGATCCGGAATGAGGGAGGGGTCCCGATGCCAAACAGCCGATTTGATCACCGTAAATACAAACCGTTTCAGCCGATTGCGCTGAGCGACAGAACCTGGCCGGATCAGGTTATCGAATCTGCGCCGGTCTGGTGCAGTGTGGATCTTCGGGACGGCAACCAGGCTTTGATTGAGCCAATGTCGGTTGAACAGAAAAAGAAGATGTTTGAATTACTGGTTGAAGTCGGGTTCAAGGAGATCGAAGTTGGATTTCCGGCTGCTTCCCAGCCAGACTTTGATTTTGTGCGTTGTTTGATTGAAGAAGATCGTGTGCCTGATGACGTCACCATCCAGGTGCTGACCCAGGCCCGCCCGGAATTGATTCAGCGAACCTTTGAATCCCTGCGTGGCGCTCGCAGAGCGATTCTGCACGTTTACAACTCAACATCGACTGTGCAGCGTGAAAAGGTGTTTAAAACGGATGAAGCCGGCATCATCGACATCGCGGTAGCAGGGGCAACCGAAGTGAAACGTTGCGCGGAACTGGCTCCTGAAACGGAATGGGTATTCCAGTACTCTCCGGAAAGTTTTACCGGTACGGAGATGGATTTTGCGGTCGAGGTCTGTGATGCGGTAAATGCTATCTGGCAGCCGACTCCGGAAAACCCAGCCATCATCAACCTTCCTGCAACAGTAGAGATGGCCACTCCGAACATTTATGCTGATCAAATCGAGTATTTCTGTCGGAAGCTGAAAAATCGCGACTCGGTGATCATCAGTTTACACACCCACAATGACCGGGCCTCGGCAGTCGCTGCTGCGGAGCTTGCAGTGATGGCAGGTGCTCAGCGGGTTGAAGGAACCTTGCTTGGCAACGGTGAGCGTACCGGAAACATGGACATCGTGATCATGGCGATGAATCTTTACAGTCAGGGCATCGACCCGGGCCTTGATCTGCATGACATGGATCGCATTGTTTCGGTGGTCAGAGAATGCACGCAGATTGACGTGCACCCGCGTCAGGCCTACTCGGGCGATCTGGTTTTCACTGCGTTTTCCGGTTCCCATCAGGATGCAATCAAAAAATGCCTGGATATCTATGAAGAGGGAACTCCGTGGGAAATTGCCTATTTGCCCATAGATCCCCGTGATATCGGGCGTACCTATCAGGATGTGATTCGGGTTAACAGTCAGTCCGGAAAGGGGGGTGTTGCCTATGTGCTGGCTAACAAGTTCGGCTTCCAGTTACCGCGCTGGCTGCAGATCGAGTTCAGTGGGGTCGTGCAAAAAGTGACTGAGGATACCGGGCAAGAGATCAGCCCTGACCAGATCTGGACCTTATTTAACAACCACTATCTTGATAACGCGAAAGCCCTGAGTCTGGAAGACTTCACCATTGCCAAGCACGAAGGGCGTGAAACGTTTGCCGCTACGCTTAACTATATGGGTGAAATGATCGCGATCAACGGTGAGGGTGACGGTGTGCTCGATGCGTTTGTTGAAGCGCTCAAGGATGCCATTAAGCTTGATTTTGAAATCATGGAATATGGTGAGCACGCGTTGGGTCAGGGCGCCGATGCCGAGGCAGTGACCTATATTCAGATTCGATGCGAAGGGCAGAGGTACAGTGGTGTCGCCATCAGTAAAGATATTATCGCCTCTTCTCTCAACGCGTTCATGGGAGCTGCCAGTCAACTGCTGAGTGAACGCGTTGCGGCAGCATGAGAGCAACTCTTCCCGGGTCAGGCAGAAAACAGGGCAGGGCTCTGCCTGCCCCAATTTTGGTGTCTGCGTGCAAAGGATCTTGATCGCGTATGCTGAAAGTGCTGGTTGGCATTTCTCTGTCTTCGTTTTTCATGGGCCTGTTTGGTGTGGACTGGCAGACAGTTGACCGGAAAATTGCCAGAGCTTTTCCTGCAGTGGAATTTGTCTCCACCGAAAGCCTTCTGGCCGAAGCGCAGCTCAGGGTTGCGCCGACGATAATTGATGTCAGGCTTCCCGAAGAGTATGACGTGAGCCATATTCCCAGGGCTCATAATTTGCAGAGCGCAGAGGCCATTGCTGCTGCTTTTCCAGATTACGCCGAGCCCATTGTCGTGTACTGCTCCGTGGGATACCGGTCAGCGGCTGTGGCCGAAGAGCTGGCTTCTCTGGGCTATACGAGCGTCAAGAATCTCAGGCATTCGATTTTCGAATGGGCAGAGCACGGTTATGGTTTGGAAAACGCCGCCGGCAGCACGGCAAAAGTCCATCCCTACAACCGAGCCTGGGGGAGCCTTATTCCCAAAGAGCTACATGCTTACTCGCCCTAAAGAGTCCGCAGCGGGCAAACTATTTCCACTGGGTTTGCGACTTATTCTCCATAAACCAGTATCCTCGGATGCATAGAAGGCAGCCCGGACGCGCTGTACAGTGGCTGGGGCTGTGTTGATGAGAGTCTTGGGCGATTTGGTATGAGTGTGATTGACGAAGATGAAGCGCTAATTGCTGCTGCTCTTGCCGGTTCACCTCATGCCTGGGAAAAACTGGTCAAGCGTTATGAAAGCCGAGTTTTCAATCAGGGTTTGCGACTGATGGGTAACCCCAGTGATGCGATGGATCTGCTGCAGGAGGTCTTCCTCGGGGTATATCGCAATCTGCATAGGTTTCGTGGTGATGCTAAATTCAGTAGCTGGCTCTTTCGAATTGCTCACAACAAGGCGATCGATTTAAGCCGGCGCAAACGCTTGCTGGCCGGGACGCCGCCAAACGCCGAAGGGGAAGCGGACCCGCTGGAGAGCCTTCCTGCAGACAGGCAGCAGGAGCCGGAGATCAGTCTGATGCACTCTGAGCTCAACCAGCGCATTGTCGAAAGACTCAGTCAGCTGCCGTTGGCTCAGCGCCTGGTCGTCGAGCTTAAGGTTTTCCAGTCCATGACTTTCGAGGAGATCGCCGATATGCAGGATATCTCAGAAAATACAGCTAAAACCCGTTTCTACGCTGCACTCAAGAAACTCAAGCAAACCACGGAGGACGAGCATGTCCTGTCCTAAGACTGTTTATCTGTTACAAGAATACTTCTCTGACTCGCTTTCAGCGCAAGCGGGCGCAGAGTTCGACAAACACCTCGCTCAGTGTGGAGAGTGTCGCGCCGAACTGGACACCCTGCTGCTTACCAGGCAGGAATTGCTGTCATGGCAGGAGCAGCGCGTGCCCCATTGGGATCGCGGGCTTGAACTGTTCAAGCGCGAACATGCTGCCGAGCCGCCAGCGACGGGTTGGTTTGCGCGCTGGCAATGGGCGCCTACCGCCACTTCATTCGCCATGCTGTGTCTGTTGCTGCTGAACACTTCAGTGTCGGTCAGCGACTCAGGATTTGAAATTGCCTTTGGTGGATCAGCCGAACGTGCCGAAATTGGCCGTTCTCTGGCGACGTTTGAGGCGCAGCAGCTCGCCGAAATTGAGTCTCTGGTCCGCCGCTTTGAGGCCCGTCAGGATTCAAATAACGTCCAGTTGCTGCAGGCGGTTAT
Organism: uncultured Pseudohongiella sp.; assembly: GCA_902537815.1. Classification (GTDB taxonomy): domain Bacteria; phylum Pseudomonadota; class Gammaproteobacteria; order Pseudomonadales; family Pseudohongiellaceae; genus UBA9145. Next base: position 10,060 of record CACBCS010000011.1, on the reverse strand, counting down.
GGAACAGACTCAACTGTCGACGGCAGAAAGTCTTGATCGGATCTATGCATATTTTGAAGAGCAGCGACTGCGGGATCTTCAGGACATGCAGCTCGGCTATCAGCAACTAGCCGACAGCGATTACGCGACGCTGCGCTCGCTGCAGGAATTGGCGCAGTTTGTGAGTTACCGTGAGTCAGCGCGGTAGAACGAGTGTCGACTGAGATGAGCATTCTCGGATTATCACTGACTTTCCGCCGTCCCGGTCATGCTGGTTGCTGGACGCTATGGATTTGTTGCGCCTGCATGGCAGCAAGCAACGGGTATGCGCAGGGACCTTCTCTGCAGGAGATGCATGACGATCTTACGATTTTTTCAGGAATACTGTCTGAGGCGCTGAAACTGAACGACTCTGGTGGTCTGTTTGGTCGCAGCCGCGGTGGGATTTCCAGTACCTATCTGGTGAATCAGGGGGTCGTATTCGAGGTGAGGTCACCGTTAGCCAATCGACGTAACCGGATGGGACTCGCTTCTCTGAGTTCAGCAATGCAGGCATTGCAGCTGCAGGAGAATCCCTTTCTCGCCATGCGCCGGTCCATGCCGACAGTCTCTCTCGAGAGCCCGTCTCTGGCCGCTGAGAGGACCATCCCGGATGACCGATATCAGTTGCTTAGGGATCAGATCGCGAACATCGATTTCTCTCTGCTGGTGAACACAGCTGTGCAGCAGGCGACCCATTCGATGCGGGCTTTGCGGGCACTGGGGAGCGTCGATGAGGCGACCTACAATGCCTTGTTCGCTGAAATTGAAAGCCTGCGTGGGCGGGTCGGTGAGCGCGTTGACGAGTTGCGGCTTCTTGAGGCAGAACTGCGCAACAGCTCAAGCGTGAGCTCGGGTGCCGGCTCCTCTGATGAAGCGCAGGAGGCGCTCGCTGCCAGACTGGAAGCACTGATGCAGCAGCTGAGCCCCATCAGGGAAGAAGCGCTGACCCTCGCATCAGAACTGAAAGAGAGAGCAGCGCAAGCTGAAACTGAATTTGCCGATCAGTGGCAGCGAGATATAACAAGCCTTGAAGAAGAGCTGTATGCAGGCCTTTGCGCCTACGGTGAAACGCTTGAGCGAATCCCGGCCGACGAATCTCTGTCCTTTGTCCTGAAAGGACTCGGTGACGAACCGACCGGCGCACGCCGAACTGACAAGGTGCACATCGTGTTCCGGTCAGATCTGTCCCGGTGTGTCGAAGGGGAGATCGATTGGCCTCAACTGCGGTCAGGTTCTGTGAGTTACAGTTACTAGAAATTGCTTGCATACGGAGTGAAATCTGTTTCCTGCCGTGTGCCCCGGTGGGTCATTTTGGGTGATTTTGGGTGAAATGGTGACAAATCATTCGGTCTGCACGGAGCGCGTGAAATCGGCTTGGTTTTGCGCTTGCAAGTCTTATAGCATTGTCGTTATTGACCACCGCCACGAATGACGCTGGTCGGACGGGTGATCTCTCCCGCTTGGGTAAGATAAAGAACAATGAACGCGGCTTTCTAGGAGAACAAAAATGGACTGCCCGAAGTGCAATTCCGCGATGCAAGAACTCAAGATTGAAACCCTGCATGGTCAGGTTGTGATCGACAAATGCGAGAGCTGTAGCGGTTTGTGGTTCGACAATGGTGAGGCGGAACAGCTGAAAGGTGACTGGATGACCGAGTTCGCCGACAGCGGTGACCCGGAAGTGGGCAAATCCTACAATACTGTCCGGGATATCCAGTGCCCGCGCTGCGGGAAAACCATGAAAAAACTCAATGACCCCAAGCAAAAGCATCTTGAATACGAAGCCTGCGAAGAGCACGGAATGTTTATGGACGCAGGGGAATTTACCGATTACAAATACGAAACCCTGTTGGATATCTTCCGCGATGCGGTAGCTTCGCTTAAGCGGGGCAAGTAAGGATGTGAGAGTCGCAGCCTGCCGTGCTGCGCGACTCGCAGCGTCAGTCGAAATGCCATCTTGGGTGAGCCCAGATGGCATTTTTTGTAGCCGCTGACCCGAGCCCCGGGAATTTGCCAATGTCGGTCCACTGCCGATCTGCCGAATGAAAGTCTGAACCCGCTGAAGCATACAGGCCCCGCTCCTGAACCATCGTCGTCAGGGTGCTCTGCTGAACCGGATTGATGCTGCCATAAGAGACTTCGGCGGCATCTCCAGCGCTGTGCTGAAAGTCGTCCATGAGTCTGCCGAGCTTCGACCGGGTGAGCCCGTAGCGGCCGGGGTGCGCAAGCACCGCGATCCCTGAGTCTTGCTGTATCGCGGCAATAGCTTCATCCATTTCAGGCCACTGAGCCGCGACAAATGCGGATCCGCCCGGACGCAGGAACCTCTTGAATGCTCTCTGCATATCTTTGGCATGACCTTCAGCCACCAGAAATTCAGCGACATGGCTGCGGGTCCAGGAAATACAGGGTTTAGATTGCAGGTACTCAAGTAGGCCAGAAATGTTTTGCCCACTGAGTTTTTTATCCATGGCGACGATGCGGTCGCGGCGAAGTTGTTGTTGCCGGCAAACATAATCGTTCAGAGGTGTCGAATCGGCGTCGATGCCGAGGCCGACGATATGAATTTCCATGCCGCGCCAGCCTGCGGAGATTTCCAGCCCCGGAACCAGGGTCAGGCCGGGCGGGATCTTCAATTCTGAACAGTTCAGTAAACAGTCGTGATCAGTAATGGCTAGATGGGTCACATGGTTAGCAACGGCACGGTCCATTAGGAATTGCGGCGGGTGCTGGCCGTCAGAAAAATAGCTGTGGCAGTGGAGGTCGGCTTTCATTTCAGGTCTCAAAACGGATTCTTCGTCGTTTTTCAGCGATTAACACCGAAGACTGATCGAGAAGAGATGGGTCAAGCTGCCGAAAAGACTGTCGCTGTACTCGGGTGCCGAATCGCACAGCTAAAGGCTTCGCGTATAGTGCCATCCGCCCATCGATGTGTTCGGGTGCTTCGTATAGAGTGAGCGTTCAACAGCGATCCAGCTCACTGTCGCCGAAATGAGCCGGTCTTTGCTGCAGTAGGATCAACAAGGCGGGATGTCCTTACTACGCTCTTTCATGCAGAGCTGGATTGGTCTGCCGTATCACGGTCTGACCGCTGTCAAAAATCGCAGGGGGTCTTCCCTGTCGAAGGTTCCGCACACCGACTGTTGAGGGTGGGAGGTATCCGGGCCGCGCTGCCATTCGCTTTGGCGAGGCGGGCACGGCTTGCCGCGACCCGCGCTGGGCGGCGCAAATAGTTGACTGTTTTGGTTGGTGATTGAATACTAGAGGTTTGGTACTAATCGCGGCAGGAGATTCATGCGTCTCACCACTAAAGGCCGTTATGCGGTCACCGCCATGCTTGATCTGGCCATTCATCGTGAGCAGGGGCCGATCAGTCTTGCAGATATTTCCCTGCGCCAGAGTATCTCGCTGTCCTATTTAGAGCAGCTTTTTGCGCGCCTGCGTAAAGGCAGTCTGGTGAAAAGTGTGCGCGGGCCGGGGGGAGGTTATGAGCTCCACGGAACGCCTGAGCACATCAAAATTTCTAACATCATCAACGCCGTCAATGAGTCGGTCGACACGACCAAATGTCAGGGTGCCGGTAATTGTCAGGGCGGGGAGACCTGTCTGACGCATCACCTGTGGGAGGATCTGAGTGAGCAGATTCACGATTTTTTGCAGGGCGTCAGCCTGGCTGATCTGGTGACAAAAAATGAAGTCAGGCAAATTGCCCGCAGCCAGGATAAGAAGCAGAACCGGCTGAGTTCATCGACCAGCAGCGATGACTACGTTCTGGTCGATTCACAGATTCCGGCAACAGCCCTTTGAAGTCAGGAGAATTGGGTTCCGATGCAGCTTCCTATTTATCTAGATTATTCCTCTACCAATCCGGTTGATTCCAGAGTGGCCGCTAAGATGATGGAGTGTCTTACTCTGGACGGAAATTTTGGTAACCCGGCTTCGCGGTCGCATATGTCTGGCTGGAAAGCCGAAGAGGCAGTAGAGACGGCTCGTCGTCAGGTGGCTGACTTGATTCACTGTGACCCCAGAGAAATCGTTTGGACCTCTGGCGCGACGGAATCGGATAATCTCGCGATCAAGGGTGCGGCGAAGTTTTACCAGGATAAGGGCCGGCATCTGGTTACCTCGGTGATAGAGCACAAAGCCGTGCTGGACAGCTGTAAGCAGCTTGAGCAGGAAGGTTTCTCAGTGACCTATCTGACCCCCGACTCCCGGGGAATGATTACCCCCGGGCAGGTCGCCGCTGCGATCCGCCCGGACACGACGCTGGTGTCTCTCATGCATGTGAACAATGAAATTGGCGTGGTCAACGACATCCGGGCAATAGGCGAAGTTACTCGACAGCATGAGGTCTTGCTTCATGTTGATGCGGCCCAGAGTGCAGGGAAAATTGCGATTGATTTGTCACAGATGCAGGTCGATCTGATGTCGCTGACGGCCCACAAAATCTACGGGCCAAAAGGTATTGGCGCCCTGTACGTGCGACGCCAGCCAAAAGTCAGAATTGAACCGCAGGTGCACGGAGGCGGGCACGAGCAGGGCATGCGTTCGGGCACGTTGCCAACGCATCAGATTGTCGGAATGGGAGAAGCATTTGCACTGGCTATGAACGAGATGGCTGCCGAGAATGCGCGGATTCTTGCCCTGCGCAATCGACTGCTGAATGGTCTGAAAGCGATCCCGGCGATGAGCGTCAACGGCGATCTGGAGCAGCGCGTGCCCGGTAATCTCAACGTCAGCTTCGGCTATGTCGAGGGTGAATCACTGATGCTGGCTCTGAGAGATCTGGAGATTTCATCGGGATCTGCCTGTACTTCCGCCAGTCTCGAGCCGTCCTACGTCTTGCGTGCTCTCGGCTTGTCAGATGAACTTGCGCACAGTTCGGTGCGAATCACGGTCGGACGCTTCAGCACAGAAGAGGAGATTGACTATGCGGTGGCAGTCATTGAGAAGGCGGTGGCAAAGCTGCGGGAGGGCTCCGCGCAATGGCTGTCCCGTGATTCTGCGATCGGATAAACCGCTCCCGGCAGGCCTGCTGCGACAGCGCTCACAGGCTCTGTGCTAATCGCCTGAATTGCTACGCTTTTTTCGCTGAGATTACTGCGCCAAAATCGTGCAAAATCGCAGAAATTCCGCGTATAATGCGCGATCTTTTGCGACGACCGAACCGATTGGAGTAACCATGGCGATCGAACGAACCCTTTCCATAATCAAGCCTGATGCTGTTGCCAAGAACGTGATTGGCGAGATCTATACCCGCTTTGAACAGGCGGGGCTCAAAATTGTGGCATCTAAAATGATGCAGCTGACTGATGAGACCGCTGGTGGCTTTTATGCTGAGCATCAGGGTAAGGGCTTCTACAGCGACCTGATCGAGTTTATGACTTCAGGCCCCGTTGTGGTTCAGGTGCTCGAAGGCGAGAACGCTGTTCTGCTTAACCGTGAACTAATGGGCGCCACCAATCCCGCCGAGGCAGCACCCGGTACGATTCGGTCCGACTTTGCTCAGTCTATTGATGCCAATGCGGTGCATGGCTCCGATTCCACCATTTCTGCGGAGCGGGAAGTAAGCTATTTCTTTACGCAAGACGAAATCTGCCCGCGCAGCTAAGCGTCCGGGAAACCTGGGGGCTATCAGGGAGCAATCATGAAACCTAACCTGCTCGGCTTAAGTCGAGAGAAGATGAAAGCGCTGTTCTCCGAGCTGGAGGAGAAGCCCTTTCGCGCTCAGCAGGTTATGCAGTGGATCCATCAGCGTGGGGTGCTTGATCTCAATGGGATGACGGATATCTCAAAGGTTCTGCGCGGCAAACTAGAGCAACTGGTTGAGATCAGAGCACCGAAAATTGTGGCTGATTATCCCTCAGAGGACGGCAGCCACAAATGGATCATTGAAGTGGCTTCTGGCTCGCATGTCGAAATGGTGTTCATACCGGAGGGCAGCAGAGGAACGCTGTGCGTTTCCTCCCAGGCGGGTTGCTCCCTTGACTGCAGCTTTTGTGCGACAGGTAAGCAGGGATTTAACAGCAACCTGACCGTTGCCGAGATCATCGGGCAGGTGTGGCTGGCGCGGCAACAGCTTGACGGCTTCGATGCCGCGGCGAAGCGTCGGATCTCCAACGTTGTCATGATGGGTATGGGAGAGCCGCTTTTGAACTTCGAGTCGGTGATGGACGCGGTCAGTCTCATGATGGACGATTGGGCCTACGGGCTTTCCAAGCGAAAGGTCACCATCAGTACTTCAGGAGTAGTGCCAGCCATACGGCGAATGAAAAAGTACACCGATGCGTCTCTCGCCGTTTCCCTGCACGCGCCCAATGATGCATTGCGCAGCAGCATCATGCCAATCAACAAAAAATACCCGATCGCCGAACTGATCGATGCGGTGAAAGAGTATATGGCGAGCCTTCAGGACAAACGCGTTCCGGTGATTGAATACACGGTCATAAAGGGTGTAAATGATCATCGCCAGCATGCCAGAGAGCTCGCGGAATTATTGAAAACACTGCCTTGCAAGATCAATCTGATTCCGTTCAACCCGTTTGCTCTGAGCGACTACAGACGTCCCAGTGATTCAGTGATCAGCAATTTTCGCGAGATACTTCAGCATGCCGGTTTTACGGTAACTGTCCGCACCACCCGGGCTGATGACATTGGCGCGGCCTGTGGTCAGTTGGTCGGAGATGTCGAAGATCAGACCCGTCGTCAGGAGCGCCACGCCCGCCGTGCTGAAGTCAGGCAGAATGAAGCGTCTGAGCATTCCGGTCAGAGTCGCGTTGAGCGCGCCCGGATTCTGGCCAGCACCGGCAAGGCTACAGCGTCCGACCAACTTGTGCTGGGGTCATAAGTCATGTTCCGCGCTGTCGTCTATCATTTCCTTCGGTTTGCCAGATACTTTTTCTGGGCGTCTGTCCTCGTGGTGATGAATGCCTGTGTGACGACCACAACAGGCGGATTCAGCGTGGAGCCTTCGGATGAAGAATCCCTGGAGAATTATGTACAGCTGGCCGTGGCTTACTTCAATGCCGATGACATGCCCAATGCGCGTCGTCATCTGAACAATGCGCTGGAGATAGACAGCCGAAATTCCGAGGCTTACAACATTCTGGCGCTGATCTCCCAGCGTGAAGGCGATCTGGAACTAGCGATCGAAAATTTCCCGTGGGCGGTGCGTCTCGATCAAGACAATGCGAGGGCTCGGAATAATTACGCTGCCCTGCTGTTTTCCTCAAGAAATTATGAGAACGCCTTTGACGAGTTGTTGACCGTTACGCAGGATGCTATGTACGAAGGCCGGGCCGTGACGTTTGGAAATCTTGATCGCAGCGCGGTGAGTCTCAATCGCCTGGAAGAAGCTGAAGTCGCTTTTACGCGCGCCCTGCAGTTGAACAGCAATCTGAACATCTCATCAATCGAACTTGCCCTGTTGCGCTATCAGCGTGTTGACTGGCCGGGGGCGCGGCAGGCGTTTCGACAGTATCTGACGACCACCGAATTCTACAGCCTGCCGCATACCCCGAGGGCTTTGCTTGCGGGTATCACTATTGAAAGCCGATTCAACAATCAGAAACTGGTTGATGACTTTACCCGTATACCCATAACCCTCTATCAGGATTCTCCAGAATACGCGGAGCCACAGCAGAGAATGACCGATGCCAACTGAAGCGTCATCAGAAGCTGCCCTAGAAGAGTCGCTTGCCGGTGGCGCCGCTGAGGAAATCAGTCCGCTTTCGCCCGGCCAGATGCTCAGTGCTGCCCGGGTGCAGCAAAACCTGACGCAGCGGGAAGTTGCAGAAACGCTCCACATCACGATGCATTATGTGAATGCGATAGAACATGATGAGCATGACAAACTGCCGGGAGCCGTTTTCGCCAAGGGCTATATCAAGCGCTATGCCGAGATTATGGCGCTTGACGAAACAGCGGTGATGGCCGCCTATGAAGGTCTCTATCATGCCAAACCGACCGTGATTGCGGGAACCAGCAGAAATAGAAGAAAACCACGACGCGCTGGCAAATCGCTGTGGGCGGTGGCTGCATCGGCCACGGTTTTTATCAGTTTTTTCCTGGGGCTGTGGGCTTGGAATGGTGAGGATGCCAACACACCGGCAGGTTCACTAGAACCGGCTCTCAGCGAATCGCCAGAGTCGTCCGGCCCGGCGCAACCGTTAACTGCCATGCCGGCTGCTCCGGACGCAAGCGATTCCGCGTCTCAGCGTGCAGCGACCGCGGTGAGGGACCCTCAGTCTTTGCAGTTGGCAAGCCCGCAGCAGGCAACGGTCGATGGCCAGGCGGTTTCCGGATCGGTCAATCGGGCGGAGATCGATGGAGGAGACGCCAGCGGATTGGAGTCTGCCGAGCCGGCGACTGTGGTGGAAGGTGAAGGCAAGGATACGCTCAAGCTGAGTTTCAGCGGAACGAGCTGGATCGAAGTCAGAGACAGTGGTAACGGTGAAAGATATCGCGATCTGAGGATGGCTGGCGACGTGCTGGAAATCAAAGGCGTGGCGCCGTTCGATGTGTTCCTCGGTGATGCGCCCCGGATCCGGCTGTCCTTGAACGGTGATGACATTGATCTCTCACAAGAACCTCGTATCGACAATTCTGTACAACTGACTGTAGGCCTCTGAACATGATGAGACACGCACAAGCGTCTGCTCGCCGACAATCCAGACAGATCATGGTCGGCAATGTCCCGATTGGCGGTGATGCGCCTATCTCCGTACAGACGATGACGAATACGGAGACCACCGACGTTGACGCCACGCTGGCGCAGATCAGGCGCATGCAGACAGCGGGTGTCGATATCGTCCGGGTCTCAGTCCCCAGTCAGGATGCTGCAGCGGCATTCAAGCAAATCCGCGCGCAGGTCGACGTGCCCCTGGTAGCAGACATCCATTTTGATTACCGAATTGCCCTGAGCGTCCTGGAAAACGGGGTGGACTGCTTGCGGATTAATCCGGGTAACATCGGCAGCGAAGAGCGCATCAGAGCAGTCATAGACAGCGCGAAAGATAAGGGAATTCCGCTGCGCATAGGGGTCAATGCAGGCTCGCTTGGCAAGTCTCTGCTGCGCAAATACAAAGAGCCGACCGCTGAAGCCATGGTCGAATCGGCACTGACCCAGATAGACATTCTCGACAAGCTGAATTTTCAGAATTTCAAAATCAGTCTGAAAGCTTCTGAGGTCTTCATGACCCTGGCGGCCTACCGCGCGCTGGCCGGTCAGATTGACAACCCCTTTCACCTGGGCATCACAGAAGCAGGCGGACAGAGGTCGGGCACCGTGAAGTCGGCTATTGGTCTGGGCGCGCTGCTGATGGAAGGCATCGGCGATACAATTCGGGTTTCGCTCGCCGCGGATCCTGTTGAAGAAGTTAAAGTGGGGTTCGATATTCTCAAGAGTCTCGGACTTCGGCACAAAGGGGTTAATCTGGTGGCCTGCCCGAGTTGTTCCCGACAGAATTTCGATGTCATCGGGGTGGTCAACGAGCTGGAACGCAGACTGGAAGACATCATTACGCCCATCGACGTCGCGGTAATCGGTTGCATTGTTAACGGGCCGGGCGAGGCCAAAGTGGCAGAAATCGGATTGACCGGGGCGACGCCAAACAACCTCGCCTATGTGGAAGGGCAGCCGCATCATAAAATACAGAACGATCAGTTGCTCGATGAACTTGAAAGCATGGTGCGTGAAAGGGTCGCTACCAAGCAAAAAGCGCAAGCTGACGTCATCGCCACCGATTAAGGCCGACAGCCCGTGTCCAAGACTAGAATACAAGCCATCAGAGGCATGAATGACGTCCTGCCGGAGGAGTCGCCGGCATGGCACTTTCTGGAAGCGCAATTCCATGCGGTAGTCAAACGCTTTGGATACCGCGAGATCCGCTTTCCGATCCTTGAACAGACCCAATTGTTCAAGCGCTCAATCGGTGAAGTAACCGATATCGTCGAAAAAGAGATGTACAGCTTTGACGATCGCAACGGAGACAATCTCAGCCTTAGACCGGAAGGCACAGCGGGCTGCGTCCGTGCCGCG
>CACBCS010000010.1 GCA_902537815.1 uncultured Pseudohongiella sp. | reverse complement strand
TCCCGAAAGGCTTTATGAACGAAGTACAGGTGATCTGCACTGTCGTTTCTGGCGGTAAGACACAGGATCCGGATATCGCCGCCATGATCGGTGCGTCTGCTTCTCTGGCCATTTCAGGAATTCCATTCGCTGAACCGATTGGTGCTGCTCGCGTCGGCTATGATGCAGAGCACGGATATGTACTCAATCCCAACTATGAGGCTCAGGAAGGTTCACTGTTGGACATGGTGGTTGCGGGTACGCAATCTGCGGTACTGATGGTTGAGTCTGAGGCCAAGCAGCTCAGTGAAGATCAAATGCTGGGCGCCGTGCTTTTTGCACATCAGGAAATGCAGGCGGTCATCAACGCGATCAATGAGCTGAAAGCGGAAGCCGGCAAACTGGCATGGGACTGGCAGCCTGAGGCAGAAAACACCACGCTTAAGGATGCTCTCGTTGAGCGCTTTGGCGCCGCCGTCGCCGAGGCGTACAAGATCTCGGAAAAAATGCAGCGATATGAGGCAGTCGGTGAGATCAAGCAGCAGGCGATCGAAGCGCTTGCCAGTGAGGAAGGCGGGCCTTCGGCCGGAGAGGTATCGGATGCCTTTGGCGCACTTGAGAAGCGGACTGTGCGCAACAGCATTCTTGACGGGTCGCCAAGAATCGACGGCCGCGATACGACGACTGTTCGTGCCATCGAAGTGGAAACCGGCGTTTTGCCGAAAGCGCACGGGTCTGCGCTTTTTACGCGTGGCGAGACTCAGGCACTGGTTGTTACTACGCTGGGTGCGGTTCGAGATGCACAGCTGATTGAAGGTCTGGACGGCTCGAAGAAAGACCCCTTTATGCTGCACTATAATTTTCCGCCCTTTTCTGTCGGTGAGACAGGCTTTATGAGCGGACCCAAGCGTCGCGAAATAGGCCATGGCCGTCTCGCGCGCCGTGGGGTGGCGGCGGTAATGCCCAGTGAAGAGGAATTTCCCTATGCGATTCGAGTGGTTTCTGAAATCACCGAATCCAACGGTTCCAGCTCCATGGCCAGCGTGTGCGGCAGCAGCCTGTCAATGATGGATGCCGGTGTTCCTGTATCCGCACCGGTTGCCGGTATCGCAATGGGCCTGATCAAGGAAGGAGAGCGCTTTGCCGTTCTGACCGACATCCTCGGGGATGAAGACCACCTCGGCGACATGGATTTCAAGGTTGCTGGTACTTCAAACGGAGTCACCGCCCTTCAAATGGACATCAAGATTCAGGGTATCACTGAAGAAATCATGGAAATCGCCTTGGCTCAGGCTCATGACGCACGTCAGCACATCCTGGGCGAGATGAATAAGGTGATCTCAGAAGCGCGGCCAACGGTGTCTGAAAATGCGCCGGCCATGGCGACAATTAAGATTGATCCGGACAAGATTCGCGACGTCATCGGCAAAGGCGGAGCGGTCATTCGCGGCATCACCGAAGAGACGGGTGCTTCGGTTGATATTGATGACGACGGAAACGTTCGCATTTATGGTGAAGATGCAGATTCCCGTGACGCAGCGCTGGACATGGTGAATGCGATCACTGCCGAAGCGGAAGTGGGCAGGCTGTACAAGGGCACGGTTGCGCGAATCGTTGATTTTGGTGCGTTCGTAACGATTCTGCCCGGCAAGGACGGCCTGGTGCATATCTCACAAATTTCTCAGGAAAGAGTTGAAGACGTGAAGCAGTATCTCTCTGAAGGTGAGGAAGTGCTGGTTAAGTGCACTGATCTGGACGCCAGAGGGCGGATCAAACTCAGCATTAAGGAAATCACTGAGGAAGAAAAGGCCGAGTTTGCCGAATGATTCGGCTGATTCCATGATCGACAAAAACCCGGGCCAGTCCCGGGTTTTTATGGGGCTGACCGTTTTGCCGGGCTCCGCGATTCACCGGATTTCCGGCGGCACTGAGTTCCGCCGGAATGAGCCCGGATTTCGCAGCTACCCTCGCTTAAATTTGAGTAAAATCAATTGCTTGAACCTCTCGAAGCGGAAGGCATGTTGCCTACGCCAATTCTTGGTAGAATCGAAATCAAACTGCTACTGATACGAGCATTCCGACAGCGAAGACTGTGCCGCAGCCCCGGTTGCGGAAGAACCGAAATTCCAGGAGATAGCGCATGAAGCTTCGAATCCTTTCTCAACTCACACTGGCGCTGGCCAGCCTAGCCGGGATGACCCTGACGATGTCGGCTGCCCGGGCGCAGGAAGTCACCTTCCACAGAGACATAGAACCCATACTGCAGCGCAGCTGCCAGAACTGCCATCGCGCCGGCGGGGTCGGCCCCATGCCTCTGGTAACCTTTGAGCAGGTCGCGCCTTATGCCGGTCTGATTGAGTATAAGACCGGCTTACGTGACCGGGCAGGTGCCATGCCTCCCTGGTATATGGAAAAAGACGTGGGGATCCAGAGCTATAAGAATGACCCTTCGCTGAGCGAGGCGGAGCTTGCGACCATCTCGACCTGGGCACGAACCGGCACGCCAAAGGGGGATCGGGCCGATGCTCCGGAACCACTGGTGTTCGATGACAGCCTGAAATGGACAGCCGGTGAGCCTGACCTGATCGTGAAAACGAATTCGATAACCAAGCTGTCCGGAACCCCTGACTGGTGGGGTGAGATCGACAGAGTGCCGGTTGGTCTGGATGAAGACCGCTATGTGAAATCGGTTGAGATTGTTGAGGTGAATGATGTTGACAATCAGGCCGGGACGGGTCGAGAGACGGTCGGCGGGCGATATATCTTTCATCACATGATCTGGAGCACCGCACAGCTCGACGAAAACGGGGACCGGGTTGAAGACACTGTCACCAGCTGGCCCGTGCATGAAGTGGGCCGCAATCCCGACCTGTTTGATCCCGATGGCGGACGCCTGCTCAGAGCCGGTACCTACATCTACTCAGATTCCGTGCATCTGCACTCCAACGGCCTCGACACCACCGGCCATCTGGAGATTGGATTCCGCTTTCATCCGAAAGGCTATGAGCCCAAGTACCAGCGCGCAACCCTGGGCCTGGGCAATGGCGTCGACATCAGTATAGCGGGCAATCAGGACGAGCAGGAGCTGCATGCCTATCGCGTGCTCGAGGAGCACACCAAGATCATTACTTTCGAGCCCCACCTGCATGCGCCAGGCGAGCGCATGTGTCTTGAGGCAATCTGGGGGTACACCGTTGAGACTCTGTCCTGTGTCGGCTATGACCACAACTGGGTGAGGGGTTATGCCTACGAGGCAGACGCGGCACCGCTGCTGCCAAAAGGCACAATTCTTCATATTGTGGGCTACATGAACAACACCGAGACTAACCCCAATGTTCCTGACCCGAGGAACTGGCAGGGATCGGGCAACCGATCGGTGACCAATATGTTCATCGACTTGGGTATGCGCGTTACCATGAATGATGAACAGTTCCAGCAGGAAATGGCCGACAGGCGGGAGGCGCTTGATCTGGGGCCGAATGACCACGTTATTGGATGCCCGCTGTGTCTGGCGCCGCTGGTCTCGCCGCTGGAGCGTTTCGAACGCGCCACCAGCGCTCAGAGTGATGATTAAGTTGAATATGCAGGAGAATCAGGAAAGGTGAAAATGAAGATATCTAACAACGCGGTGGTTAAGGCCTTTGCTGTATCGCTTGTTATGCTCATTTCAAACGGCGTGTTGGCTCAGACCTACCGCAGTGGTCAGCATGTCGAGCCGGCATTCGAAGGTTGGCGTCCCAACGAAGACGGTACCTTTAACATGATGTTTGGGTATATGAATGAAAATTGGGAAGAGGAACCTGATGTCGAGGTCGGTGAGGACAACTATTTTTCTCCGGGTGAGGCAGATCGCGGCCAGCCGACTCATTTCCTGCCCCGGCGTAATCGTTTTACGTTTGAGGTTACCGTTCCGGCTGACTGGGGCGACCGGGAGCTGGTATGGACGTTGAAAGTCAACGGTGAAGAACGTAAGGCCTACGCGACACTGCGTCAGGATTACCTCGTGGACAACATGGTGATTGCTTCAGAAACAGGGTCCTTGGGTGCGGGTACCAGTTCTCCCGAATCTCGGGCGAACGTTCCCCCGGTCGTTACCGTTCAGGGTGATGGTATTCGCAGTGCCAGAGTGGGTGAGCCAATCGCCGTCGACACGCTGGTAGAAGACGATGGCTTACCCCAACCTACGGATCCCGTAGAAGACGCCCGAAGGTTTGCTGAGTTTGCCGGTGGTGCACTGGCAGCAGTGCTGGTCACGCCGGAAGCGGTTATGCAGCGCCGGCTGATGTCACCACCGATAAAACCGACAGTCGACAAGGTTAACGGCCTTTATTATTCCTGGAATAAGTATCGCGGCCCGGGGGAAGTAAGCTTTGACCCGCCCCAGGTCAAAGTCTGGGAGGACACCCGAACCAGCGCTAATTCTCCCTGGGGTGCGCTGTTCTTGCCTCCACCCGTCCCGGAGGATGGCATCTACGGTGTAAGCATGACCTTTAGTGAGCCCGGTGAATATGTTCTCTGGGGCAGGGCAGATGACGGAGGTCTTTATCATGATGCTTACATCACGGTGAATGTGTCCGAATAACTTTGCGTCGCGTTTTTCAAAAAGGGGCGGAGTTATCGCCCCTTCTTTTATCTTTTATCGCTGGATTTTCTGCCTGGCGGGTCTCTGTTTACCACGGGTTCGCGGTCTTGCTGTTTGCCGGACGATTTCCGCTTTTGAGTGAGCCTCAAGAGTCGCCCGGCGGCCGAAACGGTGCGCCGCTGCATCGCCTGGAACCCCCCGGGCTGATTGACGCGAGGACAAGGTCGCGCTGAAACAATAGCCAGCAGATAAAGGCTCGGAATAACCTCAACCCGAGGTGTTCATACCGGCAGAAACTGTCTAGCTTAGGTTTTTTACTGGGAAGGGTGATTGAAATGCGTCATAGCTGTTTGGGGTCTCTGTGGTTTGCGTGCGTGCTGTTCTTACCGGCACTGTCTGCCGCAGAGGATAATCTGTTCTATTCAGACCTGGCCCGGGCCTGGTACGAGGGCGGGGACACCTTTGAGTGGCGGTCCACGACGCCCAACAACCATGGCGCGAAGGTTGATGTGTTCTACAGAACCTTCGGTGATCCGACAAACCCGCAGCTGTTGCTGGTTCACGGTTTTCCAAATTCCAGCTTTGACTTCTATAAGCTGGTGCCCTTACTGTCAGACGATTACTACATTGCCACACTGGATTTCCCTGGGTCCGGCTTTTCGGACAAACCTCTGGAAGGCTTTTCCTACATGTTGACGGACAATGCCAGGCTGTTGGATTACTTTGTCCGGGAAATTGTTGAGTTTGAGGATTTTGCCCTCTACACGCATGATCGCGGCGTCAGTATAGGACTGTCATTTCTGGGTGACTACCTTGAGTCTGAACCGGATTACCGAATTAACTACCACTTCCTTTCAAACAGCGGTATGTATCTGCCTCTGGCTAATCTCGTGCCGTTTCAGCTGGCCATGCTGGATCCCGCACGGGGCCCGCAAATCATTGCTGCGCGCAAGGCCAGGCCGAGAGTGACCGAAGGAGATCCCGAGGCGGTGGCTTATGACGATATCTTTAAATTCAATGACGGAGATTCGGCGCTGCTGCATGTCGGTCAATACCTTCTGGAGCGGGCCGAGAATGAGATCCGCTGGCTTGAGAATCTGCCGCGTAGCCCGGTGCCGGTCGCCTATCTGTGGGGCCTGCTTGATGTGGTGAATCCGCCGCGCATTGCCCACCATGTCTGGGATCGCTACCTCAATGATCGAGATGCTGAGAGCTCGTTCTGGATCCTGCCGACTGCCGCGCACTATCCGCAGAGAGAAAAACCGGAGCAAGTGGCCAAGATTGTTCGCCTGGCTCTGGAGGGTAATGTCCCGGACCGCGAATCTGAAAATGCGTTCATGAGGAATTATGCGGCGGGTCGCAGTGCCGAAGACGCTATCTATATTGGCCGTTCAGAGCCCCGGCAAATGGCGTTTCCCTTCCAAGAGCTGTACACCCCGGACGGCTATCTGCCGTAGGCTGGGTCATTCAAACAAGCCCTGTGAGGCTCAGCGGAAAATCAAGCGCCTGCATGCTTGGCGTTTTTGCCCGCAGGTCTTGGGGATCGGCGCTGCTTGTAAAAGTTTTGTTCAGGTGCTGGTTTCGCTGGCGCTGGCAAATTTATTTTTCGGAATTTTGAAAGTGGGCTGCATCGTCGCAATGCTGGGGTCCGGCTCTAGGCGTTGGCCGGTCAGTCCCTTGTCTTCATATTTCATCTTGTTAAGAACGTAGCGCATGGATTCAAGGCAGGCCTTGTCGCGGTCATTGCCCTCAATCACCAGCCAGGGACTGTCGGTGGTCGACGTCCTTTCAAACATCGCTTCCTTGTGCCTGGTGTACTCATCCCATTTTGCCTGGGCCAAGGCATCCACCGTGCTCAGTTTCCACTGCTTGAGGGGATTAGTCTGACGCTCGATCATGCGCTTGGCCTGTTCTTTCTCATCAATCGAGAACCAGAACTTGATCATGTGCAGGCCATCTTCCTTCAGCATCCGTTCCAGCAGTACGACTTGCTGAAGGAAAAATTTGTATTCTTTCTGAGTGCAAAAACCCATCACCGGTTCAACAACCGCCCGGTTGTACCAGCTGCGATCGAAAAAAACGATCTGTCCCGGATTCGGCAGTTCTTTGATATAACGCTGAAAATACCACTGACCTGCTTCCTGTTCGGTGGGTTTAGCCAGCGCCACGATCCGGTAGTGGCGGGGGTTGAGGAAGCGCACGAAGCGCATGATTGTGCTTCCCTTGCCGGCGGCGTCGCGCCCCTCGAAAATTATCAACAGGCGTTTTCCCGTCTTGCGGATCGAGTCCTGCAGACGGACCATCTCAACCTGCAGGTCGAGAAACTCCTGATCATTTTCTAGCGCAAAGAGCATGGCGTCGATCGGTTCGGGCTGAAACCCCAGTTTACCAAAATTCCTGCCACGAAATATGACTATTTTGCGTCGAAGTTTGTGTATATATTGGGGCGATCGGGGTGCGCAGGGGCGCTCCCACGGGCGTGTCGCCTGCTGATCAGTCTAAAAGACAGCCTCGCCAACCTGCGTTAAGCTTGCAGGTGAGCGTGAGGCAGACAGCCAGTCAGAGCGCTGACTGAAGCGCAGACGGGGGAATCGGTCAGGCAGCCGGCCGGCGCGCCGGTTAGGAGGCTCGCCGGCCAGAAGATAGCAAGCCTGGTCGCAATTAAGGCGAAACACTGGCCGGCAAGCGCTGCTCCAGGCAGTTCGCGGAGTCAATAATGAACAAGAGGCAAACAATGAGAACAATGAACATCTGGTCTTTTAGATGGTTTCTGTCTTTAACCCTGGGTTTGGGTATAACCCAGCTTATGGCTGCTGAGGACTGGCCGGCGGAACCGCCTGCTGAGGCGCCGGCGCACTGGGGTCCCGTGTCATTAAATCTCGAAGAAATCGAGTATCCCTGGCCAGTTCAATACCTGGAGCTGCGCCGCTACGGTCAGAAAATGCTCATGGCTTATATGGATATCCCACCAACCGGCCCCGTTAACGGCCAGGTGGTGTTTTGGCAGCACGGGCATAACTTCTACTCGGAACCTTATCAGGACAGCTTCCGCAGGCTGGCCGCTGCGGGGTTTCGAATCATCGCGGTTGACCGTATCGGCTACGGTAAATCCTCTAAACCGCTTATTTCCTACAACTTCAATTTTGTCGCGGCCAACATGAAGGCCCTGATGGATGAGTTAGGTATTGAGAAAGTAGCGGCTGTTGGTCATTCGATGGGCGGTATGGTCGTCAGTCGTTTTACCATGCTCTATCCGGAAAATGTGACGCATGTGGCCATGGTCAACCAAATTGGCCTGACTGACTCAAGGCAGAGCCGCCCGTGGCGTGACCCCCTGGCCAGTGATCCCGCGCCTCCTTCTTACCAGTCAGTGCTCCGTGGGCACCGGCGCTACTACCCCCGGGACTGGCCGCCCGCGCATCTTGAATATGTTCGCCGCCAGTACGGACAGACACTGAGTGGTGACTATCCACGCTACGCGCGTGTCAGGGCGATGGTCAGTGACATGCTGTACACCGATCCGGTGGTGTACGACTGGCAGCACATTGAAACCAAAGCGCTGGTCATTGGAGGTGAGGAAGATGATCTGGCCGATGACTTCGTAGCCCGGGTCAACCATGTGCACAATGAATTGCCCAATTCAGCTCTGCACCTCTATCCGGAAATTGGCCATAACCCTCAGGTGGAAATACCTGATCAGTTCCATGCAGATCTGATTCGCTTTCTTGAGTCCGATCCGGAAGAGCCGGCCAGCGACTGGCGCTAGTCGCATTACGCCGTTTGCCTGTGCTCGGGGGCTCAGATGCCCCCGGGCCATCTCACCCTCATCCTAGCGGGCCCTGCAGGATGTATCGCCATGACACCAATCCAAAGCCTGACCGGACTCGTAACAAACAGAAAATCACGAGCTGTTTTTATGTTTTCCAAGCAACTACGCGCGTCAGGGCTGTTCCTGCTGGTGATGCTGGCAAGCCCCCAAATCATGGCTATTGAAGAACCCGAGTACATGGTTGTCGCGGAAGTAGACGGCATTGAATACCGTCGGTATGCGGATTACATCGTGGCGGAGACCGTCGTCAGCAACGCCAGCAGCCGCAATCAGGCGGCTAATCGCGGCTTTCGGCGTCTGTTTGGCTATATCACCGGCGATAATCATTCATCCAGCAAGGTGGAAATGACCGCTCCGGTCCAGCAGCAGCCCAGTGAGAAAATTGCGATGACGGCGCCGGTTCAGCAATCTGAAGGTGCCGAAGGCTGGAAAATTGCGTTCGTGGTACCCAGCGAATACAGCTGGGAATCGGTGCCACAGCCCACCAACCCGGACGTTTACCTCCGTGCAGTCGCCGGTGAGCTGATTGCCGTCAAGCGATACTCCGGACGCTGGACAGACAAAAACCTGGCTCGCCGCACAGAAGAACTGCTTGCCGCACTGGAGGCCAGCAATATCGAGCCCCTTGGCAATGTTGTCAGTGCCGCCTACAACGCACCCTTCACCCTGCCATTCATGCGCAGGAATGAGGTGATGGTTCCGGTCAATCAAGTGCCGGACAGCTGACAGTCTGAACCTCAGATCAACCCGGCGCGTGTTCTGCGTAGCCAGGGCGCGCGCCATTTGGAGGCATCTGACGCCAAAGCAAGAGTTACATCGGAATTCTCGATTAAGCTGATCGAAATAAATCGTTATACCGATCATAAAACAAAGCGTATCTTCCAAGTCGATAAGAAGTAACTTGCGCGTTTCGCGCTTTATTGGAGAAACACCCTATGATGTTTAAAAAGACCTTTTCCGCGCTGACCCTTGCAGCCCTGAGCGTGTCTCCGCTCAGTCAGGCGATCGCCCAGAGCAGCGCGCCTGATAACGACTATTGGTGGCCGAACCGGCTGGATCTGACTCCATTGCGCGTCGAATCGGTTGGCATGGACCCCCGTGGCGAAGATTTCGATTATGCAGAGGCTTTTAACTCGTTGGATATGGATGCTCTAGTAGAAGATCTGAAGGCGCTGATGACTGATTCTCAGGACTGGTGGCCGGCGGATTTCGGGCACTATGGTCCATTCTTTATTCGTATGGCATGGCACAGTGCCGGCACCTATCGCGTGACGGACGGCCGGGGTGGCTCTGACGGAGGCATGCAGCGCTTTGCCCCGTTAAACAGCTGGCCGGATAACGCCAATCTCGACAAGGCCCGACGTCTGCTGTGGCCGATCAAGGAGAAGTATGGCCGCGCGATTTCCTGGGCAGACCTGATGATCCTGGCAGGCACCGTCGCGATGGACGACATGGGCTTTGAAACGCTGGGATTCGCCGGCGGCCGCGTCGATGAATTCCAGCCTGAAGATGTGAACTGGGGTCCGGAAGGTGAGTGGCTCGGGGCCGCCCGTCGCGATGCCACGGGCGCGCTACGACAGCCATTTGGTGCAGTACAGATGGGTCTGATTTATGTAAACCCTCAGGGTCCTGATGGCAACCCGGATCCGATGGCTTCAGCCCAGCGTATTCGGGAATCGTTTGGTCTGATGGCCATGAACGATGAAGAAACCGCTGCGCTGATTGCGGGCGGGCACACATTCGGTAAAGCGCACGGTGCCGCCAATCCCGGACAGTATGTGGGCGCAGATCCGGAAGCGGGTAACCTCGAGCAGCAGGGATTCGGTTGGCAGAACAACTACGGTTCAGGTAACGCCGGTGACACCATCACCAGCGGCTTTGAAGGCGCCTGGACTGCGACACCGACTGACTGGTCAAACGGCTATCTGGTAAACCTTTACAACTACGATTGGGAGCAGACCCAGAGTCCTGCCGGTAACACTCAGTGGATTCCGACAGATGGCGCGGCAGCGAACCTGGTGCCGGATGCGTTTGATGCCAATACGCGTCACGCTCCGATCATGTTCACCACCGATCTGGCTCTGAAGATGGACCCGGCTTATGCAGAAATCACCGAGCGCTGGTTGCAAAACCCCTCTGAGTTCGAAGATGCGTTTGCCCGTGCCTGGTTCAAGCTGACGCACAGGGACCTGGGTCCAACCACCCGCTATCTCGGGGACATGGCGCCAGATCAGACTTTCACCTGGCAGGATCCTGTTCCGGCAGTGGATCATGATCTGGTCAGCGATCGCGATGTGGCTGAACTGAAGCAGGAGATCCTGGATTCCGGCCTGAGTACTGGCGAGCTGGTACGAACAGCATGGTCATCGGCTTCCAGCTTCCGGGGAACTGACATGCGCGGCGGCGCGAATGGCGCGCGTGTTCGCCTTGCCCCTCAGAACAGCTGGGCGGCTAACAGCCCCGATGAGCTGGACAACGTGCTGACCACTCTGGAAGGCATCCAGTCAAACTTCAACAGTGCCAACCGTCGGAAGCAGATCTCACTGGCAGATCTGATCGTTCTGGGCGGTGCAGCGGCTATTGAGCAGGCTGCAGAGCGGGCAGGCGTTGACGTAGAAGTGCCCTTCATTCCCGGTCGAACGGATGCATCGCAGGAGCAGACTGATGTGAGTTCGTTTGCTTACCTGGAGCCGACCGCGGATGGATTTCGAAACTTCTTTGCTCGTGGCAATGAGCGCAATCCAGCTGAAATGCTGATTGAGAAGGCGACACTGTTAGACCTGAATGTGCCTGAAATGACGGTCCTGGTCGGAGGCTTGCGCGTGCTGGATGCCAACACAGATGGCGCACAGCACGGTGTGTTCACCGACAACCCAGGTACCTTGAGCAATGACTTCTTCTCCAATCTGATTGACATGTCAACGGTCTGGGTGCGATCGCCTTCTGATGAAGGCATCTACGTGGCCCGGGATCGCGATACCGATGAAGTGAAGTGGTCAGCCACGCCGGTCGATCTGATCTTTGGGTCAAACTCTGAGCTGCGTGCAATCTCCGAGTTCTATGCTCAGAATGACGCACGGGAGCAGTTTGTGCACGACTTCGTGGGCGCGTGGACCAAGGTAATGACAGCAGATCGCTTTGATCTCACCGCGGAGCAGCGTAGTGACATGGTCGCCAGCAACTAACCGGTCGCAAACTCAAACAGGCCGGGCATACCAGTGTCTGTTGAAATCAAAAAAACGGCACCTACGGGTGCCGTTTTTTTTGCGCTATCGACTGCGCACCTCGATGTGGCGGATTGTCCCTGACGCGGCAACAATCCTTTCGACCCCGAGGCGTTCGGTCTGATTGCCCTCACGGTCTGTCGAAGCCACTGCGAAATCAACCTCAGTGATGTGCTCTGACAGTTCTCTGAGCTCAAGAACCGTCCAGTGAATAGCGGGGTAGTCTGCGAAAAATGCGGTCATCATCTTGCGGATGTCTTCCAATCCGTAAAACAACCCGGTTTTGTCTGAGCTGTAGGTTGCTTCCGGATCGAGCAGGGAAAAGATCGATGTCAGGTCCCGGGCATTTGACAGGGCAAAATATTTCTCAGTGAGTGCTCGTGCGCTTTTCATGGGCTTACTGGGTCGAGCTTCAGTTGTCTGCGTAGGCTATTGTCAGTGCAATCCAAGTGGACAAACGGCGTCAAACCCATGTCCGTCTGATCAGCCTGTCGGGGATTTTATCAGCCAGGCGTTCGTGAAGCCTGGGCAGCTTCGACCAGTGCAGCCCTCCATTGTGATGATGGGCAGTGTGATACCCCAGGTTTCCGGTAAAGAGGTTGTACCACTTGTTGAGGTTATTGAAGGAGGCCTCATACGGATTGTCCGTACTTAAACCGCTGTGATGTTCGAATGTCGCCCAGGCGGTCATAAAAAGACCCATTGGCATCGGTAAGACAAACAGGAATAAAGCGGGGATCGGTTTATACCAGATCAGGAAAGCCAGCATCAGAAAGGTGATTGCGCCAAACAGCACAAAAGTGTTCCGCTCGGCGGGAAAGTCTTTCCCTACCTGATAACCTCTCCAGTAGGAAGTCGCTGCGACGTTTAGGCTGTACTCCAATTCTCCCATGTCGCTGCCGTCCTTGCGCTGCCACCGGCTCTGGTCCTTGCTCTGGTCCAGGTAGTGTTGATGATGTCCGTAGTTGTGATGCAGCACCCACAGATTGGTAGTCACTCCGGTGTGCAAGGCATAAAAGAATTCCAGCAGCCGGTTCAGGCTACTTTGCAGAAACGTCGGGGCATGCTGATGGTGGTGATTCCAGGCGCAGATTTGCGATTTCGGGATAATCATCGAAAAGAAATAACAGCCCAGCACATAGGGGTTGGACACGGTGAAGTACAGGATAAAGTCCAGCGCACTGAGTGCGAGAATACACGCCACCGGGAGCCGGTCCTCAGCGTGCTTGAAGACTCTGAGCCGAAAAGCCATTTTCCCTGTCCCCTAAAATCCGTTCGCAGTCAATTCTGGCACAGGGGTCAGGAATCTGCCAGTACGGGCAAGCCGCCGCCAGGGTTGGGAGCGCTTCAGAAACTCGGCGTGAATACGTAGGGCTCGAAGATGAGTTCTGCCATCCTGTTCTCCGTGCTCAGTGTCAGATGCTCAGTACCCAGCTCGACTTGCCGTGTGTTCTGCAGATGCATGACGTAGAAATTGAACAGCGACGGGGCAACGCAGAGTTTTCGGGTGGTCACCAGGTCTGTTAACCGCAGGGAATTTCCTTCACGATCCCAGGTGGCCCCTGCTTCGTTACAGTCAGCGGTAATCTGGGCCCGACCGTTTAGGCGAAAGCGCAGCAAATAGTTTTCGGGATTTCCGGGCCTTTGAACGGCGCCGGAACTGCTTTTGATTTTGACCAATTGCCAGGAGGTGTTCTCAAGCGGTAAAGAGTCCTCGCCCTGAGCGTTCAGATTTGCGCTTGCCAGCAAGCCGATCGTGGCAGCAAGCCAGAAATAGTGGCGTTTATGTGTCATTGCAGGATGTTCTAGTTTGTGAAATGTTCAGAAGGCCAGTTTCGTTCGGGAAGCGAAAGTGTAGCCCACCCGAAACATGATTGGGAGCCGGGCGCGGCCCTCAGACGGAATGAGGCACAGTTAGGCTGCGGTCACTGCCAACAGCAAATCGTCAATTTCCTTTTCGATCTCTTTGCTGTGTCGAAGCTGCGTGAATAGAGCATCTATCGTCGCGCCGTTGCTCAGGCCCAGTAGTGTGCCGAGAATGGTGCCTCGATGCACATTGTCGCCCCCCAGATTGGTGTTGGCGAGCAGCCCGGATTCTGGTGCGTTGCAATATTTGTAGGCCAGATAAAGTGTACATGGCCAGGAATCTGTGATGTAGCAGGCGGAAGAGAACATGCCACCCACCACCTCGTTGTCGCCGTGAATTCTGGGAAAGATCTCCGACATTTGTAGGCTGATACTGCGTTTACTCCAGGCGCTGATCAGCGCCTTCGCGTCTGATTCCGGGTCCCGAAAAAGCAGGTCGTTCAGCAGTCCCACGTAATCGCGGCACACTTTTGCCAGATACGCATCAGGATGCGTGAGCGCCAGATGATCCAGGCAATTCAGGGTGACTTGTTCCAGTGGAGTGTCTGCCAGGCGCTCAGCAAAAACGATGGGTGCTATTGTCACCAGTCCGCCGATGGATGCGGTGTCATGGGTCACCGCACCGCATTTACGAGCCGGACGGCCCTGGTCCAAATTGGCAAAAAAACCGCGATGATAAGACTCAGCATAGGTGTCTGGATGCTGAGGAGGCTCGGCCGTCATAAGTTCGATGTAGGCGTCGAGGAAGTTATCGCGATGATAGTGACCGCAGTCTCCCGCCAGCACGCGAAGCAGGGCACGACAGCAATAGGCATTCAGCGTATTCTCCCCTGCCGGCATTCCGTGGTGATAATGTTGATTCGCTTTTCCCCAGAATTTTTTGCGGCCCTTGAGTATGACATCTCCGACGATCTCCCGCTGTGTGTTGGCTCCTCCGCGAGCGCTTCTGCCCCCTTTACGGGTGGAGTGCAGCGACATAATGGACGAAGGGTGATAATCGGGCGCGGCTTCGAATTGGGTAATGCCGCCCGGAAACTGGCGGAAAATGTCCATTGGGTTGTAGTACCAGTGGACCGGCATCGCCAGGGCGTCGCCGACGAATGCCGATTTCAGAGCAGCCGCGGCGCGCAGTTTGGTCGGTGCATCTGGCATTTGATCCATCCTGTCGGATCCAGGCTGATCTCAAAGAAACGTTCTGTCTACCTGCACGGATCAACCGCTCTGTCGTGCGGGCAACCTGACCGCCGAAGGAGAGCGCTGTGAGTGCGCCGGGGTGGGGCTTCGCTACCGTTTGCCGGCGATCATTGACCCGCAGCCTCAAGCACTGCGTAACAGGTTTTATGCGTAAAAAATCGGAGACACCTAAGCGCTGTAGTTTATGTGATCGAAGGGTTGATTTGACCTTTCATCACCTGATCCCGCGCAAAGTTCATCGCCGCACGTATTTTCGCAAGCACGTGGACAAGCGCACGCTGAACGCGGGCATCTGGATTTGCCGGCTGTGCCACAAGGGCATTCACAAGCGCTTTGATGAGATGGCCCTCGCCAAGCATTTCAACAGCCTCGAACTGCTGCGCAGTGATGAGTCCTTACGGCGCCATTTTGCCTGGGTGGCCAAACAGAAAGCGTGAACTTGAACGCAGTTGACACTGACCGGCGCATTCGGTGTGGCCTCTGGGGCCGGGTGACGATTTAGCTGTATTGCCGGCTCATATCCGGATAAATGAAATCGCAAATCGCAATGATTCGTATTTATAAACCATTGAAAACATTAAAAAAATAGTATTTTTCTGTAATTCAAAGTACACTGCTTCTCATTGTTATCTGTCTTAAGGAATCAGACATGCAGGGTCAGAAAAACGTTGTTTCGGCGTTGAACAAAATACTCAAACTCGAACTGACATCGATCAATCAATACTTTCTTCATGCACGGATGTACCGGAACTGGGGTATCACCCGATTGAATGAGGCGTGCTACAACAAGTCCATCAAGGACATGAAGCAGGCTGATGTTTTGATGAATCGAATTCTTTTTCTGGAGGGCCTTCCGAATCTGCAGGATCTTGGCAAGCTCTATATCGGCGAACACACCGCCGAGATGCTGAGTCTGGATCAGCGGTTCGAGCTTGAGCAGATTCCCGTCCTGAAAGAGGCAATCGCGCTTTGTGAGCTTGAGAAAGATTATGTCAGTCGTGAGCTGCTGGAAGACATACTCGAAGTGGAAGAGGACTATATTGACTGGCTGGAAGCGCAGGAATATCAGATCGAACACATGGGTATTCAGAACTATATCCAATCCCAAACTGTTGACGGAGACTGAACATGAAAGGCAATCAGAAGATTATTGACGCATTGAATGGTTTGCTGGCGATGGAGCTGGCTGCAATGGATCAGTATTTCATTCACTCCCAGATGTATCTGGATTGGGGATTACAAAAACTGTACGACCGTATCAGCCATGAATTCGATGATGAGAAAGGTCATGCCACTGTCCTGATTGAGCGCATGCTCTTTCTTGAAGGCGTGCCAGACATGGTGACGCGCGATGGCTTCAAGGTGGGCTCTGACATCAAGTCCATGCTGGAAAGTGATTTGCGCGTGGAATATGAGGTGGCAAGCCGGCTTAGGAGTGCGATTGCGCTGTGCGAACAGGAACGAGATTTTGTCACCCGGGATGCGTTGATCCCCTTACTCGACGATACCGAGATGGATCACGCGCACTGGCTGGAGCAGCAGCTGGGTATGATCGAGCGTCTGGGCATCGAGCTTTACACCCAGTCACAACTCGGCGATGCGAAGCCCCATCCCTAGCTGAACAGGTGAGCTTCCTGATAGCTGCCAGGCCGAAAGCCCGGCAGTGGCTACAGCACCGGCCGGATTGACGATGCCAATATTGACAATCCGGTTTTTTTGTTAGGCTCCGGAACACGTCATTGTTGGCCATGCAGGTGCCCCATGACTTTCTCGATCAAGCCCGGAATTCTTTGTTTGCTGTTTCTGAATGTCTTGCTGCTGTCATGCAGTGATGAACCGATGCGGGCGTCCTTGCGTTTCGACACCGTAGTTGAAAACGGTACCGTGATCGACGGAACGGGCGCTGCGGCCTATTCCGCCGACGTGTTTATCACCGATGGAAAACTCGTTCGTATCGGTCAGCTCGAAACACTCAGCGAGCAGGCTGATGTGGCAATCGGGCGCCGTATTGACGCCAGCGGTCGTCTGGTTGCTCCCGGCTTTATCGATGTGCACTCCCACGGGAATCCCTTGCTCACGCCGCAATTCGAGAATTTTCTCGCGCAGGGAGTCACCACGATCACCCTTGGCCAGGACGGCGGGAGCCCCGATATCGAAGATCTGAGCGCCTGGATGGAGCAGGTCAGCGATCAGGGCATTGGCGTTAATCTTGCCATGTTCGTCCGACACGGCACCCTTCGCGAACTCAGCGGCATTGGCCGAAACCCTGAGCCCGGCCCGGAAGCGATGCAGCGCATGCTGGAGCTGCTTGACCGCAACCTGAAGGTCGCTTTTGGTCTCAGTACCGGGCTGGAGTACACCCCGGGTCTCTACGCAGATTCCTCAGAACTGCTGGCGCTGGCTGAAACAGTGGGCCGCAACAATCGGGTCATCATGAGCCACATGCGGAACGAGGATGACGACCAGATAGAAGCTTCCATGGCTGAGTTGATTGCCCAGGGTGAGTATGCTCCGGTACACGTAGCGGACATGAAATCTGTCTACGGGAAAGGGGCAGCGCGGGCCGAGGAGTTGCTTGACCTGATGGCGCAGGCCAGGAGCCGAGGCTTTCAAATCACTGCCGATGTCTACCCTTATAACGCAAGCTACACCGGCATCGGAATCCTGTTTCCGGCCTGGGCTAAGACACAGGAACAGTTTGATCAGGCACTTGATTTACGGCGCGAAGAATTGGCAGAGCACCTGAGAAACCGGGTCAATCTTCGCAATGGCCCGCAGGCGACATTGCTCGGGACTGAACCCTATACGGGTAAAACGCTGGCAGATCTGGAGGCAGAGCTCAACCAGAGCTTTGAGCAAATCCTCATCGACGTCATTGGTCCTGAAGGGGCGTCCGGCGCCTATTTTGTGATTGATGATGCGCTTCAGTCACGTCTGCTGTCGGACCCGTTCATCGGAGTGTCGTCGGATGGCAGTCCCACCGGATTCCATCCCAGAGGTCACGGAACTTTTGCCAAGATTATCGAAGAATACGTCGTCAACCGGGAAAGCCTCGAGCTCACCGAGGCGATTCGTAAGATGACTTCATTTGCAGCGGATGTGCTCGGGATCGCCGACAGGGGTCGCATCGTCCCCGGAATGGCTGCAGATCTCGTTATTTTTGATCCGGCCAGAGTCACAGCGACCGCCACCTATCCGCAGCCGCATCAACTGGCCGCCGGCTTTGATCTGGTGATGGTGAACGGTGAAGTGGCGTTTGCCGATGGGGGCGCAGCAGCGGAGCTGTTCGGCCGTGTACTGCGGCCTTGAGTGGAAATGAGGAGGAATTTATGACCGACCTGATCGGAACTGATACAGATTCGGTAGACCTGGCGGACGTGCTCGCTTCCCTGAATCGCTTGCTGCGGCTCAGAACGACTCCTGTTGCAATGAAGCTGTTTGATCGTGTTGAGGCTATGGAAGCTGTGCCCCGCATCCGTCGCCCCAGTGCGATTCACACCACTGATCAAATTGTCGGTATGGCGTCGCGCAACGGCTGGACCGTTGGCATTACCGCGGAAGATCTGGTTGGTGCGCAGTGCCGCGCCGTTATTGGACTCTCGCCCCAAGATGAGGAATGGTTACGCGGTGAGCGCTATGAGGGTGTCTGGTATGCGGACTCAGAAAGTGCCAGTTCTCATCAAAAGGCTATGGATGTTGTGCCTTTCGGCAGGTATCAGGCGATGGCGGTGAGCCCGATGGCCAGGGGCAGGCTTGACCCTCCGGACTTCTGTCTGATTTATGCAACACCTGCTCAGATGATCCTGTTCATCAACGGTCTCCAGTACAGCGGGTACAAGAAGCTTGAATGGGGCTGCGTCGGCGAGTCCTCGTGTGCCGATTCCTGGGGCAGGGCACTCAAAACGGGTGAGCCCAGTTTGTCTATTCCGTGTTTTGCAGAGCGTCGCTATGGCGGTGTGATGGAGGATGAATTACTGATGGCCATTCCGCCAAAATTCCTGCCTAAAGTGATTGCAGGGCTGGAGCAGCTGTTCGCCAATGGTTTGCGCTATCCGATTCCGGTTTACGGAGTCAGTAACGACGCGCGTGCGGGCATCGGTGTGAGTTACGAAAGCCGATGAGACGGGCGGGCCGTTTTATAGCTGCACACTAGCTGGCTGCGGGTGCTGCCGGGTGCCATCGCTGTAACAGATAATGACTTTTCACTCCCGACCAGAGCGGTTATGTTAAGGGGTCCAAACGACACGGGCGACGGCAACCCGATGGCCTGTGCGTCTATGAACACAAAAGTCCTGTCGAAAAAAGACAGCTCTACACGATAGCTCATGGGAGATTGTTATGAACAGAATTAAACACACTGCTGCTTTCATTATGGCAGGCCTGCTCTGTGCTACAGGCGCTACCGCGCAGACCGATCAGGCATCGATTGACAAGGCCCTGTCGCCGCTGCCGATGGATCTTCGCGCTGATGCCACCGTTTATACCTATGACGATGAAGGCAATCGCGTGACTTTGAAAGTCGGCAGTAATCACGTTGAATGTCAGCCCACTGACGATGAAGGTTTCACCCGCTGCGGACCTGTTTCCCAGCGCGCCAGACGTGACCTGCAGGCCAAATTGTCTGCGCAGGGCATGGAAGGCGATGAACTGCAGATGGCGCTGCAACGCGCTGAAGACGCCGGTGACATTCCTCCGCGCCAGTTCGGTGCGCTGAGCTATCGACGCTTCGACACTTCTGATCGCATTCAGTATCTGTTCGTGGTGTCTCTTCCCAACGCCACTGCGGAACACCTGGGTATGCCTACCGGCTCTCAGCGAGACAATTCGCTTGCTGGTGTGGGCACTCCCTGGATGATGCGGTCCGGCACTTCGGGTGCGCATCTGATGATTCCTGTTAACGGCACGGAATACTCCAATCAATAGGAATCAGCCTCGCTGGCAAGGAGGAAGGCTCATGAGTGAGGACCGGAACGCTCCGCGGACCCATCGTCGGCGATTTCTCGCGGGTGTCGGCGTGGCTGCAACTGCGGGAGCCCTGGCGGCCGGCAGTCGCGCTGCCAAGGCGCAGGGGTTGGATGGCGAGGGGTTTCGACCTCCTCGCCACGACAAGGACGCCTGGATGGGGAGTCTGGCCGGCTATAAGGATCATCGGGTCTTCATCGATTCAGCGAGCGGGGTGGGGGGCGCCACCGCCGTGCTTTATGCAAACAACATTCTTTCTGCGCATCAGGAAGACTACGCTGGTGCAGATGATGAGTACGCGATGATTGTCTGTTTCCGGCACGCCGCGACGGCATTAGGCTACACCGATGCCATGTGGCAGAAGTACGGAGAAGTGTTCAGCCGTGTAACCAGGCTCTCTGTTCCCGGTGGGGATAGCCCGCTTGCGGTCAATCCGCTGAACCTTGAAGGGGCGAATTTCGGCAATATCGGCAATACGCTTGATCATGTTCGCGGGCGCGGCGTTCACTTTGCCATCTGCAATCGTGCGACGCACTCCATGTCCCGCCGGCTCTCTGCGGTTACCGGGCAGTCTGCAGCCAGCCACTACGCGGAGTTGATACAGGAAAACATCGCCACCAGTCGGTTTGTGCCTGCCGGCGTTATAGCGGCCACCCGGTCGCAGGAGTATGGCTACAGCCTGTTCTATGCAGGCTAGTCAGTCATGGACGTTCGGTCTGAGACACTCAACTGTCGGCAAGTGCCTGTTGAGAAGCCCTTGAATGGCTGCGCCCCCGAAGCCAATTCTGTTCCGGGGCTTTCCTGATTCGGACTGCTTTGGAATCGAGCCGGATTTACTCCAGCCCGCGGTAAAAATCACGGATCGGCTGGAACGGCCCCAGTCGATGCTGTTCGATCGGGAATTCATCAGCGTAGGGCGGATAGGGGCTGTCGACTGGCTTATTTTTTAAATCAGGATAGTCGACTTCCAGATTCGGTCGCTGCGGCCTTTCGTGGGAATTCATATACGCTGCGACATCGTAGGCCTCGTCGTCAGTCAGATCTGGCTTGCCCAGAGGCATCCGTGCCTTGATAAAGCGCGCCGCAGTCAGAAGACGCGTCATGCCTGCGCCGTTGTTGAAACTGTCCGGCCCCCACAGCGGGGGAAAGAGATACCCTTCTGATCTATCAATCGCAGCCAGCAGGCCTTGACCGTCGGACCCGTGACAGACTGCACAATTCGCCTCAAAGACCAGCCCGCCCGCTGCCACATTAGCGGCCCGGTCAGGCTCAGTAAACGCGGGTGGCTCGTAAGGCATCTGGCGGGTCTCTCCCATGACAGCGTACTGATTATTGAGCTGTCTGATATACATTTCCATTGAGCGCATCTGAACGCTCTCCCGATCCAGTTCTCTGCCGTTCATACTGCGCGTCATGCAGCCATTGATGCGGTCTCTAAGATCCCCCTCCCTGCCGTCGCGGCCGGAAAATCGGGGATAGCGCTGGGC
This sequence comes from uncultured Pseudohongiella sp., assembly GCA_902537815.1. Taxonomy (GTDB): domain Bacteria; phylum Pseudomonadota; class Gammaproteobacteria; order Pseudomonadales; family Pseudohongiellaceae; genus UBA9145. The sequence continues at coordinate 42,519 of CACBCS010000010.1, read as the reverse complement.
AGCCTGTAACAGCGACAGCGTGCCAGGCCGGGTGCCGGTGTCGAGATGACAGGAGGCGCAGTCCATGGAAGTGCCGGTATATCGCATGGTCGGGTCTTCATGGGCCGGGCCCATATTCCGCGCGGTGTCACGAATAAGCTGGCGTCCATATTCCACACTGGGTTCGCTGTAGCGTTCTGCTGGCGGTTCGCTTTGTAACCACAGCGTGCCCAAAACAACGCACAGACCGATGGCGGCGGCAATAAGAAGTGCGGCCTGCGCAGGGCCACGCTGTGGGTGAAGAACTCGCTCTCGGCTCATGGGTCGCTCTCGTCTGGTTGTTGCTGGCTATCATACGCGTCCAGCTGACGCTGGAAAATATGCTTTGGCTGCTCAATACTCTGGCGCCATCCCGGTTTTAGCCAGTACAGCAGGCTGTAGCTGACAACGGCACCAAGGGTCCCATAAACAATCAGTGCGCTGATCATTCGCCAGCTCCTGTTTCAGGCTGATAAAGCGTTTGCAAATAAGTGGCGACAGCCCTGATTTCAGTCTCGCTGAGCCGGTCGCCCCAGGGCGCCATGGTGGTTCCGGCAACGCCCTGATTCAGAACCCTGAGGCTGGCTGCCATGCTAAGCCGCTCCCGGGTGAAGTCGGTCGGTGGAACTGGGATGGGCAAATTCGCGACCGCAAAGCCGTTCCCATCACCTGCCTCGCCGTGGCACTCGGCGCAGTGTGTCTGAAAGACTTCGGCGCCGAGTGTGGTGTTGCTGTCGCTGGGGATTGGCTCGATTTTGCTGAAGCTCTGGACGACCTGAACCAGCGCAGCCAGTTGCGCAGGGCTGTGGTCGCGCCAGCCCGGCATCGAGCTGCCGTATACCCCGTTGTAGAGTATGTCAGCCAGCAAATCTGTGCGGTACTCATGCTCTGTCAGGTTGACCGGCGCCGGCTGCAGCCAGGCTGCGGCAGGGCCATCACCGGCGCCGTCTTCGCCATGGCAGCCTTCGCAATTTTGTGCCCACAGCCTGCGGCCTTCGCGGGCAGGTGCCTGATCCCGCAGGCTGGGGGCGTTGCCACGGGGACGAGTGCGCGCTGGATGCGCGTTAAGCTGGTCGGCGTCCAGTGACATCAGAGTCCACTGATCGTCCCCGGCAGCCTGGCGCATAGCGATCTCGCCCTCTGGCCACGCCAATTCCCGACTTCGACCTAAGGTGTTGAGATAGGCAACCAGATCCAGTGCCTCCTGGCGGGGCTTGGTGGGCGTGCCATCGAAAAATTCGGGGTAGGAGGGCATGATTGATCTGGGTACCACGCTCCGGGGCGCGAACAGATGAGCCAAGTGCCACTGGTCTGTGCGGGTATTCGCGGCTCTGGACAGATCGGGGCCAATCCGCCGTGTCCCCAGCATGTGAGGAGTTTCCATGCTGTCTTCCCAGGCCAGGGTCGCTGCACCGAAGCGTTCGATGTCGGCCTCGACGAACCGGATCTGTTGCGTGTGACAATAGGCGCAGCCCTCTCTGGCATAGATTTGCCGGCCCCGGTGCTCAGAGGCGGTCAGTTTCAAGCTGGCCGTCGGTGCCAGTGACGCAATCTGATCATTCAGAGTCGACCGGGGCAGCAGTCCCAGCAGAGAAACCGAAAGAATGAAGAAGGTGACTCCCGCAACTGAGGCTGCAATGTAGGACATCCGCAGCGCTTTAAGCGGATTCTGATGACTTTCGCCAGTGACTGACTGTCCGGCTTGACTGATCGTTGCCCTGGCTTCGGCCAGTGCTCTTGCGCCGGCTCCTCTTGGCCCCTTGAGCAAGCCGTAGCACAACAGACCGAAGCCAGCGGTGACCGGAATGGCGGAAAGGGTTCTGATTACCCAGTAGGGCTCGGAGGCCCGCAGCGAGACGACCCATGGCGCCCCGGATTTCCAGAGGTCCCCCTGCGCGAGACCGGCGAGCGTCAGATCACTGACCATCACGACGATGCCGAACGTGGTCAGCCAGTAAGCGGCGTTAATAGCTCCGGCGTGATACGGGGCATCCGTCATTTTCTGCCAGGCGTGAAGCAGTCCCGCGATGCTGGCAAAGGTCGCGAAACCCAGCATTGCGAGATGAGAATGCCCGATGACGTAGTCGGTGAAATGAATAGTCTCACTGAACCCCATGTTGGCCTGCGCGGAGCCTTGCAGGCTGACGATGAGATAGAACAGCACAGACGTTGAGGCAAAACGCAGCGCAGGATCTTTCGCCAGCCAGCCGGCGCCGCGCTGCGAAAGCATGAGATTGCTGACCACTACCACCACTACCAGGCCCAGAAGAGTCGAGGCCAGAATTGCGATGGTCTGGGTGGACATGGGGATGACCGAGTAAATGTAGTGGTGGGTTCCGTTCAGGGGGTAGAGAAAGAACAGGCCCCAGAATCCTAACATGGACAAAAAATGGCTGAAGACCGGGCGACCCGTACTGGCTGGAATGACATAGTAAAGAATCGCCAGTGCCATTGGTGTCACAAAAAGGCCGACCGCATCATGAATCCAGAGTCCACTGAAGGCGGCACCCGCAGCCCCGGGTATAAATTCCGGAACGATGTTGCCCATTGGAAAACTCATCAGTGAGAACACCAGCCCACCGATGATGTACCAGCTTGAGACGTACAGATTTTCAAATCCGCGTCTAAAAAAGGGCGGTAAAAACTGAATTGCCGCGAGCGTGAGCCCGCCAATCATGACAGCATCGACCAGCATCGGAAATTCTGCCCATTCCAGTGGCTGGCTGAAGCCGTTAAGTACCAGAAGCCATCCGGGCAGGAGTACACCTAAATTCCACAGACCAAACAAAAACCAGCCAAGCTTTTCACTGGTGACGGGTCTCCCACTTAAAACCGGCGCGGCGAGATAAAGAAACGCGATAAACGCATTGCCCAGCCACCCCAGCATGATGCCCTGTGTGTGAGCGAAGCGGAGGCGGCCCCAGCTGGCTATCTCGCTGGTTAACTCTGGCAGGAAAAACTGCAAGGAGGCGACGATTCCGAATGTGACCGCCAGCAGCAGCATGGTGAATGCGGCGATCCCGTGGGCACGAATCAGGTCGTTATGGATAATAGCATCTGGCAAAGGGTGGTTTTGACCTTCGGGCGCAGGTGAAGATGGCGATTCGCGGACGGCGCTAGCGTCAAGTACTTCAGACAAAGGAATTGCTCTCTTTGAAAACCGGAACGTCTAGACATGGTACTAAAATTCGCGAAGGCAAGGAATGACATTTAGGCCCGCAGTGCCCGGCAGCGGTGTCCTATATCTAGCCCTTATCTAGTCTTCATCTGGCCCTCACCTTTTGAAACGCTTGCCGATGAAGACAACCGGGCCATTGAATCCTGGGTACTTGGCGCCCTTGATGCGCTGCATCACCCCGTGAGAAGAGACGATGCTGAAGCGTATATTCTGCCCAGCCTGGAGCTGCTGGAGGAGATACAGGTCACCGGCGATATTTTCTTTCCGGCGCGATGGTTAGGGGCCACGCTGGGTAGTCACAACACGCCGGCAGCGGCAGCTATCGTCCGGGAGTTCCTGGCGCAGCGCCCGGAGTATAACCACCAGTTACGGCTGAAAATTCTGCAGGCCGCAGACCCTCTGTTTCACGCCGAGCGCCTGCTTTCTCTGCCAAACTTCTGATTCGTCTTTCTTAGGCTCAATATTCAGATGCGGCACAATGCGCGCCATGTTTGAAAGCTGAGTACTGTCTGATGTTTATTCAGGAAATGGCCCCTTGATAGTGGGCTCTGCGGCGGATACGGTGGGATTTAGATGCTCAGCTGCCGTTCGACGCCTTGTCGTTCGTGGCCTTGCGACTCGCTTTTTCTTTACGCGCGGGATTTAAATATAATGGCCGGAAAGTCGTCCGAGTGCTGGTTGTCGTTCAGTGCCCCGGTCAATCAAACGGATCTGTCTAATTTATGTCTCATTACTATCAGATGAATCTTATGCGCGTGATTCAGCATTTTTCTGCTCCTTTTCTATTGTGGATTCTCGCGGGAACGATTCCCCGATCAGCCTACGCGCAGCAAAGCGGTGGGCTACCCGATTGGCTGTCTGTCGGATTCGAGCAGCAAAGCCGCATCCAGTTTCTGGATGGGCAGTTTCGCAACGGCCTTGAGGGCAGTGATCAGGGCTTTGAGTGGCGCAATCTGCTGAGGACAGAGGCCAGGTTCGACAGGTTCTCTCTGCATGCTGAACTTGCCGATATGCGAATCTATCTGACGGATGAGGGTTCGCCACTGGACAGCTTTTTCGCCAATCCTCTGGATATCCTGCAGGCCAATGTGAGCTTTCCGATCAAAGACGTTTTTCGCGAGGGCGACAGCGGGTTCGTTAAGTTAGGCCGGTTTACGATGGATCAGGGAAGCCGGCGTTTTGTTGCCCGCAATCGGTTTCGCAACACCATTAACTCTTTCGCAGGGGTTCATGCCGGTCTCGAGTCAGGCGGAACGACCATAGAAATGTTCTACACGCGGCCAACAATGCGACTGGTAGAGGGCGACTGGATCGATAACGAACCCCGCCCCGACAGGCAGTCGAGTGACTTCTTCTGGGGTGCTTACGTCACCACAGCACTGGGCTCGCAGGGAGATTCGCTTCAGTTCTTCTTCCTGGGCGCCGATGAGCGGCGGGATCGACCGGCCAATCAGCGTTTCGATGTGCTGAATCCCGGGGTACGTCTGTTCAGAAGCCCGGCTGCAGGTCGCTGGCACTATGATGCAGAAGCCGTGTATCAATTCGGCGATGCGCCGGCTCTGGATGCATCCGGACCACAACGGAACCATAAGGCGCGGTATTATCATCTCTCATTCGGCTACAGCTTTCAGGCGAGCTGGCAGCCACGTCTCAGTTTTGTATATCACTACGGCAGCGGTGACAAGAATCCACTGGACAACGAATCCAACGAGCTGGATCACCTCTTCGGCGTGCCGCGTCCAGACTTCGGTCCGACTGGCTCCTTCCGTGCTTTTCAGCGGGTCAATACCAGCTCTCCGGGCCTGATGCTGAATCTGCAGCCAGCTAGCAACGTGGACGCGTACATCCGGTGGCAGCGGCCCTCACTTGCCGCGCCTGCGCAGGGCTGGCGCATCACGCGCTATCGGCATGAGGGCGGTCTGGGGGAAGATCATCTCGGCGATCAGCTGGAGACGCGAGTCCGCTGGCATCTGTTCTCTGGCAAACTGACGATCGACAGCGGCTATGTGTATATTGCGCCCGGCGCGTATATGGACCGGGTGCGTAAAGGGGACAGCCATTACTTTTATGCACAAACCATCCTGAGGCTGTAAGGCGTTCCAGGCGCTGACTCAGGCCGGGCTGCTCGCCTCAAACAGCGTGAGTATGATCAGGTAACGGGCGACCCGCCCGCCAAACACAAGGAGTGTAAATACCCACCAGCGGGTACGCGCAGCCCCGGCCAGTACCGTGAGCGGATCACCGATCACCGGCATCCATGCCAGCAACAGAGCCCACGCCCCATAGCGCTGATTCAGAGTCTGCAGTTTTGCTTCTGTAGCTGGTGTCAGTCCCAGATATTTTCTGGCGGCCAGCAGTCCGGCCATCCCAATCACATAATTGACGGAAGTGCCCAGGCAATTACCAAGCGAGGCAATGATCAGACAGGCACTTTTGCTGTAACCCAGCGCCAGGTATCCCGTGAAGACAATTTCAGAGGAAACCGGAACCAGAGTGGCAGCCAGAAAGGCAGCCAGTCCCAAAAATAGTATTTCAGTTTCCACAGAAGCCTAACTTACTTGCCTCTGTTTCCCTTCCCAGTAGGGCTGGCGGAGTTTTGTCTTCAATGATTTGCCGCTGGCGTTGCGCGGAATGGCATCAATAATTGCCAGCTTGCTGGGAATCTTGTAACCCGCCAGCCGTTCACGGCAAAAAGCCTGCAGGATCTCAAGCTCAAGCGTTTGCCCGGGTTTGAGTGCGACAAATGCCAGAACAGTTTCGCCCCACTGCTCATCGGGGATGCCGACGACCGCGGTGTCGGCGACAGCCGAGTGTTCGAAGATGGCGCGCTCCACCTCTGCCGGATAAATGTTCTCCGCGCCTGAGACGATCATGTCCTTGATCCGATCCTGAATATAGATAAAACCCTCTTCATCCATATAGCCCGCATCGCCGGTATGCATCCAGCCGCCTTTCAGCGCGCTGTCAGTCGCTTCGGGCAAGCGCCAGTAGCCCATCATGGTCTGAGGGCCACGCACCAGGATCTGGCCAACCTTACCGCGGGGCAGTTCTTCATCGTTCTCGTCAGCGATTTTTATCTCGGTCCCCATCTGCGGGCGGCCGGCGGAGAGCAGCAGTCCCGGCTCGCTTGTAGCGGCTCGCTCATGGACAGCCGGAGTCATATTGGTGGCGATACAGGTCAGCTCGGTCATACCGAAGCCCTGGGCGAATCCGCAGCCAAATACAGACATGGCTTTCTGCAGGGTCTCTTGCGCAATCGGGCTCGCGCCGTAGGAGATCAGCCGGAGTTTTTCAAATTTCCGGGTGGCTATATCAGGAACAGCTACCAGGCAAGCCTGAATCATCGCAGGCACCATCGTGGTCATGGTGATGGCTTCTTCATCGAGGCTTTGCACGACCCGGGCCGGAACAAATTCGTGGTGGATGACCAGCGTCGAGCCGCTGGCGACCATCGCCATCATGCTCAAAGCTGCGGCAGCATGGAAAACCGGAGCCACGATCAGGTTCCGTTCCTGTCGAGGCGTGATGCTTGAGGCGAGATGGGCCATCTGGATGTTATTGGTCACATTCCCCTGGCTGATCATGGCGCCTTTGGGCAATCCCGTAGTCCCGCTGGTATACATCTGATAACACTGGTCGGATTCGCAGACAGATGCGGCAGGTTTTGTGGCGTCCTCCTCTAACCAGTCGGACAGCGTCTGCCATCCCTCCGGCTTGTTGTCACTGCCCAGTGTGACCCAGCGTTTGACCGAGGGTATTTCCGATTTTACGGAATCGATTCCCCTCGCGTACTCATCCTCACAAAACAGCATCAGGCTCTCAGCGTCACTGACGATGTATGCCCATTCTCTTGGTGCCAGACGATAGTTCAGCGGTACCGGAATAATGCCTACCTTCGAGGCGCCGAAGAACATCAGACAAATTTCCAGATTGTTTTTAGACAGCCAGGCAAACCGGTCCCCCTTGGCCAGCCCGCTTGCCAGCAGACTGTTCGCTAATCGGTTAGCCCAGGCTTCGGCTTCTCCGTAGGTCAGCGTCTGTCCCTGATATTCTGCAAACGGTTGATCAGGATATTCGCGGCCGAAAAATTCCAGGAAGTTATGCAATAACACGAGTCAGGACTCCTCTAGGGCCAGAGAAAACGAAGCAAGGTAAGGTCAAAGAGCATCGCCACGCCCGCGAGCATGTCACGCCATCTGTTTTTCATTATATGCCTCTAGATAGTTCAACGTGGACCGGTAATGTTTGCTGCCAAAATACGACAGCACCGCAGAGAGCAGGCCAAAGGAGGTGCCCACCCACATCAATGACAGATTGACCTTGTTGGGATCCTGGAACACATAGTCGGTGCACCAGGCTGCTGCCGATGGGCCGAGCCCCAGCCCAATCAGATTAATGACGAACAGATAAAGCGCCGAGCCCTGGGCTCTCATGTTGGCAGGCATAATCTGCTGAATGGCCGCTGCGGCGACACCAAGCGGCATGGCCGCGGCAAAAGCGGCCGGGCAGAGCGCCAGCAGCGCGGCAGTCGGTGTAGGCATTAGGGGGTAGAGTATGGAAAAAGGAACACCCAGCAACGCTCCGCACATGGCAACCTGCATCTTCGCTTCAGCTTTGCCGCGCTGCGTCAGGGTGTCTGCGAGATAGCCTCCCAGCACGATCCCTGCGGTCCCGAATATGACTACCACCCAGCCATAGTAGATACCTGTTTCATGCGCGCTGAGCCCGTGGACCCGTATCAGATAGGAAGGCACCCAGTAAGCCGCGCCGTATGACACAAAGGAGGTAAACGCGATACCGAGATTGTGAAAGAGAAAAGTGCTGCTGTTTGCCCTGATATAAGAAACCACCTCGCTGATCGGTGGGGGCTGAATCACTTTGCTTGGATCTGATTTGCTGCGATTGCGCCTGACCGGTTCTCTGACGGTCAGTAAAGCCAGCGTGAATAGCAGACCAGGAAAGCCGACCGCGAAGAAGACATACTGCCAAGGTGCCACAGGGCCCACAGAGGTTACGGTCAGTTCTGTGGCTGATACGGCGAAGCCGATTACGATGCCGCCAAAAACCTGCGCCAGTCCGCTGCCGATGTAGATGCCGGCGGAATACAGGCTGATAGCAACGGCCAGTCGTTCGGGCCTGAACATATCGGTAATGATCGAGTAAGCGGACGGTGAGAGAGTTGCCTCGCCCACGCCGACTCCCATGCGGTAGAAAGCAAACGTCCAGAATCGGCTCGCGGTGCCACACAGCATGGTGAAGAAACTCCATACTGCGAGACCGACGGTAATCAGCACAGTCCGGTTTTTGCTGTCTGCCCAGCGCGCAATCGGTATGCCGAAGAACGTGTAGAAGAGTGCGAAAGTGAAGCCGCCGAGATAGCTGATCTGAGTATCTGAAAGCCCCAGATCTGCCTTAATTGGATCAACCAGCAATGACAGTATCTGGCGATCGACGAATGAAAAGACGTAGACGATCATCAGGATGATGACCACGTACCAGGCATAGCGCTCGGACGGATAGGGAATGCTGGGGTTGTTACTCTGTGCCGAAGCGGGGCTGTCAGAAGACTCTGGGGCTGACATCATCTTGACCCTCTGTTGTTGTTCTTTTTATTTGTTTTTCTATTGCTTATACAGACCCAAAAGCAGACTCCGGCCAGTACCAGTGTGATGTCAGGATAACAGCTTTCAGCAGATTTGGGACGAAAGTCAGACGCAATTTTCTCGCCCTGAGAGGCCTTGGATTCTGTTGCTGTGACTTGATTGCTGCTTCGCTAATCCCAATGGTGTTCTGCCGCGTATTCTTGACTTAAATAGTCGGGTATGGAACACTCTACAATCCTTATTAAAACACTCAGGTATTCCCATGCGACTGACTGCGAAGGGGCGCTATGCCGTGACTTCCATGCTGGATCTCGCGCTCCACCATCGTGAAGGGCCGACTCCGCTCTCTGTGATTTCTCAGCGGCAGGACATTTCACTGTCGTACCTTGAGCAATTATTCTGCGCCCTTCGCCAACAGGGTCTGGTCAGAAGCGTTCGGGGCCCGGGCGGAGGATATAATCTGAGTCGCGCACCGTCTGAGATCAGCGTGGCTGAGGTGATAGAGGCCGTCAATGAAACGTCGGATGCAACCCGCTGTGGTGGCGCCGGCGATTGCCAGAACGGGGAGACCTGCCTGACTCATCATCTGTGGATGGACCTGAGCGAGCAAATTCGCTCTTTTCTTGCGGAGATCTCTTTGGGAGACCTGATGCGTCGGCAGGAAGTCAGAGCGATCTCAGAAAATCAGGATACCCGCGTGCCCGGCCGGATCGGCCAGGAAGTCGTGCCGCTGACGCTGATGGTCAGTTCCCATTAGCGTTCGCTGTCAGTTAACTTCAGGAATTTGAAAGACCATGTCGCAAGAACAAATTGACCGAGCCTTTGCCAAAGATTATGCAGCCGGATTCACCACTGACATAGAATCCGACACGCTGCCGCCCGGCCTGACCGAAGACACGATTCGTTTTATTTCGGCAAAAAAGAATGAGCCGGAATGGCTGCTCGAATGGCGTCTGGGGGCATTTCAGGTCTGGCGTGAGATGGCGGGCCCCGATTGGGCGCACGTCGATTATACGGAAGTCGACTTTCAGAGTATCTCCTATTATTCCCAGCCAAAAAGTATGGAAGACCGCCCCAAAAGTCTCGATGAAGTCGATCCGGAGCTACTGGCGACCTATGAAAAACTGGGCATCCCACTCCACGAGCAGGAGGCGCTTGCCGGTGTGGCGGTTGATGTTGTGTTCGATTCGGTCTCCGTAGCGACTACTTTCCGTGCAAAACTGGCAGAAGCGGGTGTGCTGTTCTGCTCTATATCGGAAGCGGTGCAGCAGTATCCTGATCTGGTACGAAAACATCTGGGCAGCGTCGTGCCGCGCAAAGACAATTTCTACGCGGCTTTGAACAGTGCCGTCTTCAGTGACGGCTCTTTTGTTTACATCCCCAAAGGCGTTCGCTGTCCCATGGAGCTCTCCACGTACTTTCGAATTAACGAAGCCAACACCGGTCAATTCGAACGCACTCTGATCATTGCCGACGAGGGCAGTCATGTCAGCTATCTGGAGGGGTGTACCGCGCCCATGCGTGATGAAAATCAACTGCATGCGGCGGTGGTTGAACTGGTTGCGCTGGATGATGCTGAGATCAAATACTCAACCGTGCAAAACTGGTATCCGGGAGATGCTGAGGGCAAGGGCGGTATCTACAACTTTGTCACCAAACGAGGCCTGGCGCATACCAATGCTAAGATATCTTGGACTCAGGTAGAGACCGGCTCGGCGGTTACCTGGAAATACCCGAGCTGTATCCTGCGCGGCGATAACAGTGTGGGTGAGTTTTACTCTGTCGCCCTGACAAATAATCTGCAGCAGGCCGACACCGGCACCAAAATGATCCATTTGGGGAAAAATACGCGCTCGACTATCATCTCCAAGGGAATCTCAGCCGGTAAGAGCAGCAATGCCTACCGGGGTCTGGTGCGGGTCGGGCCAACGGCAAAAGGAGCGCGCAACTATACCCAGTGCGACTCACTGCTGATTGGTGATCAGTGTGCGGCGCACACCTTTCCCTACATCGAAAGTAAGAATCCGAGTGGGATTATTGAGCATGAGGCCACCACCTCCAAAGTGAGTGATGACCAGCTGTATCTGTGCCAGCAGCGTGGGCTCGATCCCGAAAAAGCGGTCTCAATGATTGTGAACGGGTTTTGCAAGGAAGTTTTCAAGGAGCTCCCCATGGAGTTTGCAGTAGAAGCGGGCAAGCTGCTGGAAGTGAGCCTTGAAGGGTCAGTAGGATAGCTGCGCTGATAATCCGCACTCATTGGTTATATCAAACTTAGATTGTTTCGACCGGGAGACTGAACGACATGCTCAGCATCAGGGACTTGCACGCTGAAGTCGAGGGCAAGAATATTCTCAAAGGGCTTAATCTGGAAATCCGTGAGGGTGAAGTCCATGCCATCATGGGGCCTAACGGCTCCGGGAAAAGCACCTTGGGGCATGTACTTTCCGGCCGCCCCGGCTATGAAATTACTCAGGGAAGCGTCGAATTTCTGGGCAAGGATCTGCTGGAATTGGATACCGAGGAGCGCGCCCATGAAGGCTTGTTTCTGGCATTTCAGTACCCCGTTGAAATCCCCGGGGTCAGCAACATGGAGTTTCTCAAGGCGTCGGTGGATGCGGTGCGCGAGAGTCAGGGCGCATCGGCTTACGACACCGTCGGATTTATGCGTCGGGCCCGTGAAGCCTGTACTGCGGCTGACCTGGACCAGGCCTTTCTCAAGCGGGGCGTGAACGAAGGCTTTTCCGGTGGAGAGAAGAAGCGCAACGAGCTCATGCAAATGATGCTGCTTGAACCCAGGCTGTGTATTCTGGATGAGACTGACAGTGGCCTCGACATTGACGCGCTGCAGGTGGTGGCCAGTGGCGTGAATGCCATGCGCAGCGAATCGAGATCCTTCCTGCTGGTTACCCATTACCAGCGCTTGCTTGACTACATTGAGCCGGATTTTGTGCACGTGCTGGCAGACGGCCGCATCATCAGATCAGGTGACAAGTCGCTGGCTCTCGAGCTCGAAGCGAAAGGCTACAGCTGGCTCGACGACGGCGAGGTGGCCTGATGGCTAACCTGCTGACGCCTCAGTTAAACGCAGAGACTCCGGCCCCCGACTGGCTTCAGGCCCGTCGTCTGGCCGGCCGCGCTGCCTGGGAAAGCAGCGAGCTGCCGACGCGCAAGACTGAGGCGTGGAAATACACCAGTCTCTTTGCGCTGCAGCAGCCATTCATGCCAGCGCGTGAGAGTGCAGAAAGTGCCGAAGAGCTCGGTCTTGAGCTGCCGCAGCTGGCAGGCAGCAGACTGGTTTTCGTTAATGGCTTCTGGCGCGAAAATCTGTCTGAGATTGAGCCCGATGCAGCGATTGAGCTGGTGCGTTTTTCAGAGGCGGACCAAACGCAGGCTGCCTTGATTGCGCAGCACCTCGGCTCCGTCGTACCCGTCAATAAGCATCCGTTTTCCGCTCTGAACGATGCGGTTTTAGCCGACGGAGTTTTTCTCAGGATCCAGAAAGGCAGCAAAGCCGCTTGTCCGGTTCAGCTTGTCTGGCACAATAGCCCGCAAGTGGACGCCGCGATCAACTCGCAGCGTTTACTGGTGCTGGCAGAACAGCACAGTGAAGCCACAGTCGTGGAGCATTTCAGCGGACAGGGGCACTCATTCACCAACGGGCTGAGTGAATTGATTCTGGCGGCAGGCGCTACGCTGAACCATAGCCGACTTCATCTGGAAAGTGCGGAAGCGTTGCACATTGGCGGTCTGCATGCAGCCCTTGAACGGGACGCAACGCTCAACAGCTTCCACGCCGCCTTCGGGGGCAAACTCAAGCGGGTCGATATCGTGATCAATCATCAGGGTCATGGCGCCCACTGCCAGCTGGACGGTATGTATTTGCTGCGTGGGCAGGAACATGTGGACTATCACACGTGTATTGAACACGCAGTGCCGCACTGCACGACCGATGAAACTTTTCGCGGCATTGTCGGGGACAAGGCGAGCGCGGTATTCAACGGCAGGATACATATTCATCCTGATGCGCAAAAGACCCGGGCTGAGCTGAGTAATAAAAACCTGCTGACCAGCGCAACGGCGGAAGTAAATACCAAACCCGAGCTGGAAATCTACGCGGATGATGTGCAGTGTGCACACGGTGCCACCGTGGCGCAGCTGGATGAGTCTATGCTGCACTATCTGCGAACCCGGGGAATCCCTGCTGACGAGGCGCTGGTGTTATTGAGTTATGGCTTTATCAATGCACTGGTAGAAAAGCAAAGGCTTGAGTCCCTGCGAGAATACCTCAAGCCCCGGCTGACAGATTACTTCGGTGCGGCCCTGGCTGTGGACTCTGACGATGCGGGGGGCTGATGTGCCGGAAGGTCCGTCTCTGCCCCTGCGGCGCGTTATCAGGATAAGCCTATGAGCTTTAACGTAGAGGAGATTCGCGCGCAGTTTCCTGCTCTGAAGCAGGAGGTGAACGGTAGGCCGCTGGTTTATCTGGACAGCGCGGCGACCACACAGAAACCGCAGGCGGTTATCGATGCCATTGTGCATTACTATCAGCATGATAATGCCAACGTGCATCGGGCGGCCCACGCCCTGAGCGGTCGCGCCACATCAGCTTTTGAGGACAGCCGCAGGGTTACCGCTGAATTTCTGGGATGCGCCAACCCCGCGCAGATTATCTGGGTGAGGGGAGTGACCGAGGCGATCAATCTGGTTGCCGCGAGTTGGGGGCGCAGCAATTTAGCCTTGGGTGATAAGGTTCTGGTCTCGGCCATGGAGCATCATTCCGATATTGTCCCCTGGCAGCTGATCTGCGCCGAGCGAGGGGCTGAAGTGATTCCTGTCCCTGTGACTGATGACGGCGAGATTGACCTACAGGCGCTGGATGCTCTGCTTGATGAGCGCGTAAAGATGGTCGCGGTAAATCACGTTTCCAACGCGCTGGGTACCATCAATCCGGTGCAGGAGATTGCAGCCAAAGCGCACGCTGTCGGGGCTCTTTGTATGGTGGACGGCGCTCAGGCCATCGCCCACTGGCCGCTGGACGTGCAGCAACTGGGCTGCGACTTTTATGCCTTTTCCGGACACAAGCTGTTTGGCCCGACCGGCATTGGCGTGCTCTGGGGACGCGAAGCGCTGCTTGAAGCCATGCCGCCCTTTCTGGGCGGAGGGGAAATGATTGACCGGGTCAGCTTTGACGGTACGACGTTCAATCGCCTGCCCTTCAAATTTGAGGCCGGCACGCCCAATATTGCCGGAGTGATCGGATTAGGTGCCGCCGTGCGCTGGGTGCAGGGTCTGGACCGAGGGGCAGCTGAGGAGCATGAGCAGCAGCTGCTGCGGCGCTGTGATGAGCTGGCTGAGTCGGTTCGGGGTCTTCGGCGTCTCGGTCCCGAGCGGAACCGGATTGGTGTGTTCAGCTTCTTGCTGGAGGGCACGCATCCGGAAGATCTTGGTACCTTGCTCGATCAGCAGGGCATCGCCATCAGGACGGGGCATCATTGCGCTCAACCCTTGATGTCCCGATTTGAGGTGCCGGGTACGGCACGCGCCTCGTTCAGCTTGTACAACACGCTGGACGAGGTGGAAGCGCTGTTCGCCGGACTGGCAAAGATTCAGGAATTATTCGCGTGAACCGGCAGGCAGCTGTTATGCGAAGAGAAGAATTCGCTGGAGTAAAAATATGAGTGTAGAAATTTTTGACGTAGCCCATGACTCGCAATCTGTCATCTCTGTCACAGAAGCGGCCGCCGCGCACCTGCTTAAACAGGTTCAGCTGAAAGGCATGTCGGCGGTGCGGCTCAGCGTCAAAGAGAGTGGCTGCACCGGCTACATGTACGTCATGGAAGAGGTCAGTGCGCCGCAGAGCGGTGATCTGACGGTCAGTGCAGGAAATGGTCTGACAGTGTATGTCGATGTCGGCTCGCTGCCTTACTTGCGCGGATCTGAACTCGACATGGTGTTGCAGGGTGTGAATCGAACGCTGCAGTTCAACAATCCGAATGTCAGTGTCGCCTGCGGTTGTGGCGAAAGTTTTGATATCTCGGCGTCCTAGAGTCTCTCTTCATGATGAGCAAAGAACGGACGTTACTCACCACTACACGAGATTGCCCGGGCCGTCTGGTGCCGGTGGGTGACCCGGTGACTATTCCGGCGGCCACCTTTGTCACTCTGGTGCAGTCTCTTGGCGGCAGTTATACGGTGACTCATCAGGGCAATATGATTCGCGTCGATGGCACTGACGCCGACGCTTTGGGTCTGGAGCCGATCAGGCTGGAGTTTGATCCCCGGCCGGACGGTCAAATTGATGAGGCACAGGTCTGGGAAGCCCTGCACACCGTGTATGACCCCGAAATTCCCGTGGATATTGTGAATCTGGGGCTCGTTTACAAAGTGGCGATCAGCCAGGCAGAGGGTTCGGTCGAGATTGACATGACCCTGACAGCGCCGGGTTGCGGTATGGGGCCGGTTCTTGTGGGTGATGTTGAAGTGCGGCTTGCGCGTGTGCCCAATGTGAAGAAAGTCAGTGTTGATCTGGTGCTGGACCCGCCCTGGAGCCGCGAGATGATGTCTGAAGAGGCGCAGCTGGAAACCGGTATGTTCTTCTGACGCCTGCCTGATCTTTCAGTTATACTGCGCCGCCTCCGGCTTCACCTCCATACAGTAAGTTGTAAACCACATGAGCAATCACCCTTTCAGGCACTCGATCAGCAGCGATGACATCAAGGACACCCTGGGTTTCGTTGACAGTTGGGAAGAGCGCTACAAGTACATTATTGATCTTGGAAAAGACCTGCCTGAATTGCCCGAAGCCAAGCGCACCGAGGACAGGCTCGTGCGAGGCTGCCAGAGTCAGGTGTGGATTGACGAACGCATCGAACAAGGCAAGGTCCAGCTCGCTGTCGACAGCGATGCCTTTATCGTAAAAGGGCTGCTGTGCATCATTCTTGCGGCCTACAACAACCGCACTCCTCAGGACATTCTGGATTTTGATATTGACGCGTACTTTGCTGAACTGGAGTTGCTCAATCATCTCTCTGCCTCCAGAGGCAATGGTCTGCGCGCCATGGTGGCGCGGATTCAGTCCATTGCCCGCAGTGCGCTCTGATCCGAGCGTTGCCTTTCTAACCTGTCTCAGGATGAAGTGACGCAGGCCTGTCGGCCGGTACTCCGCCTGAAGACGCCTCTTACCCAGACTTCTTGGCGTAGCATTGCTGATCGGTTCATCAGTATTTACAGTCCGGCGCTGATTTAAACCGGGCGGACGAACGGGTAAGCTTGGCGCAACCCTTGAGAGAAATTCATCAGGATCTGTGCGCCGTGACGATCACCGCTTCTTTGTTCCTGTTGTCCTGGCGACAACTCAGTCCCGGTCATCTGGCCGGGCTGCTGGTCTGTGTGTCTGCTGGCCTCGCACCGGCCCTGTCCGCACAGGAGACATCAGATGCGGAACCGGCAGGACTGGCCCAGCTCCTTGAGGCGGCCGGAGAGTCGGCGGAAGGGGAGGTGCTTCTCTCTGGGCCGGTCAATCAACTTTACGATGAGATTGCCCGGCTCAGCGCGGTCGCGCTCATGCCCGAGAAGGCAGACATCCGTCAGATAGAAGCGTTTCAGGTGGGTTCCGGTCAGCTGGCGGAGCACAGTGCTCGTCTGGTTTCGATTCAGCTCGACACCCGCCTCGTCCATCTGCTGGAAATTGCCGGAACGGTCCGGATCTACACCAAAGACATGGCCAAACCAGACATGGCCAAACCAGACATGACACGCTCGATTCGCTATTTTGTCCAGGAACTGCAGATCGACTCCAGTTTCAATGGCATGGAGCGTGCCTCACGCGACCTCTATGACAGTTTAATCAGCCCCTTTGTTGCTGACCTGCGTCAGGCCGAAATCGACACACTGATCATAACCGCCACAGATGACCTTCGCGCTGTGCCCTATGCGGCGCTCTACTCCGGCAGTGAGTATTTGTTGGAAGATTTTACTCTGCAGATGGCGCCTATCCCGGCAGAAGTGACTTACCGCGCGACAGGTTCCGCCGGTTCTTCTGCGCCTGAGGGTGTCCTTTCGTCAGCAAATCACGCGCTGCAGATTTCACTTGCCGAAGAATCTCTGGCTCTGGCCGTCAGCAGATCACCCGTCACTGCAGCCGCTGAGGCGAATCGCCTGTTGGGTGCCCATTACAGTCTGGGTCTGCCGGCAAATCTGGCGAGTCTTTGGTCGACCAACCCGGCGGCGCACGAAAAGCTGATGGCTGATTACCGAGACGGCAGAGCAGCAGGCCTGCAGCCAGCGACTGCTCTGCAAGCCGCTCAGCGCGTAATGCAGGCTTCACCCAGGTTCGGGCATCCTTATTTCTGGGGAGGATATCTGCTCGTTAAATAGAAGGCCGCCTAACTGTCTGTTGCTCTTTTCACGGTAAACCGGCCGCGGCGATCTGGCCGCTATGACTTCAGACGCCTCTCCTGCCTTCGCGTGTGATCAGTCGCTGCAGGCTCATCAGAAGGATGAACTGCAGAGCGATCAGCATTAAAAGTATCCAGTACTCACCGTGCATTCCGGCCAGCAAGAATCCGGATAAACTGATCATTCCATTCAAAAGCGCATAGGGTAGCTGGGTCCTGAAATGTTCGATCTGAGCACATCCGGCACCTGTTGAGGAAAGGATTGTCGTTTCAGATATAGGCGAGCTGTGATCGCCAAACAGCCCGCCCGATAGCGCTGCTCCCATACAGGCGTACAGTGGCGCCCCCACAAGGCTTGCCGTGGGAATGACCAGTGGAAACATAATGGCGAAGGTTCCCCATGACGAGCCCGTGGCAAAACTCAGCATTGCTGACAGCACAAAGATGACTGCCGGCAGCAACCAGACGGGCAGGGCAGCTTCGGTGACGCCGGAGATAAAGACGTCGGCGCCTAGACTCCGGCCGATATCAGAGAGCGCCCACGCGAGCAGCAGGGTCACTGCTACCAGCGTCATGTTGGTCATGCCCTTCAGGTAAATGTCGATGCTCTGCAGAACGGGTCTGACTCTGAGCAAGGCCATCAAAGTAATCAGGGTGACGGCTGCACTGAAATAGGCACTGGAGAGCCCGGCGCGAAACAGTGAGCCGGACACCGGCTTGAGAGGGAACCCCAGTGGGACCAGCTGCCAGCAGAGCACACCCGCGAGTACGGCCAGCGGCACCCAGACCAGCACAGGTCGGGCATTGGCGTGTGTGAAGCCATTGATCTCGCTGCCGTCAGATTCGGCTTTTGCGGGTGATGTATGAGTGTCCTGACGGGCAGAAATTTCGGCTTTTTGCATGGGGCCAAAATCCAGCTTCAGCACGGTCATCAAAGGCACCATGCCGACCGTCAGCCAGGCATAAAACTGAAAAGGCATGGTCTGAACAAACGCGGCGAACTCATTCTGCTCAAGACCCAGAGCGGTGAACTCCTGACTCATCAGGCCCATGATATAGACGCCCCACCCGATAAAAGGGACCAGGATCGCGACCGGAGAAGACGTTGAGTCGATGATAAATGCCAGTTTCTGGCGGGAGATTTGCAGGCGATCGGTCAGTGGTCGAAAAACGGGCCCGATGATGAGTGGCGTACCGAGATCGGAAAAGAAAATGGCAATCCCGCTGAGCCAGGCGGCCAGCTGAGCCTGGAGACGCGATCTGATCCGGGAATTGATAGATTGAGCAAAGGCCGCGCCCCCTCCACTTTTTTCCATTAGGGCCACGAAGCCACCGATGAATGCCAGCAGCACGAGCACACCGGCATTATAGGAATCGGTGAGTTCAGGCACGAGGTGCTCGATGACCATTTGGCTCATGGCGGCCAGCGGAGATGCGCCGTGCACCATCATTACTCCGACGAACACGCCACTGAAAAGCCCCACAATGACGTTGCGGGTGGAGAGAGACAGCACAAGGGTAACGACGAGAGGGAGGAGGGAGCTGGCATCAGGCTCAAACATCGGCGCAGTAAATACCGAAAAATCAACTATTTCAAGCCAGTGGAAAAGTGTCGGGTTGATATTTGACAAACTACCTACCGTTCGGTAGTTTACAGGCTAAAGGAGATAATCTGATGAAAAATAAAAATCCTAAGCAGACCATGCTGCGACTTTCGGTGGCGTTACTTGTCCTGTTGACCTCAACAATAGCCCGGGCGCAAACAGCGCCTCAGGCAAACAGTGAGCCCAACGAACAGTTCGGCGGTGCGTTCGAGAATGACGAAAGTGATGTGACGCTTTTTCGCGGTGCTGCGAACAATTCCTGGTTTCCCGTATATTTCAACGCCGAGCCTGAACCGGGCGCCGAAGACGTCCTCGTCGAAATCCGGGAAATCAATTTGAGACCGGAAAGAGACGTGACTCTCCACGTCGAGATTTACAATCCTGAGGGGTCGATTCCCCTTATCGTCACGCCGGGCGGAAACGGAGACACCAATGGCTTCGGCGGGTTTGCACGCAATGTTGCTGCAGCAGAGCCGGATTTCAGGGTGATCATTTACGACCGTCGGAACATCGGTCTGTCAGAAGCTACGTTCGGCAGCCAGCCACAGATGGTAGAGGAGGGTGAGGATCTGCACATCTTGGTTAAACGCCTTGGGGTGGCGCCTGCCGCATTCTATGGCATGTCCTCTGGTGGGCGCTCCAACATGATACTGGCCTCACGCTATCCGGAAGACATTGCAGCGCTCATTATTGCGCCGCTCACTGGCGGCCCTTATGCGGCTGCCCGTCTGTCTGAGGATTATTTCTTTAAGTATCTTCCAGAGAAAACCCTGATGACGAGAGAACATCTGGATAATCTGCCTCTTACGTCAATGCAGGACGTTGCTGAAACGGAATATTGGAGCGCTTATCTGGATCGTAATACGCCGGAGCGGCGAGCGCGATTCTTCGCGGCCAATGTGTCAGATTTCCTCGCGGCGATGCGAACCTCAGGTGAACACTTGCAGGCGACTCGCTTTCAGACGGCGCTGGGGATGTCGGATGAAGCGTTGGCCGCGATTCGGGTTCCTGCGACTCTGCTGCTGCATCACGATCAGTACAGCGATAACCTGCATCCGATCACGAACTCAAGGTCTGCCACGACGCTGATCAATAACTCCACGTTTGCATTTGGCAGAGAGCTCCCGCAAATACTGGAAGCGCTGGTTCCCTTTGTGAAAGCGCATACGCCTCCTCTTAACTGATGAATGCAACCGCAGACAGGATTCTCGATGTCGGTCAGGAGTTGATTCAGACCGGGGGGTTTTCGGCGATGAGCTTCCAAGACATTGCCTCTGAAGTCGGCATCAGAAAGCCCAGTATCATCCACCATTTCCCCACCAAAGCAGAACTGGGTGTTGCCATCATACGTCGTTACCGGGACACGTTTGCCTCTCAACTGCAACAGATAAGCAAGGATCCCGCCAAGTCCTCCTGGGATGCATTGGAGTTCTACTTCTCACCCTTTCTGTTTTTAGCTTCCACCCCGGACAAAGTATGTCTTTGCGGCGCGCTCGCGGGTGAGATACCTGCTCTGCCGGAAGTCATGCGCGTTGAAGTGAAGCAGTTTATTGAAGCGCATCAGCGATGGCTTGAGGAGATCTTGCGAGAGGGAGTCGAACTCGGCGAACTCGTGCTCATCGACTCGCCGAAATCTTTGTCCCGGGTAATCTTCAATTCTCTCCAGGGTTCTTTGCTCGTCAGGCGTTCGACAGAGGATGTAAGCCAGTTGAAAGACCTTATCAATGCAATGCGAAAATTAGTGAAAAGCGACTCTAGTATCCAACAGATTCGATAAACGCTTTGATACTCGCGACGCCCTTGCGGCTCCTTGCAAGATCACAATGGTCAACTCCGTCTAATTCTATGAATTCTGAGTTGGGAATATTGGAATGCAAGAACCTTCCCATTCGAATCGGAACCGCGAGATCTCCAGTAAAGTGCACGATTAAAGTAGGACAAGAAACTTTTGAAAGTAATGGCCTTACATCGAGCGTCTTCATGTATTCGACAATCTGGATCATTGATCTCTTGTCCGCAAGTAATTTTTCGAACCCGCGATAAGTCTCATCATCAATAGTTTCGGCGCTAATACTGGGGAACAAGATATGTCTGCCGTTTCCTCTGCCCCATGACTCGGCAAGCCCATCGAGAGTCTTGTTTGAAAACCCCATTGGGAAGTCATCGGATCGTGAGAACTTAGGTGTTGTTCCGAATAAAATCAACCCGCGAACCCGATGAGGATTTTCCACAGCATACTTAATGCTCATTGGGCCGCCTTCCGATATGCCCATTAAGAAAAAGCTATCTGAGCCAGAAGCATCAGCCACACACTCGATGTCACTGACCCTCTCTTCCATTGTGGCAACAGAGCTTGTTGGATCGGACAATCCTTGGCCTCGTTTATCGAAGTTTATAATTTTTGCAAAGCGGGCAAGCCCATCCATCGAATCTTTAATCGGTGGCAAATTAGATGAAACATGGAGATTGGAAATAATACCTGGAGTTACTATCAGCGTTGGGTTTTCTTTACCGTATACCGAATACGCTATATTTATCCCTCCAGAGCTTCCGTAATTGATGGGATGAGGGGATGGGGCGCTCAGCTCAGACAGTGTGAGCCGCTCCGAAAGACTGCCTGGCTTTGTGGGTTGTGATATCCGAGCAATGAAATTCTTTCCAGTTGTGGCAAAAAAGCCAACAATCACGGCGAGTGCGGCAAGGGCACTTAGCAGACTTTCATTCTCTGTAAAGAAATCTACAGTGTTCACTGATTATTTCCTGGAATAACTTTTACCGTCGACCGATTGCTTTAAAATGATAGCGGTAAGTAATAGATAAGCATACTACGGATCGCGAGTTCTAGACTCCTCGGTTGCCTTTTTCCACTCATATTCGTATGTATCTGGAATCACTTTAGTACCAGAGCTGAACTTGAACGGAACACCGGCGATGCCGCTTTCATACTCGGCTTCGAGGTAGTAGGCCACGTACCCTGAAGCCGGCTGTTCCATCTGGATTTCATAGACTCCGGGGGCCATTGCACGGATTTCAGTGCTGCTGTAGGCGCGACCGATTTTTGCCTGAGTAAAGTTTCTCTCGGATTCGTTAGTAGCCTGCCAGAGTAGGACTTTTGCGGGTTCGTCCAGTGAAAACAGGGTAATGGTTCCTGTGTCAGAAACGCGCCACGAATAGCGCGGCAGTGGCACGTTGTAGACGACTGAGTGGTACCAAGAGTCCAGGCTGTCGATCACATCGGTATCGCTCATGCTGTGATTGGAGTTGGGCACGTATCGTAGGTGCTTCTCCCCGACAAGTTCGTCCCAGTAAAATTGCCATGAATCGGGCAAGAAAAACTCGTCTCCCGTAGAGTTCAGGATATATTTGGGTAAGGTGAGCCGGTCCCGGTATTCATAGGGTTCTACCATATCCATCAATTCATCCCATTCGGGCGTGTCTATCCAGTTGACCACACCGCTAGTGACATAATCGATAACGGCTAGAGAATAGGCTCCGTAAACCGAGTAGTGATGCTTGAAAGAATCACTGACATTGAGCATGTCGATTACAATCGGTGCGATGGCGATCACTCTGGGATCTACGATAGCGGTTGTCCAGGTAGTCCAGCCGCGCTTTGAACCGCCTGCGACAACAAACTTGTCCACGATCAGTGCGTTCTCTGATGTGCTCGACACCACAGAGGTGACTGTATCCATGGCCCTGACGGCAGATTTTGTCATGGGGAACCTCAGAGGCCACTTTTCATCACCGGTGCGTAAGTATTTGTCCCAGGTGTAAGCGATGATCGCGTCTTCGGTCCGCCCAATATCGGGGCTGTCAGCAAAGCGAAGAGGTTGATTCGGCACCATATAGAGCGTGCTGACGACGGTCTGAGTTCTGAGTGCTCGGGTGATATCGTTCTCAGGCGCCCCCTCAGGCAGACTGTTCGACTTGCTGCCTCCGGTGATGTACAGAAAGGAGATGTTGCTGTTGACAGTATTCGGAATGGTCACTGTCATGTAGTGTTGCCAGATGGGGTCGTCGACTTCGGCCTCGGTCAGCCATTGCTGAGAAGTCATTTCTATTATCAGTGTCCTGTATCCCGGCCCTGCAACGGTGTCGGCAACGGTATAGGCATAATTCTCGTCTGCGGTGTCTACATATTCATCCAGGGCTGTGTAGCTCAGACCATTCGCCAGAACGACCGCCGAATGTGTGATGAGCAGCCCGAGAGAAATCCGCCTGAGTATTCTGATGATGTCTGTCACTTCGTCGTCTCCTTTCAGATACCGGCCCGAGGCGAGTGCCCCCCTGCAATTGACTCCCTCTGACCCTGCTGTCGCTCTGCACCAGCGCGCGATGCGGCCTGATCAACCCGGGCGTTTTTGTGCCTTACCTTAGCACAGTCCGACGCGGGCGTGACAGGCAACTCAAGGATGCAGTCTGCTGACCACGCGCCGGCTTGCGAAGATGCAGGGGCGCGCCAAAGACAATGTTACAACTGTCCCTGGTTAGACCGTAATCAGGCGCTTATTCAGCTCAGCCGGAGAAGCACTTGCGCAGTGAGCAGGCCAAGGAATGACCCCAGCAGTGAGCCGAACAGTGACATCAGGATCGCTGTCGGGATAAGCCGTTGTTCAAAGGTGGCGGCAACCACCGTGGCAGACGGCGCGCTGCCGATATTCGCGACGGAGGCAATTGCCGCCAGGGCGATATCGATCTTGAGAATTTTTGCCGCTGCAATCATGGCAACGCCGTGCAGGCCGAGTATGAAAAAGCCGGACAGGATATAGAACGGTGCATCCAGAATGGCAGCCAGGCTCACCTCGGCTCCGATCAGAGCGACGATGATATACAGCATAACTCCCGAAACTTCTTCTGCGGCAGGCAATTTTCTCAACGGAGTATGTGCGGCAAGAGTGCCCAGAGCGGTGGACAGAATCACTGTCCATAACATGGCTGAAGAGAGTCCGAGTGACGCAAGTTTTGATCCCAGAGAAGTGCTGACAGAGGCTGCCAGCAGTGAGATGCCAAGACAGCTCATCAGCCCAGAGGCATCAATTCGTTTCCCCTCTGGCTCCGGTACACGATAGCCGGCTTTATCTGCGACCGTCTCTACGCCGAGCTTTTGGTTGATTGCCCGCCGATGCGGCTTCACCGCCATGACAACCACCAGCCACACCGAGTAGCACAGGGCGCCCATCAGCAGCGTATAGCTCATGGCACTGTCAGTCACCTGCAGCGCCTCCTTGACGGCAACAAAGTTCTGGGTGCCCCCGGTCCAGCCTGCGGCCATGACGCCAAACGTTTGGCTGCTCTCTTGTCCCAGAAAACCGCGCATTAGCAAATGGGTAATCACAAAGCCAGCTACGATGGTCGCGGCGGACACGAGACACAGCAGTATGGTTTTAACGCCAAGTTTTTTAAGTTCCGTAAAGCTGAATTTGAGCGACATCAGAAACAGCATCATCGGGATCATCAAATCCCGAGTCGATTCTCTGGTTGCTCGGACCGATTCGGTGAACTCCCAGATGCCGAGGGTGTAGCCAAGCATCGCACCGAACATGATCAGCACAATGGGGGGGAACCAGGTAAACAGCCTGACAGTGAAAGCCCGTTCCATCGCCAGCAGTGATGCACATAAGATCACGATTGCTGTCAGGAAAACGAAGCCATCATCTATCATTCGATTGACCGCCCGGTGGCGCTGTGTGGCATGGGTTGCTGGCTCTTACTGCTGCAAAAGGCTGGCACTCAGTGCGCGATCAGTCGCCCTGAGTGTCAGCCGCGTCTGCACGCCCTTTCCCGGCGGATTCGAAGGTGTTTCGTGGCCAGGGAAAAGGGCGGCGAAGGGTTTTATTTCGTCTTGACGACCCTGAGGACGAAGCGGTCGGTGGCTCCGCGCAGGCCCGGAGCAAAGACACCGGCACTGCGATCGTCATCCGGATTGCGCAGGATGGAGGAAGTGGCGGAGGCGAACATGCCAGCTGCCTGCACATCGGCTACCACCTAAGACTCTATGGCGCGGTGTAGCGGACCTGGATCGAAGGGCGCTGAACCGGCGTGCTCGATGATCCCCAGAACACCACTCGGCTTGAGGACTCGGCGCGTCTCGGCCAGAAACTCGGCCACAGCGTTTGGATTGTTTGATCGATAGAGTTCATGGAACTCCAGCGCGATGATGATGGTGTCCACGGAATTATCGGGCAGACCCAGATCATCGGGATCACGGATCAGACGTTCGACGTTTGCAAGTCGACCGTTGGCCAGTCGGCTTCCAATGGCAGCGGCGGTGCGCTCGCCCCGCTCGCCAGTCAGAGAAGCGGCTGAATTTTGCATGTAGACCTTGCCTGAAGGCCCGACTGCGTGGGAGAGCACTTCGGTGTAGTAACCAGCGGCGGCGATGAGATCAACGACGGTCTGCCCGCTCTGAACTCCGAGAAAGGTCAGAACTTCTGCGGGTCTGCGGCCCGCATCCCGAGCCTTGTCAGCATCCGGTCTGCCGGCATCATTGCTCAGCTGTGCCTGCAGTGGTGCACAGAGCACGGGCAGGGTCGTCAAAAGTGCAATCAGTATTTTTCTCATGCTGGGGTCCTCCCTTGGCGGACTCTATAAAGCCCGGGTCTTGTTGTTGTAAGTCGCCTGAGTATAAGAAGGATAGGTAGCGCTTGCCAGCGCTCTGTGATGCCGCTTTAACCTCTTCTGCACTGCTGCAGTAGAGTTTCCCGCCAGTGCCGACTACGGTCGGGGGCCGTAGTGCGGCACCGGTGTGTCGTATTCCAGTGCGCCGAGGTCCGGGGAACCGCCGTTGAAACCCTCTGTAATAGTGGGCAGCGGCGTACCTCTGTCGATGGCACTTGCTCCCGCACGCAAGCGGAAATCCATTGAATCCGCGTCATAGAGCCTTTGGACGGTATCGATATTCTTGGCGCTGAGCTGAGGGACATTAACGAAAATGTCGTAGTCCACCAGGATACTGTTGCGGTCCTGTCCGGTAAGTGACGAATAATCGGCCAGGGTGGCCGCTTCAACAGACTGCAGCTGCGCTTCGTAATCCGGATCGGTAATGTCCGCCAGAGAGCCAGCCCGTGGTGAACGCCATGAAAACGCAGCCGCCGCGGCAGGGTTCGGACGAAAGCCGTTGAAGTCAGAGCTGGACGAATCAGTCAGTGACGTCACGCTGAAGATCATATCCTGTGACTCCTCACCTAAAAAAAGATTGTTTCTCCAGTGAGCATTCGAGGCGCCTGCGACAGACGTTTCTGAAAGAATGGTGTTGTTGTAGAACACCACACCCGCGGAGCCGGCTGTGATGCGGGTTGAGCCGCCGGGCAGGTGATAGGCAATGTTCCTGATCCAGTAGACAGGCCCTCCTAAAGCAGGCTGATTGCAGAAGGCATGGGAGGGGTGATTGATCAGCATGTTGTTCATGATGCGGATGTTGTGCATCCCGCCGTCAGCTTCAATCGGGTTGTCGTGGCTGTTGGTGATGTAATTGCCGTAGAAATCTATTGCCACCGGGCGTCGGTCCCAGTAACCCCGGGTCGGATATTTGGGCCCGTCGGGGATGTCCGGGCCCGAGGGGGTTGAACCGTCCGGGTTGCCGTAGGTTTCTATGTTGATGCCATCATGGAAGTTGGCGATATAGTTATGGGCCACAATGTGACCGGGACCGTAAAGTTTGACAGCGACATACGAGCGCATTGGCGGAGGGAAGATCTGATTGTCAACGCCTTCGAACTGCGCCCACAGCTCGCCACGCCAGCCGATGAGATGGTCCGGATCATTCCTACCAATAAAGTGACTGTCGGCAATATAAAAGCCGCGGGAACCGGAGTAATTGGTGAAGACGCCGGCACCGACGTCTTCAAAGCGACTGCGCTTTACGGTCAGCCCCTGAGCGCCGGCGATGAACTGAGTGCCTGCCAGAATAGCAATCTCTGAATTTCTGAAAGTGATGCCTTCAAAATAGGTGTGGTCGGCAGCGCGTACGTCAAACAGCGCATAATTGCCGTTGCCATCGAAGATCACCTCGCCATCATCGGCCGCTACGATGGCAATGGGTCGCTCGGCTGTGCCATCTGCGGTCAGGTAGTAGGTGCCGTCGAGCGGGGTGGTGCGATTGACCGTCGCATCATTGGTGTACTCATAACGGTTGTACTTATAGGTCCCTGCATGCACGATGATCTTGTCGCCGGCCCGCACCCGAGGCCGGCCCGAGGTTGCCCAGTCAGTGCCGGCGCACCAGTAATTGTAAGCGCACATGAGTCCTTCAAAGGCCGGTTCCTGTTTCGCACCCGCATAGCCATGCGGATAGACATGGAATTCCCGACCGCCCGTATAGGGTTCCAGTTCGGTGCGGGTGCTCACGGTGGCAAGCCGTTCAGGGTTACCTACTACACCGTCAGGATCATGGATACTGAACTTCACTTCATAACGGGTGTCCGGATCCAGGTTCAGCACACTGCCCGCAAACATGTTGGGCGTGATAACGTCGAGTCGGGACTCACTGTAGATGCGCTCGCCATTCAGCCTCAGCATGGGTAGAGCATCTTGCCAGGTCACTTCCCCGGTTTTTCGATACCACACCTCGACCCGGGCATCGCGATTTTCATCGCCCTGAATCAACCACTCAAAACCAAGATTGATAAGCGTGGGCGGTTCGGTGAACAATTCACCCGGCACCACCGCGTTGGGGTTATCGGATGCAAACGGAGAAGGCTCCGCAGCAATCTGCGCATAGCTGGCTTGTGCGAGGCTTGTCAGGCTCAGCAGAAGCAGCAGAGTCTTGAGGCTGGGGTGGCGCATGGAGTCACCTTCGCGGTAAAGTCTGATCAATAATAAGAGGCATGGTAATTGATCTGGACGTGAGACGAAATGCTCCAGCTTGCCGGCGCCGACACCACTGCTTGGGCCGGTCAGAGGATCGATTTCCAGCCACTACCGTTTTCAGGACTTTCTTCGACAGGGGCAAGACATGAGCTTCTCACGCCGCAACACTCTCGTACTGACCTGTGTCATGATGCTGTCCGCGCAGGGCGAGGCCGCTGAATTTTCGCAGGTGCGACCGGATGCCGATGCCCTGATGCAGCTGCCGGTAACCGAATGGCTGACCAACGGAGGTGATCTGTACAACAGGAATTTTTCTCCGCTTGATCAGATCAATACTGATAACGTCGGTCGCCTGGGGCCTGTCTGGCGCACACACCTGAATGGTTCAGGTCTGGAAGCGAAATACTCGGGTGAAGCACAGCCTCTGATCATTGACGGTATCATGTATGTCATCACCGGTGCCGATGATGTCTTCGCGCTCAGCGTCGAGACCGGAGAAATGCTCTGGTCGAATGAAGCGCAACTCAGCAGTGAAATCTCAACCATTTGCTGTGGCTGGACGAGTCGGGGCGTGGGTTATGGCGAAGACAAAATATTTGTGGGCCAGCTCGATGGTGTGCTGAAGGCACTCGATGCCGATACTGGAGAGCAGGTGTGGTCGATTCAGGCGGAAAGCTGGGAGGAGGGCTACACCATCACCAGTGCGCCGTTGTACTTTGACGGTATGGTCATCAGCGGGTTCGCTGGCGCTGAGTTCGCTGCGCGCGGCCGGGTGAAGGCCTATGATGCCGCGGATGGCTCTCTGCTCTGGGCGTTTTATACCGTGCCGGCACCGGGCGAATTGGGTTCGGATACCTGGCCTGCCGACAGTGATGCCTGGGAAACCGGCGGTGGTACAGTCTGGCACACGCCAGCGGTGGACCCTGAGCTGGGTCTGATTTACTTTTCGACCGGCAATCCGGGGCCTGACTACAACGGCGCAATCAGGCCCGGTGACAATCTGTTTACAGCTTCTATTGTTGCTCTTGACGCCTATTCTGGTGAGTATCGCTGGCACTTCCAGCAGGTTCACCACGACATCTGGGATTTTGATGCGCCGAATCCTGTTGTCCTGTTCGACCTGGAGTATGAGGGTGTTCTGAGAAAAGGACTCGCACAGGCGGGCAAGACGGGCTGGGTGTATATCCTTGATCGGATCACCGGAGAGCCACTGGTCGGCATCGAAGAGCGCTCTGTTCCGCAGGAAGAGCGACAGGCTACCGCCGCTACCCAGCCCTACCCGGTCGGTGATGCGTTCGTGACGCACACGCTTGACATCGCACCGGAAGGGTTTCGCATGGTGAACGACGGCGATATTTTCACGCCTTTCTGGGATGACCCGGTGCTGCTTCGGCGAGGGGAAGCGAATTGGCCACCGAGTGCCGTTGATCCGAACAAGGGCGTGATTTATGTCTGCGCCGGTGATCGTCAGGCGGCCTATACAACCAACGCAGATACCGATTCAGCCGAGCCGGGTGATCGCTACACCGGTGGCAACATGCGTTTTGCCCCCATTGCGGTCACCGGAATTGTCGCGGCCATGGACCTGCGAACCAACAAGCGCCTGTGGTCGCAGCGGTGGCCGGGACGCTGCTACAGTGGACTGGTCGCAACCGCGGGGAATCTGCTGTTTGCAGGACGCAATGACGGGCGGTTTGCCGCCATGGATGCCGCGACCGGTCAGAAGCTCTGGGAGTTCATGACCGATGCCGGCGTCAATGCACCCCCGACTGTTTTCGAACATAAAGGCGAGCAATATGTGACTGTGCTGTCTGCCGGCAATTTGCTGGCCGGCTCTGCACGGGGTGACAGCATCTGGATGTTCAAGCTGCTGGAAGAGGGTGAGGAAACGGCGATCGCACTGGAAAAGGTGACACCACCGCAGGCCAACACAGAAGGTCTTGGTCTGTATCGAAGCACCTGCGTCTTCTGTCATGGACTCCGGGGCGAGGGCGGTCATAACGGCATGCCTCTGGAGGGGCTTGCTGCATTTTCAACAGACTATGTGGCCAGCATTATCACCAATGGCCAGAACAACATGCCGTCGTTTGGACAAACGTTTGAGCCGGCCCAGATCAGGGCGATTGCCGAGCACGTTCGCACTCTTAACCGCGGCATTCAGAATCGAAACAGCCGCTGAACCGCGGGCGGGCGCGGCGGTGCTAGCGTGAATGCAACGGGCTGGCGTGTGGCGCACGCCGGTGATACCACACCAGCAGCACAAGGCCGGCGGCAGTCAGCAGATGGAGAAAGTCGCCCGGCTGAAGCAGGTTCGGAACGCGCTGGCCTGTCGCAAACAGGATGAAACCCAATTCCAGCGCGATCGCGCCCACCAAGGCAATCAGCAGTCTGTGTCTGGCTGAGTAAACGATTATCTGTAGCACGCACAGCACCGCCACAACTTGTCCGAACCGGGTCAGCTCGAACAAATCCACCATCACGAATCCAATAGCACCTGAAAAGATCAGCAGAATCGAAGCATACTTGGCTCGGGTAGCTCCGGCACTGCTGGTCCAGACGGTGCTGACTGCCATCAGCAGAAAGGCGGAAGAGGCACTGAAAGTTGAGAAGAAACTGTGCAGCGCAGGCAGCGGCAGCAAGTCGCTGAATCTCAGAATCCCCAGGCCTGCGGTGACGGCAAGAAGCGCCGACCCCATGCGAAACGCCAGCGGCAGTCTGTTGGTGACTACCGCCGCTGCAGCAATCAGACACAGCAGACCGTCGGTAATGGCCAGGCTAGTCATGCTGGGGTGCCTGAAATTTCTCGAGACTCCAGGATTTGCCGATACCGGCGAACAGCCCGATCACAATTGCGACAAACATGAGCTGCTGGGCAAGCGGCATCTGATCCCGCGTGCCCAGATAAAGTATCAACATCATCAGTGATACCAGCGTGGTGGCGATGCCTGAAAGCCGGACTGAGGCCGGCGCGAGAGATCTGTGCTTTTGGTAGAAATCGACCGTTGGGGATTCGGTTGACGGATTTTCTTGATCCGCTGGCGACCAATCCGGCTCGGCCATGACAAACATCAGCCCTTCGCGCCAGCTTCTGGCATTTTTTACCTTCAGCCAGAGCGTTTTGTAGTAGTGGAGATTACTCCACACCGGACTCCAGCTTTCGAGTGGCTTTCTGATGCCGTAAACAATGGGCTCTTCCTCGCGTTCATCGGCATAGGTGCCGAACAGCCTGTCCCACAGACAGAAAATTCCGCCGAAGTTCCGGTCAATGCAGTAGTCGTTCTGCCCGTGATGTACCCGATGGTTTGAAGGGGTGACGAGGAACCATTCCAGAAAGCCGAGTCTGCCGATCAAGCGGGTATGCACCCAGAACTGATACAGCAAATCGATTAGGCCAACGATGACATAAACCTGAACGGGAATGCCAAGAACCGCCAGGGGGAGGTAAAACACCCATTTGAAGTAAAAACCCGTTGACGCCTGTCGCATCGCGGTAGACAGATTAAATTCTTCGCTGCTGTGATGGGTGATGTGAGCTGCCCAGAAGATGTTCACCATGTGCCCGGTCCGGTGCACCCAGTAGTAGAGAAAATCATACAGTAGCAGAGCAAAGACCCAGGTGAACGGGCTTGCAGTGGACCATTCAAAGGTGCCGTAGCGTGCTTCAATCAGGGCATACATCACTGCGCCAAATACCGCGCCGGTGGAATTGACGAACTGGCTGAGCAGACCGATGTTGATGGAAGTGATCGAATCCTGAAAGTTATAGACTTTCCGTCCTTTTAGGTAAGCAAAGCCCAGTTCGATAAAGACCAGAGCGAGCAGGACGGGAATGACCAGAATCATCGGTTTGAGTGAAAAATTATCAATCATGATGTGCCGCTTATTGTTCTTATGACTGAATGATCAGAGGCTGCCTGTGATTCTGCTGCTTGATCCACGCCCAGTTAATCACGGATTCGGCAAAAATACACGCCCGGGTTGCGCGGCGGGAAGTGACCTCACGGCTGGATTACGGGACACGCCGAGAGTCGCCACCGGCGTCGACGGAACCGCTAATGACAGACCGGAAATGCTCAGTTCTGGCACGCACCACCGACGCAGCCGCTTGCTGGCAGATTGCCGGCGTTGCCAGCCGGAAATCGGGTCAGTCCGCTGCTCAAGATCCCGGCGCAAAGTTCCGAGATTGCTGGGCGGCGCAGGTTGGTGTCTCGCTGCGCTTAATGTCCTCTGACCCGATAGCTTTCTGCGATTTTCTCGATGGCCACTAGATAGGCTGCGGTTCTAAAGTCGCTGACGCCGTCTTTTTGCTGCAGCACCGCCCGCATCTCTTGAAACGCTTTTCGCATCGTGTCATCAAGACCTGAGCGCACCAGATCGATTTCATTGGCGCCGGCTCTGAACTCGTCCCGAAAACTTTCCGAAAGCGCCCACGCGTTACCCAGGGATTCCGAGAGAGCCTCCAGCTCCCTAAAAATCCGTTCGTTGCGCGCCTCCTGCTCCCGGCGCTGCATGCGACCAAAGCGCATGTGACTGAGATTCTTGACCCACTCAAAGTAGGAAACCGTCACGCCGCCTGCGTTGGCATAAAGATCAGGAATGATGACGCAGTTTTTCTCACGAAGGATCTGGTCTGCTTCAGCAGTCACCGGGCCATTCGCTGCTTCGATGATCAGCGGCGCACAGATTCTGGCGGCATTACCGGCATGGATCACCCCTTCAGTGGCAGCGGGGATTAGAATATCGCATTCCAGCTCTAAGGCAGTCTCGGGTGAGGCAACCGCTTCTACGCCCGGAAATCCGGTGACCCCGCCGTTCTCGTGAATCCAGCTTCTGAGTGCATCAACATCGATACCGGATTCCGCCGTAACCGCTCCGTCTCTTTCAACTACCGTGGTGATGATAGCGCCATCCTGCTGACTGAGGAATTTTGCTGCGTGGTAGCCCACGTTTCCCAATCCCTGAACGAGTATTCTTTTACCGTCAAGTGAGCCGGACAGGCCGGCCCGGGCGACATCGTCACTGTCTCGGAAAAATTCTCTGAGCGCGTATTGGATTCCCCGGCCGGTCGCCTCTGTGCGGCCGGCGATCCCTCCCATCGACACTGGTTTGCCGGTGACGCAGGCCTTTGCATCAATATCGGTGGGCTGAATTTGTAAATACTGATCCGCTATCCATGCCATCTCGCGCTCGCCTGTTCCCATATCGGGGGCAGGAACGTTCTGCGCAGGGTGAATGAGATCTCTCTTGATCAGCTCTGCTGCGAACCGGCGCGTGATCTGTTCTAACTCCTCTGTGCTGTAATCTCCAGGATCAATGCAGAGGCCGCCTTTGGATCCGCCGAAAGGTACATCAACCAGCGCACACTTATATGTCATCAGCGCGGCCAGCGCTTCGACTTCATCCTGATTCACCGACGGCGCGTAGCGGATGCCGCCCTTTACCGGTTCCATGTGCTCGGAGTGAACCGCCCGGTAACCGATAAAGGTGTGAATTTCTCCGCGCAGGCGTACCCCGAATCGGGTGGTGTAGGTGGCATTGCAGACTCGGATTTTTTCCCGCAGGCCTGGTGAGATGTCGACCAGATCGGCGGCTCTGTCGAACATGAGATCGACGCTTTTGCTGAAGGATTTTGTTTGTGACACGTGCTATTTGCTCTTTTGTTGAACGTAGGTTCAGGTTTATTGCGCTGTCTTCATTGCAGCGCTGCTGTTGGCGCGATGGTAATTGAAAAACAGCTGGCGGGCAGCAAAATTCTCTCCTGCTGATGAGCGGACAGGATTCACCTGCTATTGCCT
Organism: uncultured Pseudohongiella sp.; assembly: GCA_902537815.1. GTDB lineage: Bacteria > Pseudomonadota > Gammaproteobacteria > Pseudomonadales > Pseudohongiellaceae > UBA9145. The sequence continues at coordinate 9,114 of CACBCS010000010.1, read as the reverse complement.
GCCCGGACTGCAGCGTATCCCGCACAAAGCGGCGCTGTGCCGGCATGGCCGTCCTTTACGAGCGTTATCAGGTTCATCGCTCTAGGGCCGCTCCACTGCAAATGCGTGGTAGGGTTCCAGCGAATCAATGGCGCTGAGGGGCTGCGAATTGACATCCCACTTGAACAGCTTGACCTCAATGCGATCCCGCTCGAAATCGACAATGCTGAAACCATGCTCCTCAATAGGTGGAATTTGCTCCTGAAAATCCAGGTAGGCCGAAGGCGCCGCCGCAACCCCTCTGACGTTAGAGGGGAATCCCCATTCTGCGGTGCTAACAGGGCCACATAAGACCGTGGAGATCGGGTTGTCGGTAAAACTGCGGTTGCCGGAGCCGAACATGGTGCCCACCCCCGTTGCGTGAAGATCGCCAGAAATCACCATCGGGTTGCGGTGCTTCATGTCCGCCAGAGACTGCATGATTCTGTCATGCTGGTCAGCCCAGCCCTGTCGCCAGTGTGGCTTCGGAATCTGAGTGGTCAGCTCGCCGGTTTCAGGATGCAAGACATCCGGATACCACTCCCCCCACTTGCCTGCCGTCCAGCCGGGTGGATTGGACGGGACGTGAATCAGATGCTGCGTGTCTGTTGAGGCGGTTCGCTGGGCAAGCCAGTTTTCAACGGTTCGATCCAGAAACACCGAGTTCAGATCGCCCACATTAAGGGTGCGCCTAACGTCATACAGCAGAACTTCCAGTAAGTCTCCATAGCGGAGTGTGCCGAAGCTTTCGGAGAGCTCGCCGCGTTCCGAGCGGGTGGAATAGGGCAGACCGGCAGAGCGATTGGCATCGGGGAGAAACTCCGGGTAATACAGCTGTTGCGTCGTCCGGGCCAACTGCAGCTGGAACCAGGGTACCGGATAGGTCAGCGGCGAGTCATTCTCCCAGTGGTCGTGATCGTCCTGCAGGAAATAGACAGGCGTTGACCGAAAGATGGTGCCGTACAGTGGCACGATCTGCGGGCCGGCGGCGAGTTTTAGGGCCATTTCATTGCTGCCGCCGAGCACTCTGTTTGCGAAGTCAAAGTTGGACTGTCGTCCCTGCGCACTCAATTCACCCGCCTGTTCTCCCTGCCAGGTGTGGAGATCCCAGTAGATGTGATCGCCATTGGCAACTGCGGCTTGTGGTGCGAAGGACAGGCCTCTTTGTAAAATTCTCTTGCGAATCGCAATGGGTAAATTGTCTCGACGGTCCCCGATGCCGAAATATTCCCCTTCACGGCCACCGGCGCAAGTGTAAAACAGGACCCTCACCCGGTCAGGATTCTGCTGCGGCGAAGGAAAAGTAGAAAGCGGCCAGGATTCACACAGTGAATTGCCTGCGCCATCCCGCAGCGTGAGTTCATACTGCGTTTCGGGACGCAGATCGGCAGTGTAGAACTGCCAGAATTCACCCGCAGTGTCGTTCAAGGTACCCACAGTCTCGAGGCGGTTTGCTCCCGCCCGGATCTGCAGGGTCGGTGCTGACTCAAGAGGGCGATTGAAAGAGGCTTTGATCAGGAAGGTCGAATGATTTACAGCCGGCAGCAGATGTCTGACGATCCCGGCATCCCAGTTTTCTTCAATCGGGTTGAGATCCTGCTGCGCCATGAGTTCATGCCAGGGCCAGGCAGACAGCCAGGCGCCAGCCATGCTGCCGGCGCCTTTTCTCAGGAATTGTCGACGTGCGCGAGAAGACAGATAAAGCGCTTTATTGTTTTTGTTCTTCATGAATTTCTCCAGGTGATGTCCTGCGGACGGTCTGCTCAGGTCGCGGGTCGCGTTCAGCCAGCGAACCCGTCCCCGGGTTGCACCCTGGTCGCCCGTGAGACTGCCAACTGGCAGGCTCCCAACCAGCAGACGCCTAAATAATCCCATGGTGGCCGGACCCAACAGGATAGTCATCAGATGCTACCGCAAGTGTTGCGCCACGGCGACTGGTCTGAGGGCAGAGCAGGCTGTGGGCATGCTCCTCAATCTTGTGGTAGTGTTCAGCGATTCATGTACATCACGTCCCAGTGCTGAGTCATAACCCTAAAAACAACGAGGAACCCGCACTATGAATGCCTCACTTCGTTTCGCTGCCCTGTTTTTCGTGACCCATTGTTCTGTGATCTTTTCGACGGCCGCGGCTGCGCAGTCCGAGCCACCTGCCGGCTGGGTCACGCCGCACCCCCCCTTCAAAATCATCGGTCCGCTGTATGGGGTCGGTATGCTTGATCTGAGTGTCTTTCTGATTACTTCGGAGGAAGGTCACATTCTGATTAATACCGGGCTGGTCGATTCGACTCAGCACATCAAAGACAATATTGAAGCGCTGGGGTTTGATTTTCAGGACATCAAAATGCTGTTGACCATGCAGGCGCACTGGGATCACACCGCTGCCATGGCTGAGATTAAAGCGCTAACCGGCGCCGAGGTCTGGGCAACACCGAAGGATGCCCGGATTCTCGAAGATGGCGGATTCAGTGACCCTCACTTTGGCGGCAGGCAGAGCTTTGAACCGGTGACCGTTGACCGGCGCATCACCCAGGGCGACATCATCACTCTGGGCGATCTGCGTATTGAAGTCCACGAGCATCCCGGCCACACTGAGGGCAGTTCCAGCTACACGTTCAGCGTCAGCGAGCAGGGCCGGGATTATGTGGTTGGCGTGATCAACATGGGAACGATTAACAGCGGTAAGCGTCTGGTGGTCGAGCCCACCTATGAGAATGTCGCGTCAGATTTTGCCTCAACTTACAATGCCCAGAAAAAACTGCCGATTGACATCTGGGTTTCCGCGCACAATGGCCAGTATGACATGCACAGCAAGTATCAAATCGGGCAGGCCTACTCACCAGAGGCGTTCTATGATCCGGCGGGCTATGTGCGCGCCATAGAGCGGCTGGAAACGGCGTATCTGGAGGTCATTTCGGATGAACTCGATGATTAAGTCTGTTCAGAGTTCAGATGCTCAGATCCAGCAGGTTGTAATCCTTTAGTTCCGCCCTGGCGCTGTCATTCCAGCGGAATGTCTCATTGCGCTGTGCAAAAGGTTTATATTCGAAAGGCCGCTCGTCCGGATATTTTTGCTGCCGGGCGTCAATGGCATATCCGATTACTCTCGATCTTTCCCGGATAATTTCATCGGTGTAGACCTGAGCCGGGCTGTGGATGCCCGCGCCTTTGACATTTAGCACAGAGCTGCGGCGGTGAAAGCCAAAGTTGATCGTCAGCCGCTGCTCAAACCCTGCGTTTGCGAAAGAGCCATGCACCAGCTGGCGGTTGCAGATCACCACGTCGCCGGCCTCACAGACCAGCGGAACTGCATCAGTAAGCCGCTCGCTGCCAGCCTCTTCAACCATCGCCTTGATATCGATTTTGCCGAGTTTGTGCGTTCCGGGAACCGCCCAGACCCCGTTGACCGGTGTGCTGCCGTAGACCTGCGCCATAAAGTTGAAACCATGGATGCCTTCATCAAAGGCTTCATTGGCCCAGTGCGTGTCGCCATCCTGATGCCATGACACGGCCGCGCCGAGACCGGGGTCCTTGATGAAAAGCACTTCGTTAAATGGCGCAAAGTCTTCGCCGTTGATGGCTTCCGCCACGCGCAGTAAAAGCGGGTGCGCATAAATCCGCAGAGCGGCATCCGAAAACTGGAGGGAGCCGGAGAGAATGAAAGGTGCGTCATCCGGAGCATCTTCGGATGCTGCAAGCTCTTTCAGCTTTACCTGATGTCTGCCATTGGAGATTGATGTGCCGCCGAAAGGATCGCTGAGCGGTTTGCTCCAGCGTAAACCCGGGCCTTTGCAGTCGACGCCCAGAGCCTTGCGACCCAGCCTGTCTACGTTTGCACCTCGTGCAACCGGGAATCTGTCGCGCAGCTCATCCATATCTGTCTGAATGTCGACCAGTTCTTCTGGGCTGATGGCCGACTCAAACACATAGAATCCGTACTGTGAGTAAGCTTCAAGGATGTCTTTGCTGAGCTTGCCGTCGGAGTCAAACCTGATCCGGCCGCGATTGTCGAGGTCAAGCGCGCGCTGCAGCCCCTTATTCAGATAGGCTTTTACCGCGTCTGCTTCTTCTCCGTAATGCATCGCGCATGCCTCTATGGATCGGCCAAAATTGCTTGTGCTCATCGTTTCTGTTCTTTGTTAATTTATGCTGAAAGTGTTCTTTGTTAAGGGGTCAGACTCCTCGTCCTTCGGTGTTCAGATACTGCTCTCTGACCAAGGCAGCGGTATGGCGCTCGCCGCCCGGGTGCCATCCCGGTGGCATGAGCAGATAGAGCAGTTTGTTTTTCAGGCCGGACGCCGCCCGTAAGTCTCTGCCCAAAGCAACAAACTCGCCGAAATACACATCTACAAAACTGCCGGAATTCATCTTGCGATTGATTCCGTAATCGATCGTCAGGGACCGGTCTTCTTCCTGATAAGTGCCAAATATCCTATCCCAGACGTTGAGCAGGTTGCAGAAATTTGTGTCGATGTAGGGCGGATTGCGCGCATGATGCACCCGATGATGGGAAGGAGTCAGCATAATTTTGTTCAGCACTCCGAAGCGAGCATCTTTGACCAGATTGTCGCCGATGTGAATGAATGCGCCGTAGGTGCCATCGATAAACATAATGAGAAACAACAATTCCGGTTGAACACCGAGAAGAATACAGACTGTGGTGCGAATGGTGTCGGCATAGGGCGCCTCTAAGAAGAAATGAGCGTGGGTCACTGACAGATTCATATCTTCCGGTGCATGGTGCGTGGAATGGAGACACCAGAGCAGGCGAACCTTATGAGCAAGATAGTGGTATAAAAAGTGCCCTAGCTCCCATACAAGATAAGCATAAATGAATCCGAACCAGCTCAAGGATACCTGAAAGGGTGCATAGCGCTGGAACAGGCCGATGCAGAACAACACCATGCCAAAGGAGACAAATCTCCCGATGAAACGATTGCACACATAAATCAGAAAATTGACGCGATAAACCTTCGATTGTGGCTTTCTATAGATGAGCCCCAGAACCGCTTCAAAAATCAGCAGCAGCGGAATCGCCGGGCGAATGACCGCGCGCAGACCGTCATATGTGGTCAGCGCACTCAAATCCCCTGACTGCAACAGCGCCAGCGCCTGAGACACTTGCAAAAAGCGCCAAGCTTCCTCAAACAGGATCTGAAAAATGTCCATAGACTCTCAGTTTGTGCGATGAAAATGCCGAACTCCGGCGGTTTACTGATGTCAGGAAGCTTGCCGGCTCTGTAAGGCAAAGTCAAAGCGGTAGCCGAAAGCCCGGGCCGCCGCGTGAAGCCTGTGATACCCGCGGAGAAAATCGAAAAGCACAGCAAAGTGCGCTAACTTAAGGCAAGACGCGCAAAGGCACAGAAAAGCGCGAAAAAGCGCAGGAACTTAGGAACCATGAGCGATCACCACAGTGGGATACCGAGCTTGCCTGCGATTGGTTTGACGGAGGCAATCACATGAAACGGAGCCAGTCATGAAAGCATTTGCTTATGAAGTTTATGCGGCCCTCGGGCGGGCCATTGCGTGTTCCGCCTTCATGTTTATCACTGTGTTCTGCGCAGTGGGCGAAGAGTTGTCCTTCGCGCTGCCTGAGAGCAATGACGGGCTGCCCGGTGAGGGCCCGATCAGGCGTTACGAGTGGTTTCAGAATCTCTGGGTTTCGCGCCGTGCCCGGTGGGCGGATACTGCCGAAGCTGACCGGGGTGCAACCATTTTCCTTGGTGATTCGATCATGCAGGGTTGGGGTGAATCTCTTGTCCCGGCCTTTCCGGGCCTCAGAGTTGTCAATCGCGGCATCAGTGGGGACACTTCCAGAGGGGTACTGATCCGGCTCGAGCAGGATGTCTTAGCACTGGATCCCGCAGCGATTATTCTGTTGATCGGTACTAACGATTTAGAAGAGCGAGCCTCGCCTGAGGTAATTGCAGCGAACGTCAGTCTGATACTGGAAGCGGTGGTTGACTTCTCACCGACGCTGACGGTGGTGTTGTGTGACGTGATGCCGAGCTCGAGCGCTATGAACCGGCCTACCGGTCAAATTCAGCAGGTGAATGCCCTGTTGGCTGAACTTGCCGGTGACTATCAAAACGTCATCTCGTTTGATACGTTTTCCCTGTTCGCGGATGATAAAGGCAACGCGAAGCCCGCTGAGTTTCCCGATCTGCTTCATCCGAATGAGACGGCGTATCTTAAGTGGGCAGACGCCCTACGGCCCGTGCTGAGCGTTCTTGATCTGCCGCAAAAATAGGCTGTTTGCACCGGTCCGGAAAACCAAAACAGGAAGAAAAAGTGACCAAGAAAACAATTTGCAATAACGCGTTACTGCTGTCGGTACTGTTTGCTGCTGTGTTACAGGCACAGGAGGCTGACGTCATCTTTGTTGGCGACAATATCCTGACAATGGACGATGCGGGGGCAGAGGCCATCGCTATTCGGGGAGAGATCATCATTGCTGCGGGTGATCGCGCAGAAGTCATGGCCACCCGAGTAGAGGATACCCGTGTCGTTGAGCTGGGCGAGCAGGCACTGCTCCCGGGTTTTATCGACGCGCACGGTCATTTTTCAGCGCTTTCACGATACGGGGACATGCTGAATCTGTCTTCCCCTCCGGTGGGCGAAGTGGTGTCTATTGAAGATCTGATTCGCAAAATTCGTTTACACATCGAGCAGCAGGATATACCCCCGGGACAGCTCATCTACGGCTTTGGTTATGATGATTCGCTGCTTGCTGAGAACCGACACCCCAACCGCGATGACCTTGATTCTGCCAGCACCCGGCATCCGATAATCGTCCGCCACGTTTCCGGACATTTGCTGGCGACGAACTCGTTAGGACTGGAAGCAGCAGGTGTGGGAGAAACTACGCAGGCTCCCGAAGGGGGCGTGATCAGGCGTCGCCCCGGTTCGCTTGAGCCCGATGGCGTGATGGAAGAGACCGCCATGGGCTTGTTCCCCGGCGCCGGTGAATTGCTGAGTGCCGAAAGACAGAGCGAACTGAGGCGGGAGACTGTCGATTTATATGCCAGCTACGGCATAACGACCATTCAGGACAGCAATCTGCCGCCGGCTTATGTGGAACTGCTGAAACAAGAAGCACTCGAAGAGCCGTTTGTGGCTGACATAGTGACCTACGTGATGGGGAACCCTCTGACAGATGAGCAATTGCAGGCGGTGACCCGGGATGCAAAATATGTGGGCGGCATCAGAAACGGTGGCGTCAAATTCACTCTGGATGGCTCTCCACAGGGACGTACGGCCTGGATGTCCGAGCCCTACACCGAGGGGCCTGAAGGCGCCGAAGCGGATTACGTTGCCTATCCTTCCTATGATCCGGCAGCCTGGCGAAGGCGCATCCGGATGATGATCGATCGTGGTGTGCCGGTACTGGCTCATGCCAACGGAGATGCGGCCATTGAGCTGATGATAGACGGCGTTGAGGCTGTCGTGTCCGGCGCTCCGGTTCCCGATCATCGCTCGGTGATCATCCATGCCCAGCTGATGCGTAAAGATCAACTGCAGCGGGTTGCCGGGCTTGATATTGTGCCCTCATTCTATTCGGTCCACCCGTTCTTCTGGGGTGACTGGCACAGAATCAGTTTTGGCGAAGAGCGTGCCAGCTACATCTCGCCGGCCCGGGATGCGCTTGATTTAGGCATTCCGATTACCATTCACAATGATGCCCCCGTCGTGCCACCGGATATTCTGCGGCTGGTGGAGATCGCCGTTAACAGAGAGACCCGATCCGGTTATGTACTGGGGCCGGATCAGCGAATCAGTGTGGAGGAGGCGCTTTGGGCTGTCACCGGTGGCGCGGCTTACCAGTACTTTGAAGAAGATGAAAAAGGCAGTCTTTCAGTGGGCAAACGGGCAGACCTGGTTGTGCTCGCGGCCAGCCCGCTGGCAGTGGCGCCCGGTGATTTGGCGGACATTGATATTGTCGAAACGATTTCCCGCGGCAGGACAATCTACCAGAACCCCGACTATTTTGCCGGTCGCTAGCCCGTTGGCCTGGAGCGATGGGCTTCATTAAGCGCGTGTCGGTTATGCGGTGCTTCGGTGACACTGAAGCACCAGTGGCGTGCATCTCAGGGTACCCGTGGACCATTTGCTGGCTCTTCGTCATCAAATGATCCTCTGAGTCTGGCGGCGCCGGGGTTGTGGGGCTGCCGGGCGGTTTGCCACAAAAACTGCCTCAGGTGTATGCTGCAGACTTTCAGTCCGCGCTCAATGTCACTGTGAGGCAACAAATCATGCGACGACCTCTCTCTCAAACACTGGCGGCTTGCTCCGTGTTCTTGCTCGCCTGCTCCGGTGTCAGCGGGCAGGACTATCTGGTGCCCCGGCTTGCCAATGGTCAGCCTGATTTTTCGGGTGTGTGGACAAACGACACCATCACGCCGATTGAGCGACCTGCTGCGCTGTCAGACCGGGCGTTTCTCAGTGAGGACGAAATTGCCTCGATGGAGCAGGACATCGCGGTGCGGCGTGAGCGTAACGACAATAATATTGTGGTTGAGGCCGGCGGCAGCGTCGGTGGCTACAACCAAATCTGGCTCGATTCCGGCGATACCGTGCTCTCAACCGGTCAGACATCTATGATCATTGATCCCCCGAACGGGCGTGCGCCCATTCGCGAGTCCGCGCTGGCGACGCGTGATTTCTATTTTGCCAACGTCGAGAATGACTACATCTATCACACGGTTTGGGATCGCTGCATTACGAGAGGAGTGCCGGGCTCCATGCTGCCGGCAGGCTATAACAATGCTTATCGTTTCCTGCAGACCGATGACAGCTTCACTATCGTCTATGAGATGATCCATGACGTGCGCACCATCTCGCTGACCAAGAGTGGACACATCGATGGCAAGGTGAAGCTGTGGATGGGGGACTCAGTGGCAAGATGGGATGGTGACACGCTGGAGGTAGAAACGACCAATTTCAATGATCGGGGCATGCTGGCCAACAGCATGGCAGGAGGGCGCCTCAAGGGGGTGCCGATCTCTGAAAATTTCCATGTACTTGAGCGCTTCACCCGGATCAGCGCAGATACCATTATCTGGGAAGCGCGGGTGACTGACCCGGAGAATTTGACCGCTC